>DASZDM010000207.1:0-6813 GCA_035942015.1 Acidimicrobiales bacterium | reverse complement strand
CCATCAAGGAGATCAGCCTGTCGGGGCTCCGGGGTCGCGGGGGCGGCGGGTTTCCGACCGGCCGCAAGTGGTCGGGTCTACGGCACGAGGATGCCGGCGCCGGCGACCGCTTCGTGGTGTGCAACGGAGCCGAGGGGGAGCCCGGGACCTTCAAGGACCGGGCCATCTTGCGCCGCGACCCGTATCAGGTGGTGGAGGGCCTGGCCGTGGCTGCGCTGGCCGTGGGGGCCCGGGCCGCCTATCTGTGCGTCAAGGAGAAGTTCGACACCGAGATCGCCGCCGTGTCGAGAGCCCTCGAGGAGATGGCGGCTGCCGGCCTGACCGGCGACGTGCCCATCTCCCTGGTCAGTGGCCCCGACCACTACCTCTACGGCGAGGAGAAGGGACTTCTGGCGGCCATCGAGGGCGATGCCCCCCTTCCCCGGGTGCTCCCCCCGTACGTGCACGGCCTGTTTGCCACCGCCCCGCAGCTCGGGTGGTCCTCGCGCCCCCACGCCTATGGGTTCGGCCCCGACGAGGACCCGAGCGACGACGACGACGTGGGCCGATCGAACCCCACCGTGGTCAACAACGTCGAGACCCTGGCCAACGTCACCCACATCCTGACCCGGGGCCCGGAATGGCACCGCTCGCTGGGCACCGAGAAGTCACCCGGCGCAGTGGTGGTCACCGTGGTGGGCGACGTGCGCCGCCCGGCTGTGGCCGAGGTCGAGCTCGGCCGGGCCCTGGGGGAGGTCATCGAGGAACTCTCCGGGGGCGTGGCTCCCGGGCGGAGGATCAAAGCAGTGTTCTCCGGAGTCGCCAACGGTGTGATCCGGGGCGATCAGCTCGAGACCCCGATGAGCTACGAGGGCCTGGCCGCGATCGGCAGCGGGTTGGGGTCGTGCGGCTTCGTCGTCTACGACGACACCGCCGACATGGCCTGTGTGGCCCAGATGTTCTCACGGTTTCTCTACGTCGAATCCTGCGGGCAGTGCCCGGCGTGCAAGTTCGGCACCGGCGAGATCACCAGTTACCTGGAGCGCATCGTGGCCGGCCTGGGGGCTGAGGCCGATGTGGAGACCATCGGCCGCCGCCTGGAGACGGTCACCGACGGCAATCGCTGCTACCTGCCGGTCGAGGAGCAACTGGTCGTCGGCTCCATCCTCCGGGAGTTCCCCGACGATGTGGCCGCCCATCTGGAGGGCCGTCCTCTGGCGCCCCGGCCCTACCCGATGCCCAAGATCGACGATCTGGGCGGAGGCCGGGTGGTCTACGACCGTCGCCAGGAGGCCAAGCAGCCCGACTGGACCTACACCGCCGCCCCCGCAGGTGGGTGAACGGGTTGGAGCCGCCTCCCGTGGCGAACGGATTGGAGTATTCGGAGGGACCTTCGACCCCATCCACGTGGGGCATCTGGTCACCGCCGTCAACGTCCGCCACGTCCTCGAGCTGGATCGGGTCCTGCTGCTGGTGGCCAACGACCCATGGCAGAAGGCCGATCTGCCGGTCACTCGCGCCTTCGATCGCCTGGCGATGGTGGAGGCGGCGGTGGCCGATGTCGACGGGCTCGAGGCCAGCGACCTGGAGATCGCCAGGGGCGGGGTGTCCTACACCGCCGACACCCTCGCCGCCCTCCACCGACTCGATCCTGACGGCGAGCTCTTCCTCATCCTCGGCAGCGATGCCGCCGCCCTGCTTCCCACCTGGAAGCGGGTCGAGGAGGTGCGGGAAAACGCCACGCTGGTGCTCGTCACCCGTCCGGGCGCCGACACGTCGTCCCCGCCACCGGAATGGGACCACCGGGTGGTGGAGGTGCCGCGCCTGGAGGTGTCGAGCACCGACCTCCGGGCCCGCTTCGTCGATGGACGGCCGCTCGACTGGCTGGTCACCCCACCGGTGGTCCACGTCATCCGTCAGCGCGGTCTGTACGCTGTCGATCAGATGCGGTCGAGGAGCTCGCTGAGGAGTGCAGGGTCCTGAGTAGCGACCCCACCAGCGCCGAGCGTGCCCGCCTGGCGGCCGGCGCCGCCGCGTCGAAGCAGGCCGTCGACACGGTCGTGCTCGAGGTCGGGCAGGTCCTGGCCATCGTGGACTTCTTCGTGGTCACCAGCTCGTCCAACGCGCGCCAGGCCCGTGCCATTGCCGAGGAGGTCGAGGAGCAGCTGCGGAGGTTCGACGGCAATGGGCCCTTGCGCATCGAGGGAGCCGACGACGGCCGTTGGATCCTCATGGACTTCGGCGACATCGTGGTCCACATCCTGTCCGAGGAGGCCCGGGCGTACTACGAGCTGGAGCGACTGTGGGGTGACGTGGCCCGCCTCGATTGGAACGGCGACGGTCGTGCGTTCGGCGAGGTCGTGAGCGAAGGCGCCGGCGCGGCGGGATCACGCCGATCTGATTCGAGCTGATGCGCATCGGCATGGAGACCTCCCAGCACCGGCTCGAGTGGCCAGAGCTGGTGGCCCGGGTCCGCTTCGCCGAGGAGGCGGGTTTCGACGGCGCATGGGTCTTCGACCACTTCAAGCCCCTCTACGGCGAGGGCCCGGGGCCGTGTCTGGAGGGCTGGACGCTGCTGGCCGGACTGGCGGCGGCGACCGAGCGCATCCGGCTGGCCACGCTCGTCACGGGGATCACCTACCGGCATCCGTCGCTCCTGGCGGCTGAGGCGGTCACCGTGGACCACATCTCCGGCGGTCGCCTCGAGCTGGCGGTGGGAGCGGCATGGTTCGAAGCGGAGCACCGCGAGCTGGGGTTCGACTTTCCGCCCGCCGGCCAGCGGGTCGAGCTCCTGGAGGAGGCCATCGAGGTGATGCGGCTTCTGATGACGACCGACGGTGCCCGGTACGAGGGCGAGCACCTCCGCCTGGAGGGGGCGACGTACCGTCCGCGGCCCGTCCAGCGGCCCTACCCGCCTCTGTGGATCGGCGCTTCCGGCGAGCAGCGGATGCTGCCGCTGGTCGGGCGGGTCGCCGACGCCTGGCACTCTTTCGCCGCACCGGACGATATGGCCAGGAAATGGGCCATCGTGGCCGGCTCCGCCGAAGCGGCCGGTCGCGACCCCGATTCCATCCTCCGGGCCACCAACCTGTCGCTGTCCGAGCCGTGGGACGAGGTCCGCCGGGTGGCCGAGGCCCACCGCCGCGCCGGCGTGGGGTATCTGGTCTGCTCGTGGCCGACCGAGGGCCGGTCCCGCATGGAGGAGTTCGTCGAGCGGATCCTGCCCGACCTCGCCGCTTCCTGAGCCTGCCGTCGGGCCCGTTCCCCCTCCCGATCTCGGTTCCGGCCCTCTCAGCGGTTGCGATCAACCGCTGAAGGGGCCAGGTCGGCACCGTTGGTGCCCACGACCACACCATGGGGCCGGGCAGCAGCCAGGTCAGTCCGGTGTTGCGCTACTCGCCGTTGACACCGATCTCCGGCGGCAAGACGATCTTCCTCACAGTCTGTCTCGCTGCATATCTATGCACGATCGCTTCCTACTACATGGCCAGTGCGTGGCCTTCGTGACGGCAAGCGAGAAAGCCAGCAAGCAGTAGCAGGACGAGTAAGAGAGGAGGGAGCGGGCTCGTTTGGTCCGCTCCCTCCCCTCGCTGGCGCTAGTGCCCGCGCTCGCCCACCAGCCGGCGAAGGTGGTCGGTGACCTCGCGGTGGGCCTCGATCGGGGCCATGTGGCCGACGCCCGCCATCTCCACCAAGGTGGCGCCGGGCACCTCGGCCTTGATGGCCGAGCCGTGCACTGGCGGGGTGAGGCGGTCGTGCTCGCCGGCGAGGACGACGGTCGGCACGCTGAGCGCCGGGAGCCCGCGAGCCAGGTCGAAGGTGGAGAGGGTGGCGCCGAAGGCGGCCCGGACGTCGGTCGGGGTCTCCAGGAACAGCTCGGTGCAGAAGGCCACCTGGGCCGGGGAGGCTGCCGGCCCCAGGGCGACCGCCCGAACCAGCCGGGTCAGCAGCGGGTTGGTGCTGGCGGGCACGGGGAGCGGTGAGGCGAGGACCCGTTCACCGATGGTGGACCGCAGTGCGGTGAGGGCCGCCGGGAACGGGATGATGGTGGAGCGGCCGATGAGGTCCTCGACGCCTACGTTGACCAGGGCCACGGCGGCCAGCCGATCGCTCACCTCGTGTCGGTGAGTCGAGGCCCATGCGACCACGGCCATGGCGCCCATGGAGTGGCCCGCGACGGCCGCCGGTTCGCCGGCGGGAACGGCCTGGTGCAGCACGGCGTCGAGGTCGGCGGCAAGGGTATCGCTGGAGTAGTCCCCGCTGACCGCCGGCGAGCTCCGCCCATGGCCCCGCTGGTCGTAGGTGACGACCCGGCAACGCGCTGACAGGGCACGGATCTGGTAGCGCCAGACCGCCGACGTGCACATCCAGCCATGGACCAACATCAGGGGGACCCCGTCGTCGAGGCCGTGGACCTCGGCGTGCAGGACGGTGCCGTCATCCGACACCACGGCGATCGGTCGCCCCGTGAGCGGCTCGGTCAGTTCGGCGCGGGTCGGGTCGGCGGCGACCGCCCGCGCGTCCCGGCGCTGGACGACCACGCCGGCGAGGAGGCCGGTCGACCCGGCGGCCGCTGCGGCTAGGGCGAAGCGCCGGCCCGTCACCGGCCCCTCACCGGCGGTAGGGGTCGTAGTAGTCCTCCCCGACCACCGTTAGCCCTTCAAGAGATAGTCCTTTGCCCAACGAAGCCCTGCGATGGCGAGCTCGGCCCGAGCGCCGACGACCGAGGGGGACGAACTCATCCGCCACACGCTGCAACCATCTTGCACACCGTGATAAGAGAATCACGGAGGTGTGGAGCCGACGCGGATCGAACGCGCGACCTCATCCATGCCATGGATGCGCTCTACCAACTGAGCTACGGCCCCCTGTGGGTGCCCCACGCTACCAGTCGCCACCCGACGCTCGAAGTCCTGACACAGAACACACGTCGCAACGTTACGACGGGCATGAGACACGAACCCGAGGTCGCTACACCACCAGGTTGACCAGGCGACCGGGGACGATGATCACCCGGCGGACGTCCCGACCGGCCACGGCTGCCACCACGGCCGGGTCGCCCAGCACCGCCGCCTCGATCGCCCCCTCGTCGGCATCGGCCGCCACGCGCACGCGGGCCCGTACCTTGCCCGCCACCTGGACCGGCAGCTCCACTTCGTCGTCGACCAGCAACGACGAGTCGGGCTCGGGGAACGCCGCCCACACCACCGAGTCGGCGTGGCCGAGACGGGACCACAGCTCCTCGGCCGCGTGAGGGGCGAGTGGCGCCACCATGGCCACCAGTGCCTCGGCGACCTCTCGGGGCGCGCAGGAGCCGTCACCCGACATCGCCAGCTCCCGGGTGAGGGCGTTGTTGCACTCGATGAGTTTGGCCACCGCGGTGTTGAAGCGCAGGCCGTCCATGTCGGCCCGCACGCCGGCGATCGTGCGGTGCAGCACCCGGCGAAGCCGGTCGTCGGCGGGGACGTCGGCCAGCCTCGGCAGGCCTGTCTCCTCGTCGACCAGGTTTCGCCACAGCTTCTGGAGGAAGCGGTGCACCCCGATGATGTCCCGCCCGCTCCAGGGTCGGTCGGCGTCCAGCGGCCCCATGGCCATCTCGTAGAGGCGCAGCGTGTCGGTGCCGTACTCGGCGCCGATGGCGTCGGGCGACACGGCGTTGCGCAGGCTCTTGCCCATCTTGCCCTGCTCGCGTCGCACCGATCGGCCGTGGAAGGTGAAGCCCGACTCGGCATCGCCCTCGACCTCACCGGCCTCGACGTAGACCCCCCGCTCGTCGAGGAAGGCGTCGGCGAGGATGTAGCCCTGGTTGTAGAGCCGTTGGAAGGGCTCGGGCGTGGAGACATGGCCGAGGTCGAACAGCACCTTGTGCCAGAAGCGGGCGTAGAGCAGGTGCAGCACGGCGTGCTCGACGCCGCCCACATAGAGGTCGACGCCGCCGAAGGCGGGCTTGCCGTCGGCGGTGGACCCCTGCATCCAGTAGTGCTCGACGTCCGGGTCGACCAGCGCAGCGTCGTTGTGGGGATCGAGGTAGCGCAGGTAATACCAGCACGAGCCGGCCCACTGCGGCATCGTGTTCAGCTCCCGCCGGTAGGTACGGGGGCCGTCGCCCAGGTCGAGGGTCACCTCCGCCCATTCGGTCGCTCGGCCCAGCGGCGGGACGGGGATGCTGTCGTCGTCGTCACCCACCACGGTCGGCGTGTAGTCGTCGACTTCGGGGAGGGTCACCGGCAGCATCGACTCTGGTAAAGCGACGGGCAGGCCCTCGTCGTCGTAGACGATGGGAAAGGGCTCGCCCCAGTAGCGCTGGCGGCTGAACAGCCAGTCGCGCAGCCGGTAGGTGACCGTCGGCGTACCTGCACCCACCGACGCCAGCCAGCGGTTGACGGCGGCGATGGCGTCGGGAGTGGCGAGGCCGTAGAGGGAGACGCCGTCGTTGGTCGAGCCCATGGCGGCGCCGGCACCGGTGAAGGCCTCCGGCCAGGACACCGCTGGCGTCCCGCGGTCCAGCCCGCGCTCGGCGAACCAGGCGTCGGGCGGGCGCACCACCCCGACGATGGGAAGGCCGAAGGCCCGGGCGAACTCGAAGTCGCGGTCATCGTGGGCGGGCACGGCCATGATGGCGCCGGTGCCGTAGCCCATGAGGACGTAGTCGGCCACGAAGACAGGAATGTGCTGGCCGTTGGTGGGATTGACGGCGTAGGCGCCGGTGAACACGCCCGTCTTGACCCGCGACTCGGCCTGACGCTCGATCTCCGAGCCGGTGGACGCATGGCGACGGTAGGCGGCCACGGCCTCCAGCGGGGACTTCCATCCTGTGGCCGGGACGCCCTCGAT
>DASZDM010000206.1:0-2760 GCA_035942015.1 Acidimicrobiales bacterium | reverse complement strand
CAGCAGGCCTACATGGGGACCCAGGCCCGCTGGCTGCACGAGCAGCTGCAGGCCCGGGCTCTCGAACCCCTGCGCGCTCACCTGGCCCACTGGGCTGAGCGGCTCGGAGCCCACCAGTCCTCGTCGGTCGACGTCGAGGTACTGCGACCGCGCCAGGAGCCCCGCCTGGCCGGGGAGATCGACCGCTACCGGGTGCGGGCCACCGCCGGCCTGGGGGTGCGCTGGATGCTGGGCGTGCACCCGAGGGGGTTGGCCGTGGTCGACGGCGCCTTCGTCCTCGACCTGCTGCCCTCGGCCACCGGCCTGCGGGCCCGGGCGGTGCGCTGGGAGCAGGACGCCGGCGGGACCGCTCGTCCCGTGGCCGCCGTGGGCCGCCTGGGGCGGGACCCCGGCGGAACCTGGCACCTGGCCTGGGACGACTCCTGAGCGCCGGCAACGTCGTTCCGCCTGCACCGACGGCTCCGCCGCCCGGACCATGACGACCTCGCCGGCCGGCGCGCCGCCCGTGCTCGCGCCCATGCTCGCTGGTTCCACCGGTATGCCGCAGGACACCACCGGGTGGCTGTTCGAGCCCAAATGGGACGGGGTCAGGGTCATCGCCCGGGTGTGGGAGGGCCAGGTGACCCTCGCCAGCCGGCGAGGGAACGACGTGACCGCCGGCTACCCGGAGCTGGCGCCTCTGGGCCTCGCCCTCGACGGCCGGGCGGCGGTGCTCGACGGCGAGATCGTCGCCTTCGACGACCGAGGGCGCCCGAGCTTCGAGCGCCTGCAGCGCCGCATGCACGTGCGCCACCCAGGCCGCTCGTTGATGGCTGACGTGCCGGTGCTCTACGTGGTGTTCGATCTCCTGTGGCTGGACGGGCGGCTGCTCACCGGGGAGCCCCTGACCGAGCGGCGGCGGGAGCTCGAGACCTTGGACCCGAAGGGGCCCTCATGGCAGACGTCCCCCCAGCTACCCGAGCCGCCGGACGACGACATGCTCGCCGCCTGCCGCCAAGTCGGGCTCGAGGGCTACCTGGGAAAGTTGGCCTCCGCCGGCTACTCCCCGGGGAAGCGTTCCAAGGCCTGGACGAAGGTCAAGTGCGTCCGCCGGCGGGAGTTTGTGGTCGGCGGGTGGAGCGAGGGCTCAGGTAGCCGCTCCGGCCACGTCGGGTCCCTCGCCGTCGGCTGGGTCGACCCCGACGCGCCGGCGCCCGAGGGGCTTCCCTTCGGCCTCCGCTACGCCGGCCAGGTCGGCTCCGGCCTGAACGAGCTCCTCCTCCGCCACCTGCGCTCGGCGTTCGACGACTCGGCGTCTGCCACCAGCCCATTCGTCCCCGCACCGCCAGCCCGCCTCCACTTCGTCCGACCGGAGTTGGTGGTCGAGGTCATGTTCAACGAGGTGACGACCGCCGGCCTCCTGCGCCAGCCGTCGATCAAAGGGCTGCGCAACGACATCGACCCGGCCACGGTCGGATGGACCGATGAGATGACCTGACCCTCAACGACCAAGGCCAGGGAAGTCGCACGTCCCTCGCCGACGAACCGAAGGCGTAACGCGCAGCGGCTAAGGGTCACCGTGACCGATGAGGGCAGCGGATTCAACGCGGACTCTGTGCGCGTGAGTACGGCCTCCGCAGCATGCGCGACCCGCACAGAGGCGCTGGGCTGGACGCTGCATGTGAGTCCCGGAGCCAGCAGCGGAACCGTGATCGAGGTCGATGTGCCAGGCGACACCGCAAACACGGGTTTCCGTGACAAACCGACGGAGCGTGGGGGCGCAGCTCGCCCGGCCCGATGTGACCGGCGCATGGAGACGGACTCAACGAAAGCAAGCCCCCGCATTCGCGGGGGCTTCGGGAACGATGTCGAGAGGGCGCCCCGCGGGGCGCCCTCTCAACAGATGGCCGGTTAGGCGATGGACTAGACGACGGGGGCTGGAGCCTCCAGGAGCGCCCTCCAGGTGCCGCCGGCATCGGCGCTGACCTGAAGGCCACCCGTGCTGCTCACGACCCGCACGTTGCCGACCACCAAGTTGATTGCAGTCCAGCCGTTCGGGCAGGAACCCACGGCGGGACCGCTCTGCTCCACCACCGGCGTGCCGCCGACACTGCTGGGGTAGCCGTTGAGATTGAACCCGGTGACCTGGTGCTTCTTGTCCCGGGCGACCGTGAGGGTCACCGCGTTCAGCGAGGTCGTCGTGGTCGTTTCATTCGACCGCTCCTGGGTCTGGGGGCCGGCGTCACGGTCGCAAGTCCAGTTGGACTCCTGCTCCGTGACCACCGTGGCGTTGTACCGGATGCGGACGTTTTCGGCGTTCGCCTGAAGCCAGGCGTTGTTCTGCCCGCCGAATGTGTACTGGACGTCGCCCTTGCCGACGAACCCCTTGCCGTCGGCGTCGATGCTGATGGCCGCCGCAGCGGCACCGATGGAAGAGAAGGCAACTGCTCCGGCGACGATTCCGGCCCCGAGAAGCTTCTTGATGTTCATGTGGGATTCCTTCGCTTTCTTGAGTTGGGGCGTCAGAGCCCAATCAAATGAAGCGTCGGTTTCGCCACTAGCTCCCCGGGGGCCAGGCGACCAAATACGGCCCCTCGGATCTTCGCATCGCTGCCGGCGTTCTTTCCGGCAACACGCAACTTACGGCAATAGATTTCGGCTTACTACACGCAAACTGACCCGGGTCAGATGACCTAGTCGGCCGGCCACCCCGCCTCGCGGGCGGCGACGATGGCCTCCCGCTGGCCTTGGACGCCGAGCTTGGCGAAGATCCGCTCGAGG
>DASZDM010000205.1:0-2942 GCA_035942015.1 Acidimicrobiales bacterium | reverse complement strand
GGGCTCCGCTGTTCCTGCTGGTGGGAGCAACGCTGGGAGCGTCTGTGCTGGCCACCGCAGCACCGGCCCAGCAGGCATCACGCATAAGACCCGCAGTGGCCCTGCGCCTGGCGGACTGATCTTCCGGAGGCGCCGGTCCGGCTCGGACGATCCCATCCCGCCTGGCGAGAGTCGGCTGCTGCGGTTTGCCGGAGCTGCTGGCGTCGGCGTGCTCTGGACGACGGTGGGCCTGGGCATGTGGCGAGTCGGGCTCGATCTGACCGGCGACCGCACCATCAGCTATCTCGGAACCGACACCCGGGCCATGGCCCTGTTCCGGGGGGGCCTGCTCCTGGCCACGGTCCTTCTCCTGGGGTTCGCGTGGGCGGTACAACGGAACCTGGCCCGGCCGACGGGCTTCTTCGGGGTGTTCCTCGTCGGCATGGCCGGCCAGGCTGTGGTGGCGACTGTGTCCATCGCCGGAGAGGGCGTTTCGCCTGCCGTCCACACAACCGGCGGCATCGTCCTCGGGCTCTCGCTACCGTTGTTCATCTGGCGCTTCGCCGCCGCTCAGCAACCCGGTATATGGCGACGACAGAGCTACGGTCTGTTGTGGTTGGAGGTGGTCGCCGTCGTCGCCGGCGTGGCGCTGTCGCGACTCCATCTCGCGGTCGTGGCCGAGGCGCTGCCGGCCGTTGTGTTCCATCTCTGGATCATCGTGGTCACCGTGCGATGGCGAGGCTGGGTCCGTAGGCCGCCAGACGTGCCGCCGGAGTCACCGGAGAGCACGGTGCGGCAGCCCCGTCAGTAGACCGGATTGCCTATCCGGGCGGCGGCGACAGCGCCTCCCATCCGGCCGGCGATGTGGTGCGGTAGTCGTACATCGAGAAACCGAGCGAGCCCGTCTCGGCCACGGCACGGAGGAAGCCCTCGTAGTCGTCGGCGGTCGACACGTCGGCGACACCGCCGATGGCGTGGATGTTCGCCGACGGCTGGCCCAGGTTGGCGAGAAGGGTGCGGATGCCCGCCTCGGTGTAGCGGTAGCCCTCGCCGTAGTCCGACTCGGCGGCGATCTCGCTCCAGTAGACCATGGGGAGCCACACGTCGTAGCTCTCGGCCAGCTCCCTCCAGGGGAAGCCGGGCCAGAAGTCCGGCCTGATCTCCTCGAAGAGGACCGGCGGGTAGACGATGGCGCCCAGGGCACGTCCGGGCAGTTCGTCTCGGAAGCGGCGTGACAGCTCGATGAGACGACGGTTGCGTTCGACGTGGTCGGGCACATCCCGGCGGTACTCGATGTCGACGGCGATGCCGTCGAAGCGGTGGCCGTCGACGTCGAAGTCACGGATGCGCCGGAGGTTGGTCAGATCCGCCTCCAGGTCGGCGTATTTGGGCAGGTACCAACCCACCACCTGCATCCCGTTCTCGTGGGCCCGCCGCAGGAAGGTGGCCACGACGGCCCGGTCGACGATGCCCTCCGGCGATCGATCGTCCAGGCGGGCCGCTTGGAGGTACAGGGTGCGCACACCTCGGGCGGCCATGGCGTCGATGTCGTCGGCAACGAGGAGCGGGCCCTCCCGGGGGCGGTGGTAGGCGGGCACGTAGTCGAAGGCGTCGACCCAAGTCCCGAGCCCTCGGTAGGCCGACACGTCGGGCCCGGCCGGCACGGCCTCGGTCGTGGTGGTGGAGGTCAACGGTCCGGTGCCCCAGTGGCTGCCGGCGCTGGCCGATGGGTGCGGGGACTCGATGGCAGACGGGGAAGGAGACGTCGGCGCAACCGAGCCGGTGCTCCGCCCCACGATCACGGCGCTGCTCACGCCCCCCACCAGCACCACGACGGCGAGGATGAACACAATGGCTACGCCCCGTCGTTGGCCCATCGCCTCACCCTAAGGGCCGGGCCCTGAGGCACACTCATCTCCCAGCGAGATGTCGCCACCAGGGTGATCCCTCCTAATGTGCTCGCTGACCACGACACGGAGGTGCACCATGGCCGCACACGAGGACTGGGGCTTCGAGACCCGCCAGATCCACGCCGGGCAGGAACCCGACCCCACCACCGGGGCCCGGGCCATGCCGATCTACCAGACGACCGCCTACACCTTCCGGGACAGCGAGCACGCCGCCGCCCTGTTCGGGCTCAGCGAGGTCGGGAACATCTACACCCGCATCATGAACCCCACCCAGGCTGCGTTCGAGGCCAGGATCGCCTCGCTCGAGGGGGCTACCGACACCGCCATCGGCATCCCCGGCGCCCTCGCCGTGAGCAGCGGGCAGTCGGCCACCGCCCTGGCCATCTTCAACATCGCCAACGCCGGCGACCACGTCGTGGCGTCGGCGTCGCTCTACGGCGGCACCTACAACCTATTCCACTACACGCTGCCGAAGATGGGGATCGAGGTGTCGCTGGTCGAGGACCCCGACGACCTCGACGCCTGGCGTTCGCAGGCCCGCCCCACGACGAAGGCATTCTTCGGCGAGAGCATCGGCAACCCCCGCAACGACGTGCTCGACATCCGGGGGGTGGCCGACGTGGCCCATGAGGTCGGCGTCCCGCTCATCATCGACAACACCGTGGCCACGCCGTATTTGATCCGCCCCTTCGAGTGGGGCGCCGACATCGTCGTGCACTCGGCCACCAAGTTCATCGGCGGCCACGGCAACTCGATCGGCGGGCTCATCGTGGACAGCGGTGCGTTCGACTTCGGCGCCGGTGCTCGCTTCCCCGGCATGACCGAGGCCGACCCGAGCTACCACGGGCTCGAGTTCTGGCCGGCGCTGGGTCCCGGGGCCTACATCATCAAGGCGCGCGTCCAGTTGCTGCGCGACCTCGGGACGGCCACGACGCCGTTCAACGCCTTTCTGTTCCTGCAGGGCCTCGAGACGCTGAGCCTGCGCATGGAGCGCCACTTCGCCAACGCCCAGGCCGTTGCCGAGCACCTGGATGGCCACCCCCAGGTCGAGTC
>DASZDM010000204.1:0-3475 GCA_035942015.1 Acidimicrobiales bacterium | reverse complement strand
CCGAGGGCCGTCGACCCCGCCTCCTCGATCCCGATTGCATCGCCCCGCCGGTCCCTGCCGGATGAGCGGGTTCTCCCTACGGGGTGAGCGGGTCATCCATCGGGGCCGGATCGTCAGCCTGGTCGAGGCGACCTTCGTCGGCCCCGACGGTGAGGAGTTCGAGCGTGAAGTCGTACGCCATCGTGGGGCGGTGTCGGTGGTGCCGGTGCTCGACGACGGGGCCACCGCCGTGCTGGTGCGTCAATACCGCGGCGCCATCGACGGGCTCCTGTTGGAGATACCCGCCGGCAAGCTGGATGTCGACGGTGAGCCCCCGGAGGCGGCGGCAGCCCGGGAGCTGGAGGAGGAGGTCGGCTGGCGGGCCGGCCGGCTGGAGAAGCTGGCCGAGTTCTACAACTCGCCGGGGTTCTGTGACGAGCATGCCGTCGTCTACCTTGCTCGCGAGCTGATCCGCACCGAGTCCTCGACCCAGGGCGTCGAGGAGCGGCACATGACCGTTGAGCACGTGGCCCTCGCCGACGTTCCCGCCATGATCAGCGACGGACGTCTGGTCGACGCCAAGACGATCATCGGCCTCACCCTGGCCCGTGAGAGGTTGGGGGCTGCGACTCTGCGCCGGCGATAATCCGCCGGCGCCGGCTTTGCCGAACTGGGTCAGCTGCGGTGGCTGCGCGGCCTGGCGTTGCGCAGCGTGACGGGGGTGCTGGCGCTCTGCGCCGGTGATAATCCGCCGGCGCCGGCTTCGCCGGACTGGATCAGCTGCGGTGGCTGCGCGGCCTGGCGTTGCGCAGCGTGACGTACGGTTGGCGGTGTGCTGGTCGGGGTTCCCGCCGAGATCAAGGACAGTGAGCGCCGGGTCTCCCTCACGCCCGAGGGCGTCCGGGAGTTGACCGCCCGGGGCCACCGGGTGCTCGTGGAGGTGGGGGCAGGAGAGGGTTCTTCCCTGCACGACGACGAGTACGCCGGCGCAGGAGGCGTCATGGCCGACCGGGGCGACGTCTGGGCGGCGGAACTGGTCGTCAAGGTGAAGGAGCCGCAGCCGCCTGAGTACCAGTACCTCCGGCCTGACCTGGTGCTCTTCACCTACCTGCACCTGGCCGCCTACCCCGACGTGGCCGCTGCCCTCCTGGCGTCGGGGACGACGGCGCTGGCCTACGAGACGGTGCAGCTCGACAGCGGAGCACTTCCCTTGCTGGCGCCGATGAGCGAGGTCGCCGGCCGCATGGCGCCACAGATCGGAGCCCACTGGCTGGAGGCCGAGAACGGTGGTCGGGGCGTGTTGCTCGGCGGCGCTCCCGGTGTTCGGCCGGCTCGCGTGGTCGTCCTCGGCGCCGGCAACGTCGGGTGGAACGCAGCATGGATCGCCGCCGGCATGGAGGCCGAGGTCTTCCTGTTGGACCTGGATGTCGACCGGCTCCGCTGGGTCGACCAGATCCACAAGGGCCGCATCATGACCATCAGCTCCAACCGGGGGGCGGTGGAGCGCGCCGTGGCCGAGGCCGATCTCGTGATCGGGGCGGTACTGGTCCCGGGGGGACGAGCGCCCGTGGTCGTCACCGACGAGATGGTGGTGGGCATGAAGCGGGGCGCGGTGATCGTCGATGTGGCCGTCGACCAAGGAGGCTGCATCGAGACAACGAGAGAGACGACCCATACCTCTCCCGTCTACGAGTGCCACCACGTCCTGCACTACGCCGTTGGGAACATCCCCGGAGCAGTGCCGCATACGTCGACCTACGCGCTGGCCAACGTCACCCTGCCGTACGTGCTCGCCGTGGCCGACCGTGGTGTGGTCGGCGCCACCGAGGAGAACACCGCGCTCGCCCGCGGGCTCAACACCATGGCCGGTGAGGTGGTCAACCCAACGATCGCGCACACGCTCCAGGAACAACGGTGAGCGCCCCGGCCGGCCGTGTCGACCTGCCATTGGAGGCGGAGGAGTTCTTGAGCTGGATGTTGGCCGAGAAGGGCCGTTCGGCCAACACGCTGGGTGCGTACCGGCGCGATCTGCGCAGCTACGTGACCTGGCTGGACCTTCGTCGACTGGCGTTGGCCGACGTCACCGGGCCCACCATCGAGGACTACGTAGGCTCCCTCCGCGCTGCGGGCCGGGCGCCGTCATCGGTGGCCCGGGCGCTCGTGGTGATCCGGTGCCTGCACCGCTTCTTGAGCCAGGAGGGCTACCTGGCCGTCGATCCCGCCTCCGGAGTGGAGGCGCCCAAGGTACCGCAGGGGCTCCCCCGGGCTCTGGCCGAGGAGGAGGTGGCGTCCCTCATCTCCGCGGTGGTGGGCCATGACGCCATCGCACGGCGCGACCGGGCGATGCTCGAGGTGCTCTACGGGGCCGGCCTGCGCATCTCCGAGTTGGTACGCCTGTCGCTGCCCGACCTCGACGTCGACGCCGGCGTGCTCCGGGCCTTCGGAAAGGGTGCCAAGGAGCGTGTGGTCCCGGTGGCAGGCATGGCCCTCGAGGCGCTCGAGGCCTGGCTCTCCCCATCGGGCCGTGGCCACCTGGTGCCTGAGCGTTGGTCGCGACGAGACGACGCCGCCGCCGTGTTCCTCAACGCCCGTGGCGGCCGGCTGTCACGCCAGGGAGCCTGGGGGGTGGTCCGGCGCCACGGCGACCGGGTCGGTCTCGGGGATCGGCTGAGCCCGCACGTCCTTCGCCACTCCTGCGCCACGCACATGCTCGACCACGGCGCTGACATCCGAGTGGTCCAAGAGCTGCTCGGCCACGCCTCCCTCTCGACGACGCAGGTCTACACCCTCGTGTCGACCGAACGGCTGCGCCGGGTCTACGAGGACGCGCACCCCCGAGCCCGGGGACGTCCCACTGGTCGCCGGTAGGGAGGGGGGCAACCCACCCACTACCCTGATCGAATGCCGAACGCTGACACGCTCGAGACCGTGCGCACCACGTTGCGTGACGAGCGCGACCATCTTCGCCGCCAGCTCAGCGAGCTGCGGGTCGACGGAGAGGGCATGGACTACGACGAGAACTTCGCCGATTCGGGTCAGGTGGCGGCGGAGAAGGGCGAACACCGGGTCCTGGCCAACAGCATCGAAGAAGCGCTCGCCGACGTCGACCGGGCACTCCTGAAGCTCGACGAGGGCACCTACGGCCGTTGCGAGAGCTGTGGAGGCGAAATCAGCGAGCCCCGGCTGGAAGCCATGCCGGCCACCCGCTACTGCATCGATTGCGCCTCGCGGCGCTGAACGTCGCCTCCGCCCGTTCCGATCCGTGCCCACACCCGATGTCGACTGGGTTCAGGTGGCTCTCATCGTCGCCGTGCTGGTGCCTTCGGTCATCTTGCATGAGGTGTCCCACGGCGTCGTCGCCCTCTGGTACGGCGACGACACGGCGAAGCGAGCCGGCCGACTGACGCTGAACCCACTTCGCCACATCGACCCCTTCGGCACGGTCATCCTTCCGGCCCTCCTCGCCCTCAGCGGACTGGGGGCGTTCGGCTACGCC
>DASZDM010000203.1:0-3654 GCA_035942015.1 Acidimicrobiales bacterium | reverse complement strand
TTGTTGCTGTCCTCGTTGTTGCTGTCCTCGTTGTTGCTGTCCTCGTTGTTGCTGTCCTCGTTGAAGCTGTCCTCGATGCGCTTGCGCTTGGTGACGCGGCGCATCTCCTCACGGGCCGGGAGCAGGTCCCCGCGCAGAACTTCGAGCTCGTCGAGGCTGAGGCCGCCGAGCCCAGTACTAGAGATGGTCATGGTTCTCCTTTGGTGGGGTTTAGGCCTCCCGCTCGACACGGGAAGCGTCACCGGCCCTTGAGCCGGCATCGCTCACCGAGAGCCGTATGCCAGACACCTTCGAATGGTGCCCAGGGGCACCTTACCGGATCTTCTGGCCAAGGCGAGCGATTGGTCGCCGCCGGTCTACCCCGAACTCCGCCAACTCCATCCAAACCTGGCCCGGACGTCAGGGGTCCGGCCAGGCGGGGCGCGATCTGGGGCATCGGTGTGGGGACACCGGTTTTTCGTGGCGCTCATGGTGCCACAGAACGGTGGGTGGAGGCCAATAGCGCGGTTCCGCCCGCGGCGGCGAGGAAGGACCCGGCCAGGATGCCCGCCTTCGCCGCCGCCACCAGCGGCGGGTCCTCGAAGGCGAGGCCGGCGATGAACAGGGACACGGTGAAGCCGATGCCGGCCAGGGCGGCGATGCCGAACAGCTGGCCCCACCGCACGCCGTCGGGCAGCCGGCTCAGCCTGAGGCGGACCGCCAGCCAGGCGAAACTGGTGATACCGACGATCTTGCCCCCCACCAGGCCCACCGCCACCCCGGCAGCGACGGCCCCGGCGCCCGGGGGCTCGAAGGCGTCGGCGGAGAGGCTCACCCCGGCGTTGGCCAGGGCGAAGATCGGGACCACGACGAAGCTGGTGAAGGGGTGCAGCTGGTGAGCGAGTCGTTCGGCCACCGAGACGCTCGCGTTGGCCAGGCGCGCCATGCCCGCCAGCTCACCCGGCGACGGCTCGTCGGCCAGGTCGCTCGCCCACTCCCGGGCCACGGTCGCCGGCGCCAGGGGGCAGGCCGGCGTCAGCAGGCCCAGGACCACACCGGCAATGGTGGCGTGCACGCCCGACTCCAGCGTCGCCAACCACACCATGGCCCCGACGGCCACGTAGATCGGAACCCAGGTCACCTCCGCTCGACGCAGCAGGATCACGGTGAGCACGCCCACCGCTGCCCCGGCCAGTGCCCGGGCGTCGAGATCGGACGTGTACGCCACGGCGATGACCGCGATGGCGCCGATGTCGTCCACGATGGCGAGGGTCAGCAGGAACAATTTGAGCGACGACGGCACCCGTCGACCGAGGAGGGCGACCACGCCGAGAGCAAAGGCGATGTCGGTGGCCATGGGGATGCCCCAGCCATCGCCGCCCGGCCCGCCTCCGGCGATCAGGAGGTAGAGCGCTGCGGGGACGACCATGCCGCCGAGCGCCGCCAATGCAGGCAGAGCGGCCGTGCGAGGGTCGCGCAGCTCGCCCTGTACGAGCTCCCGCTTGATCTCGAGGCCGATGACGAAGAAGAACAAGACCATCAGCCCGTCGTTGACCCAGTGGCGGAGGTCTTCGCTGAGCCTGAGCCGACCCAACTCGACGGCGAACTCCGTCGTCCACAACGCCTCGTACGACCCTTGCCACGGCGAGTTCGCCCAGGCCAGGGCCAAGGCCGCGCCGACCAACAGGAGCACCCCACCCGCAGACTCGGTGTGAAGGAAGTGCTGGACCGCCCGGGGTAACCGTCGTCCGGGCAAAGTGGAGGGAGGAAGGGTCGGCATGTGGGCCTCCAAGGCGCGAGGGATGTGCTCGCCGACCAGGCTTCCCGGCACTCCGGCGCCGACCCTAGCGGTGCTCGGCTCGGGCCGCTCCGACCCGAGCATTGGTGGCTCCGTCTAGATGGCCTCGACGTCTTCCTCGCCCGTGCGGATGCGCAGCACCCGACGGACGTCGGTCACCCAGATCTTGCCGTCCCCGATCTTCCCGGTGCGCGCTGCGCTGGCGATGGCATCGACGACCTTGTCGACCTCCGGAGTGTCGACGAGGACCTCCAGCTTGATCTTGGGCACGAAGTCGATGGTGTACTCGGTGCCCCGATAGGTCTCCGTGTGGCCGCCCTGGCGACCGAACCCCTTCACCTCGCTCACGGTGATGCCCTGGATCCCGACGTCCCTGAGGGCGTCCTTCACCTGGTCGAGCATGTGCGGTTTGACGATGGCGGTCACCAGTTCCATGGGCAGCTCACACCTTTACGGGTCGAAGGTTGGTTCCTGACGGGCAGTGCGGTCGGAAAGAGGACGCCGCTGGTGACGACCACGGAGGCGCCTACCGCCGCCACGCCGGTGGTCCCGGTCACCAACTGCCCCGCGCCCTCACCATTAGAAGAGGCCCTCCTCGACTCGTCGGCTGTACTCGGGTTTTCCTCGGGGTTCCGACTGACTGCAATCTGAACGTAGGCAGCTTCCATTTCCCGGTCGTTGTCGGGGTGTTACGCCTCGTGAGCCTGCTGCTGACAAGAACCTGACAGCTCCAACAGGTAGCCCCGCGAGCGAACGGTATGGACGCTCAGGCCGACCGCGTCCAGACGGCGTCGGAGCCGGGCGAGGTGCACATCGAGGGTGTTGCGGGCTCCTGGACCGGCGGGCCAGCCTGCGCGAGCCAACGCCTCACGGGAGACGACCGCCCCCATCTTCTTGAGGAGCAGCGACGTGAGCCGCGCCTCGAGTGGGGAGAGGGAGACCCAGTCGTCTCCCACCCGCAGCACGCCTTCGTCGAGCGTGGGCCGGAGTCCCAGGTGCTGCTGGCAACGGGCGGCCAAGCTTTCGGCACGGGCCTGCAGGTCCGCCTCCGACGCAGGAAGCCGGATCCAATCCTCGAAGCAGTCGCCGCAACCGGGCGGCGGGCCGCCGCCGTCGACGAGGAGCAGCCTGGGCTGGCGCTCACTGCGCAGCCGCTCGCGCCGACCGCGCTCGGCTGGCCAGCGGAGGTGCACGACATCCACGACGAGGAAAGCTAAAGAGGTTCTGTTGCCAGGCTGTTTCCCGGGCGTGAATGGAACCGCGAGCCTCGTCACCCCGACGCCGAGCACTACGATGTCGATCGGTCGCGGGTGTAGTTCAGCGGCAGAACATCAGCTTCCCAAGCTGAGAACGCGGGTTCGATTCCCGTCACCCGCTCTTCCGAAGAAGTGCCGGCGATAGGCCTTTTCCCGGCTCCTCAACGCCCCGCCGTCGTCGTCCGAATCAGGGTTTTGCCACGGCCGCGCAGCCATCGGCTCCCTCCTGGAGTCCACCCCGGTCCTGAGCTGCGCTCCGCCCTACGGCGCGCAGCGGCGGGCGAACCTCGGCCTCGCCGCCACCCGTACCCCTGTGGCCACTTCCGGCGTTCACCCGTATGGAGGCGGGCACCAACCACGAGATCTTGGAGGAACGGACATGAGCAACCTGCGCAAGGTGATCACGAAGAAGATGGCGGCCACCGGCTTCGCCGGCGCCCTGCTGGCCGGCGGCATGGGTGTCGCCGCAGCCCAGACCCTGCCAGACGAGGAGCCGGTGGTCGACGAGACCCAGCAGACCGTCGAGGAGGTCGTTGACAGCACCGACGGGTCGATCGACGACGGCCAGGACCAGGTCAACACCACGGTCGACGAAGGCCAGGACAGCGTCGACGAGGGTGC
>DASZDM010000202.1:0-2751 GCA_035942015.1 Acidimicrobiales bacterium | reverse complement strand
GCATTGCAGTGGCCGACGGAGCGGACATCGGCTGGATCCAGTGCTACCTCGCGGTCGACAACCCGGACGCGACCGAGGACTGGTGGGACTTCGACATCCGGGAGACCGCAGCCGGGATCGACTGCTTCGTGGCGGAACCGGCGCGACGCGGTCGCGGCACGGGCTCGACCATGATTCGCGCCTTCGCCCGCGAGATCGTCCTCGGCTGCCATGCTGATTGGTCTCAGGTCTGCGCTGGACCCTTCGCCGCCAACACGGCGTCCTGCCGAGCGCTCGCCAACGCCGGCTTTCGTCACCTCGGCACCGTCGATGATGACGACGGACCTTGCCAGCTCTACGCACTCGACCGGTGAGTGGTGTGCCGTCGTAGGGAGTAAGCGGCTGTCCCGAACTGCCGAGTGCGGCACCCAGAAGCGCACCTATCAACGTGCGACTCGGACGCACCGGACACGAACCCGCGTCGGATAACCGGCGATCGTCAACACCAGTGGTCGCTGACCGAGCCGCTCCGAGGTGCCGGTCGGTCCCGCCGCCGGGGTCACGGCATGGGCGACCAGGGTGAGGACCATCGAGCACCGAAGATCCGTTCGCGCTGGCCTCGCCCGCTGGCGACCCGGCAATCGGAGCGCCACCGACTCACGAGCGAGTGATCTCTGCCGCCAGCACCCCGGCCAGATCGGCGGGGCGGGAGAACATTGGCCAGTGGCCGGTCGGCAGGTCGACGTAGCGCACTTCGGCCAGCTGCCCCAGTTCGCTCGGTACTTGCCCGGCGTGGATCGCCTCGATCAATACGGCCGACGGGACGCTCGTGCAAATGACCGTCGCCGGCACAGCCAGCCGTCGCTCATCGGTCACGCGCATTGCCGATCGGGCCACGCCGCCAGGGTGGTCGACCGCCCGGGTCCGGAACCGCTCCCGGATCTCGTCGTCCAGACCCTCAAGACTGGTGCCCTCGGCTTCGAGCTCGTCCCAGGACGGAAGGGGGACATCGCCGGTTCCGTCGGCGTCCCATAGGAGGGTGCCGTCGAGCAGCGGGCCAGTGTCGACGTAGACGGCTCGTCGAATCCCGCCGGGGTGGCGGTCGAGCACGCCTTGGACGACAGCTCCGCCGCCACTGTGGCCGACGAGCACGACGTCGCCGTCGAGACCATCGACGAGGCCGGCCACTGCGGCCACGTGGTCGTCGAGCGTGACCTCGCCGTCGACCGGATCGTCGGGGTCAAGGCCGGGAAGAGTGACGGCGTGGGCGACGATGCCAGCCCGTTGCAGCGCGGAAACGACCTCGTCCCAGGCCCAGCCTCCCAGCCAAAAACCCGGCACAAGGACCGCGTGTGTGGTGGCGGTGTTCTCGATGTCGGTCATGCGACCAATGTCCGCCGCTCGCAGTGTCACCGTGCTGTCACCATTTCTGCAAGACTCTGGTTGGCTTGAACCGAACAGACCGCCTGTACGCGATCGACGAGGCACTGCGCCGGGCTAGGCCGCGCGGAACGACCGCCACTCAGCTGGCGGAGGACCTCGAGGTGAGCGTCCGGACCATCAAGCGCGACGTCAGCGCGCTCCAGCAGGCGGGAGTGCCGATCTGGGCACGCCCTGGACCCGGCGGCGGTTACGTGCTCGACGCCTCGGCCAGCCTGCCTCCGGTTGGATTTACCGCCGCACAGGCGGTGGCGCTGGCGGTCACACTCGCCGCTTTCCCCACTGGTCCCTTCGCCGGCGACGCCCGCACCGCCGCGGCCAAGGGCCGCGACACCCGCGGACCAGCCGCACGCGCCCGAGCAGAGCTGCTCGCCCGCCGGGTGTGGACCCTGGCCGCAGCGGGCGACGACCGGGCGCGGCCTCGGGTGCTGCGGTCCGTCGAGCAGTCGCTCGTGGAGAATCTGGCGCTCGCCATCAGCTATCGGTCACCCGACGGCTCGCCGAGCAGACGGGTGGTCGAGCCCGTCATCGTTTCATGGACCGACGGCCGCTGGTACCTGGTGGCCCACTGCACCTTGCGCGACGACATCCGCTGGTTCCGCCTCGGACGCATCGAGCGAGCCGACCACATGCGCGACCACTACGAGCCGCGTCCTGTGACCGACATCGGTGCGCCTCCGATGGGAGCCGCCCCCGTAGGGGGGGCGCGCGTTCCGCCGATGGAGACGGCCAAGCGGTCAGCTCCAAGTTAGAAGCCCCGCAGAACGCGGCACGTTGACATCCGCGCCGGTGCTCCGAGCCACCGCACCGCCCGCTCGCGACGACCTGATCGGCGTGGCAGGGGCGCTGACGACCCGGCATTTAGCGCGCCTCGTTCAGCCGGGATTGGGTCAGCGACGCGCCGATCTCTGCGTTCCTGGCCGGGTTCGTCGGCATTATTCGGAGCGGCCGATAGGTGTACCGTCACCTGGCCGCTACGGCCGGACGGCGCGCAAGACGTACTCTTGGCGAGATGGAGGAGTGCACCCAATGGGTCACCGGGAGGCCCTCGCCATGGCTGCGCCCGTTCATTGACGGCTACGTCGGTTATCGGCTCACGGGCTTCGCTCCGGGCCTACACCGGGGATTGCCTTCTCGCCATCTGACGTTCATCGTCAGCATCGGCCCCGCCGTCACGGTGGTCTCTCAGGGTGACTCCAGGCAGGCGCCCACCAGCTACTACTGCGTGGTGAGCGGGCTGCAGGCGAGCGCCGCGCTCATTTCCCATGACGGCAACCAAGAGGGTGTGGCCATCGAGTTGACGCCGCTGGGGTGCCGTGCGTTGCTCGGGAT
>DASZDM010000201.1:0-11392 GCA_035942015.1 Acidimicrobiales bacterium | reverse complement strand
GGGTGTAGTACTCGTTGAACGACGAGGTGGAGATGGTGGCGGAGAGACCACCGGGCACGATCGTGGACGGGTGGGGGAACTTGCCGTACATGAGCGAGCACATCACCCGCCCGACCCTGGTGTACTCGATCGACTCGAGGTAGTGCTTCCCCGTCAAGGGGTTCATGGAGTCCATGATGTCCTTGATGGTGCGGTACCCGTGCAGGTCATAGCCGGGCGCCGAGGTCTTCTCAGCCTTGCGCACCAGCTCGGGGTTGGTGACCGACACCAGCGAGGTGGAGTAGTCGGGGCCACTCAGCAGCCCGAGGTGGATGGGGTGGTCGTAGAACATCTCGCCGACCTCGCCCAGGTTGCGGCACTCCACGCCCAGCGGCGGCGGGCAGATCCCGAAGGCCTGCTCGATGCACAGCGCCGCCACGGTGGCGTGCACACCGCCACAGACCCCGCAGGCCCGCGAGGAGATGTCGATGGCGTCACGGGGGTCACGGCCCTGGAGGATGATCTCGTAGCCCCGGAACAACATGGCCCGGGAGTAGGCGTCGACCGCCTTGCGGTTCTCCAGGTCCAAGGTGGTGTGCACGGCCAGGGCGCCGGCCACCCGGGTGACCGGGTCGATGCTCCAGTCCCGCAGCTTGGGTGGGGCCGCCAGCTGGGCGCCCGGGCCGTCCTGGCGCCGGACGTAGCCCTTCGTCTTGGTGGCAGAGAAGGCATAAGGGTTTTGCGCACCCTCACGCAGACTCGCCTTGCCGTTGGCGTCGAATTCGATTGGCAGGTTCTTGAAACACATGGAAACGTCCTCTCCCGGCTACTTGGTGTACGAACTGGCGTGGAGGCGGTCAGAGTGCTGGTACTTCCCGTAGAACTTGTGCACGCCCTTCAGGGCACCCTTCGGGGCGGTCTTTGACCGTGCGAAACCGCTCGGCACGCCTTCACGGTCCCAACGGGTCGTCATGTTCTTGTCGACCCGGGTCATGTTGCGCATGCGGCGGATGAAGCCCCCCGCCACCCGACTGGTGTTGCTCGAGACGAACGAACCGGGTGACGTCTGGTAGATCGGGGAGAACTTGTCCGGGAAGCCCGGCATGGTGCACCCGATGCAGATTCCGCCCATCTGCATGCAGCCGCCGTGGCCGTCGACGATGCCCCGCTCGGCGATGTTGCACTGGACCACCGGGCCCCAGCACCCCAGCTCGACGAGGCACTCCTTGTCGCCGTACTCCTCGGCGAACACACCCTCTTCGTAGTAGCCCGCCCGGGGGCAGTGGCGGTGCACCGTCTCCCCGAACAGCCACGCCGGTCGGCCCAACTCGTCGAACTCGGGCAGTGGGCCCAGGCCGTTGAGGAACAACAGCGTGGCGGCGGCCGTCTCGAGGTAGTTGTCGCCAATGGGCGAGCACCCGGGAATGTTCACCACCGGTACGCCGAAGGACGAGCGGTAGTCCTTGCCCAGGTAGTCCATCATGCCCATCGAGTTGGTGACGTTGCCCTTGGCCGAGGGGATACCGCCCCAGGTGGCGCAGGTGCCGATGGCAATGACGGCGGCGGCGCCGGGAGCCAGGCGGTCGAGCCACTCCAGGCTCGAGATCTGGCGGCCGGTCTGGGGGTCGTCTCCGAGCCCCATCCAATAGCCACCGGTCGCCGCGGCGACCGATTCATCCATGATCGAGCCCTCCCAGGTGATGACGTAGGGAGCATCGAGCTCGCCACGCTCCGCCATGAAGAGGTTGTGGACCCATTCGGGACCGGACTCGGTGGAGACGACGGTGTGGACCAGTTCGACCCGGGGGAGGCCGGGGATGATGCCGGCCAGCAGGTGCTCCACACGGGGGTGGGTACCGCCGGTCACGGCCACCGAGCAGCCGTCGCACGAGCCACCGACCATCCAGATCAGGTAGATCTTCTTGAGCGGGCCGATCTGCAGGACGTCGTCAGGCTCCTCGAGCACCCGGCTGCGGATGCCGATCGGTGAGAACGGGTCGTAGGGGTCGTAGCCGTCGATCAGGTCGACGGTGCCCAAGCCGGGGTTCAACTCGGCTTTCCAGGCCCCCATCTCCGAGTCCATGGGCTTGTTGCCCGCTTGGCGAGCCACCGGCCCCGCACCGCTGTGATCCTCGTTGCTGGCACCTTGCGTGCGGCTGTCGCGCCCTCGGGTGCTCGTGGTTCCCCCGCCGCTGGTCTTGGCGGTCGCACGCAACGGCTCCCGGCGCGTCCTGTCGCTTCGAGGTCCTCTAGCTTCGCTCACATTTCCTCCCGTGACTAGCCGAGGGGCTGTCGATCCACCCCCATTGAGCCGCTTGGCTCTGCTGGGTGAGCGGCCCCCTCGGGCCTGGTATGTGTAGGCTACATCTAATCGGGGAAGCCGTCAGGAAGAGTTTTCGGCAACTTTCACCGGGGCCCGTCCACCTCCCAGTTTCATGTGTCGGGCCCAGCCAGTGGGTGTAGTCTGCATTGACCGGAACTTCTCGAACCCGCCGGCGGCCTGGCTGCCCGGGCGATGACCTGAGGAGGCTCAATGGAAGACCTGCACTCCCCGAAGTCAGACAGCCTTCGAGCACTGTACTGGCGCAGCGAAATCCTCCAGGTCATGTTCTGGCTGCGGGGAGAGGGGTTCGGCGACTTGGTCGACGCTCCCATGATCGAGCAGTTCCTCGGCGTCGACGCCAGCATTGGCGTGACGTACCTGTCCCGCCTCGTCGACGAGGGGTATCTGGTGCGTGACGGCGACTGGTTCTCCCTCTCCGAGCGGGGGCGTGAAGAGGGAGCGATGGAGTGGGCGGCGTCGTTCAGCGACCTCACCCGGCCCACCCATGGCGAGTGCAGTGCCGACTGCTGGTGTCACAGCTCTGCCGAAGAAGCGCAGACCTGTGCTGCCGAGCGTGCGCTCCACGGGCACGAACACTGATGGCCCGCATGCCTGGCCACGAGGCCGAAGGGTTGTCTCGCTCCTACGTCCGCCCCTGCCTGCTGCTGCTGTTGGCGGAGGGCCCGTCGCACGGCTATGAGCTGCTCGAGCAGGTTCGCCAGGCCGGCGTGCGCAACGCCGACGCCGGCGGCCTCTACCGCTGCCTGAGGAGCATGGAGCAGTCCGGGTTGGTGAGCTCCTGGTGGGAGCCGTCCCAGGCCGGCCCGGCTCGGCGCAGCTACGTACTCACCGACGACGGCAGGACGGCACTCGACGACTCCCTCACCTCCTTGCGGGATGTCCACCGGCTCCTGGGCGAGGTGCTCGACCGCTACGGCGTCCTCGCTGAGGCTCATTCGTCGGGCGCCACGGGAAGCGAGTCACGAACGGTGTCGATTCGATGAGAGTCGCGCTGGCCGGCAAGGGCGGTGCGGGCAAGACCACCATCAGCGCCACGCTGTGCCGCTTGTTGGCCCAACGGGGCTCGCCCGTCGTCGCCATCGACGGTGACAGCAACCCCAATCTCGCCCTCGCCCTCGGCATCGACCGGAGCACGAGTGCCGAGGCTCCCGCTCTCCCGACTTCCCTGGTATCACGCCGCCTGGTCGGTGGGCCCTCACTCACGGCCCCCGTCGAAGAGGTGATCGAGAGCCACAGCCTGGCCGGCCCCGATGGCGTGCGCCTGGTCCTCATGGGTGAGCCCGGACATTCCTCCGAGGGCTGCCTGTGCTCCGCCCATGCCACCGTGAGCGCATTGATGGGCGACCTCGGCGAACGTCCCGAGACGATCACCCTGATCGACATGGAGGCGTCTCCCGAGCACATGAGCCGGGGGACCACCCGCCATGCCGACCTGCTGCTGCTCGTCACCGAGCCCTACTACCGGTCTCTGGAGGCCGTGCGGCGCATCGCCCGTCTGGCCGAGGAGCTCCCCATTCCGCGGGTGGCACTGGTGGCGAACAAGGTGCGCTCGACCAGCGACGCCAAGGCCGTCATGGAGTTCTGCGAGCGCCACGACATCGACTTCTGGGGCGAGGTTCCGTGGAGCGAGGAGGTCGTCCAGGCCGATCTGGCCGGGGTCCCCTTGCTCGACGCCGTTCCCGACGGCGCCGCCGTCCAGGCCATCTCCCGCCTTGCCGACACCATCGGCGAGGCGGCCAACGCACAGACCGCCGCCTTCACCGCGGCCCAAGGAGGCTGACCAACATGTGTCTCGGAATTCCAGGACAGGTCAAGGAGATCATCGATCTCGAATCGCACCGAGCCATAGCGGAGGTCGACGGCGTCCGGCGGGAGATCAACATCGGCCTGGTCATGGGTGAGCAGGACGGCGGCATCTCGGTGGGCGAGTGGGTGCTCATCCACGTGGGCTTCGCCATGGCCAAGATCGACGAGGACGAAGCGGCGACCACGCTGTCGTTCATCAAGGAGTTGGGCAGCGTCTACGACGACGAGATAGACGAGTTCTCCAAGAGCACGCCGCTGTGACCATGTCGCGCTCCGACCTCGCGCCTTCCGTAGGCGCCGACCTCGGGACGCCGGCTGGCTCAGGGTTCTTCGACGATCTGGCCCGGGCCTCACTGGCTCTGGCCCGGCGCTTCGCCGCCGGCGGCACCCTTTGGTGCGCCTCCCCGGGGTCGGCGTTCCACGCCCACCACGTGGCCGTGGAGTTCGTCCACCCCGTGATCATGGGCAAGCGGGCCCTGCCTGCAGTCGTGGTGCCGGCCGGCTCCGACCTGGTCGCCACGCTGCGGGCCACCGTCCGCCCCGGCGACATGGTGGTGGCAGTGGCGGGCGCCGGCGAGTTGGACGTGTCCGAGGCGATGCGGCGAGGACCGGCCTGGGGTGTCGAGACGGTATGGATAGGGGCGGGGCCCCGGCCTCCCGGCGGCGCCGCCGACCATGTGCTGTGGCTCGACGGGGGGGATCCCCTCGTCGCATCGGAGCAGTTCGTGCGGGTGTACCACCTGCTGTGGGAGCTCACCCACGTGTGCTTCGAGCACAGTGGGTTGCTGCGCCCGGATACCTGCGACGAAGAGGTGTGCATCACCTGCTCCGACGAGGGCCGTACCGCCGAGGTCATCAGCGTGGACGGCACCGGTGAGGCGCTCGTGCGCACGGCCGAGGGACGCGAGCGGATCGACACCACGCTCATCGACGTGCCCCGGCCCGGCGACCTGGTCCTGGTGCACGCCGGCTCGGCCATCTCGTCGCTGGAGGACGACAGCCGATGAGCGGCGAGACGACCGACTTCCTCTACCCCTTCATCGAAGGCGACGAGCACGACGCGCCGTCGCTGCTGGCCGACCTGTCCCGCTCGGCTGATGCCAAGTGGAACCAGAGCGAGGGGCTGCGCGCCGAGACGCTCACCCGAATCGGGGGACAACTCGCTGACGTGGGCGCGGCCATGGCCCGGTGCTTCGAGAGGGGCGGTCAGCTCTTCACCTTTGGCAACGGAGGCAGTGCCACCGACGCCGATGACGTGGCCCAGGTGTTCACCCGACCGCCGTGGGGTGAACCGCTGCCGGCCCGCTCGCTGGTCACCGACCACGCGGTGCTGTCCGCCCTGTCGAACGACATCGGTTTCGACGTGGTGTTCTCCCGCCAGCTCGAAGCTCACGGACGCCCCGGGGACATCGCCCTCGGACTGTCCACCAGCGGGAACTCCGAGAACCTGCTCATGGCCTTTCGCCAAGCGGCCCGCCGGGGCATGTGCACCGTCGGTCTGTCCGGCTACGACGGTGGGCGCATGGCGCAGTGCGAGGAGCTGGTGCACTGCCTGATCGTGAACTCCGACAGCGTGCACCGCATCCAAGAGACCCAGGCGGCCGTGGCCCACGCCCTGTGGGCGGCCGTCCAATCCGAGTACCGACCACACGAGGGGGCCGCATGAAGTTCGTCGACGAGTACCGCGACCCGGCGGCCGCCCGGCTGGCCGTGGACCAGATCGAAGTGCTGTCCGATGGCCAGCACCGCAAGTTCATGGAAGTGTGCGGGGGTCACACCCACACCATCTACAAGCACGGCATCGAGAACGTGCTGCCCGCCAACATCGAGCTGGTCCACGGGCCCGGTTGCCCGGTGTGCGTGATCCCCATGGGCCGGGTGGACGACGCCATCGCCCTGGCTGAGGAGCCCGGAGTCATCTTCACCAGCTTCGGCGACATGATGCGGGTGCCCGGTAGCAATGGAAACCTCCTGGAGGCGAAGGCCCGTGGGGCCGACGTTCGGATGGTCTACTCGCCGCTGGACGCCCTGCGCATCGCCCAGGCCAATCCCGACCGCCAGGTGGTGTTCTTCGCCATCGGCTTCGAGACCACCGCTCCGTCCACGGCAGTGACACTGATCAAGGCCCGTGCCGCCGGCGTGGAGAACTTCAGCGTCTTCTCCAACCACGTCACCATCGTGCCGCCGCTGAAGGCCATCCTCGAGTCTCCGGACCTTCGCCTCGACGGCTTCATCGGACCAGGACACGTCAGCACCGTCATCGGCAACCGCCCCTATCGCTTCGTGCCGTCCGTCTACGGCAAGCCACTGGTGACCTCCGGCTTCGAGCCCCTCGACATCCTCCAGGGCATCGTGATGCTGCTGCGCCAGCTGCGGGACGGTCGTTGCGAGGTCGAGAACCAGTACACGCGCGCCGTTCGCGACGAGGGCAACGTCCGAGCCCTCCAGGTTCTGGCCGAGGTGTTCGAGTTGCGCCCCCACTTCGAGTGGCGGGGCCTCGGATTCATCTCGCACTCCGGCCTCAAGCTGCGCGAAGCCTTCGCCCCATGGGACGCCGAGCTGCGCTACAAGGTGCCCGGCATCCGGGTGGCCGACCCCAAGGCGTGCCAGTGTGGCGAGGTCCTCAAGGGCGTGATCAAGCCCTGGGAATGCAAGGTGTTCGGCACGGCGTGCACCCCGGAGACGCCCATCGGCACCTGCATGGTCTCCTCTGAGGGCGCCTGCGCCGCCTACTACAACTACGGGCGCTTCACCCGAGAGGCGGCGGCGGCAGCCCGAATCCCCGTCCGCTCGGCGTGAGCCTCCCGTCCCTCAACGGGGAGGAGCCTGCGCCCATCTCGGCCGAGGAGGCCGTGCTGCGGCGGATCGAGGCCTTCCGGCGCAAGTCACCCCGACTGCGAGACGACTTCATCAACTCCGCCCACGGGGCGGGAGGCAAGTCGTCGGCGGCGCTGGTCGAAGGAGTGTTTCTGCAGGCCTTCGCCAACGACGCCTTGGCCCCTCTCACCGACGGCGCCACCCTGACGCTGCCATCGGGAGAGCGGGTGGCATTCTCCACCGACTCGTCGGTGGTCAACCCGTTGCGCTTCCCCGGGGGCTCCATCGGCCACCTTGCCGTCCACGGCACCGTCAACGACGTGGCCATGATGGGCGCCACCCCGACATGGGTGTCTGCCGCCTTCATCCTCGAGGACGGGTTCCCGGTCGATGAGTTGCGAGCCATCGTGGCCGACATGGCCGAAGCGGCGGTCAACGCCGGGGTCACCATCGTCACGGGCGACACCAAGGTCGTCAGCAAGGGAGCGGCCGACGGGCTGTACATCTGTACCGCCGGCATGGGAGTGATCCCGGCCGATGTCCACCTCGACGCCCGCTCGGTTCGCGCCGGCGACCGTGTACTCCTCTCGGGCACCATCGGCGACCACGGGGTGGCCGTCATGCTGGCCCGCGGTGAACTGGGCATCGAGGCCGACATCGAGTCGGATACCGCTCCGTTGGGCAGCCTCGTCGGTACGCTGCTGGCTGCCGCGCCCACTACCCGCTGGCTGAGGGACCCGACCCGCGGCGGCGTCGCCACCGTGTGCAACGAGTTGGCGCGAGACGCCGAACTGGCGGTGATCCTCAATGAGGCTGACCTGCCTATCCGCCCCGCCGTCAACGGAGCCTGTGAGATCCTCGGCATCGACCCGCTCTACGTGGCCAACGAGGGCAAGCTGGTGGCCGTACTGGCCCCCGAAGAGGCTGACGCCGCGCTGGCTGCGGTGCGGGCCCACCCGCTCGGCGCCGACGCCGCCCTCGTGGGCGAGATCCGTGACGACCCTCCGGGGATGGTGGTGATCAACACCGGTTTCGGCGGCAATCGCATCGTCGACATGCTCGCTGGCGACCCCCTCCCCCGCATCTGTTAGAGGTGCCCCACCGCCGTTCTGGTGGTGGGAACGGGGCCGGCACGGCCCCGGTTCAGCCACCGGAACCCGTGTCGGGGCTCCGCGTGCGGGCGCGGGGGACGGTGCAGGGGGTCGGGTTCCGGCCGTTCGTCTACCGGTTGGCCGTCGAGCTGCGGTTGGCCGGCGAGGTGTCCAACGATAGCGAAGGGGTGTTAATCGAGGTCGAGGGCCGGGCTGCGGGACTCGACGAATTCGTCCGGCGGCTGGTGGACGACGCCCCTCCACTGGCCAGGGTGACGGCCGTCGAATGCTCCTGGCGGCCACCGACAGGGTCGACCGACGCATTTCGCATCGTCGAGAGCCGGGCTGGGGCGGTGCCGGCGGTGCCGGTCAGCGTCGACGTCGCCACCTGTGACGACTGCCTGTCCGAGGTGGCCGACCCGGCCGACCGGCGCTTCGCCTACCCCTTCACCAACTGCACCAACTGCGGTCCCCGCTACACCATCGTCCGGGCCATCCCCTACGACCGGCCGGCCACCACCATGTCGGGGTTCCCCATGTGCGCCGACTGCGACGCGGAGTACCACGACCCCGCCGACCGTCGTTTCCACGCCCAGCCCAATGCCTGCCCGGTCTGCGGGCCCCACCTGCGGCTCCTCGGGCCCGACGGAACGACACGGGCCGAACGGGAGGGCGCCCTCGAGGATGCGGCCGTCGCCCTGCTGCACGGCGACGTCCTGGCCGTCAAGGGCCTGGGGGGCTATCACCTGGTGGTCGACGCCACCTCGGGTGACGCCGTGGCCGAGCTGCGCCGGCGCAAGCACCGTGACGACAAGCCCTTCGCCGTCATGGTCCCCGACGTCGAGGCGGCGCGCGTCCTGTGCCAACTCTCCGACGCCGCCGAAGACGCGTTGGTGTCACCGCGTCGGCCCATCGTGCTCGCCCCCCGTCGTGGCGACGCCGCGCTGGCCGAGGGGGTGGCGCCCCGGTTGGCCGAGGTCGGACTGATGCTGCCCTACACGCCACTGCACCACCTGTTGTTGGAACGCGTGGCCCGCCCTCTGGTGATGACGAGCGGCAACGCCAGCGATGAACCCATCGCCCACGTCGACGACGATGCCGTCGTGCGGCTGGGCCCGATGGTCGATGCCATCCTCACCCACAACCGGCCGATCCATATCCGGTGCGACGACTCCGTGGTGCGGTCACGACTGGAAGACGACGTCCAGATGGTGCGCCGTTCGCGGGGCTACGCCCCCGAGCCCCTGGTGCTGCCCGACGTGGCCCGACGCCAGGTCCTGGCCGTCGGAGCCGAGCTCAAGAACACCCTCGCAGTGGCCAAGGGCACCTCGGTGGTCGCCAGCCACCACATCGGCGACTTGGAGCACCTGGCCGCCTACCGGTCGTTCCTGCAGGCGGTGGACCACCTCTGCCACCTCGCCGGCGTCGAGCCCGAGGTGGTGGCGCACGATCTGCACCCGGAGTACCTGTCCACCAAGTTCGCCCTCGACATGGGGGTGCCCACCCTCGGGGTGCAGCATCACCACGCCCACATCGCTTCGTGCCTGGTCGAGCGCCGTCACCCCGGGCCGGTACTGGGCCTGGCCTTCGACGGGCTGGGACTCGGAAGCTGTGGGACGCTCTGGGGCGGCGAGTTCCTCGTCGCCGACCTGGCCGGATTCCAGCGGGTGGGCCACCTGCGCCCCGTGCCACTGCCGGGAGGCGACCGGGCCAACACCGAACCGTGGCGGATGGCCATGGCGTGGACGCACGCCGCCCTGGGGCGGGCCGCAGCGGAACGTGTCGGGCGACCCATCGACGACCGCTGGGCTGCGGTGCTGGCCCTCATCGAGCACCCGCAGGTCCCCACCACCACCAGCGTCGGGCGCCTCTTCGACGCAGTGGCTGCGCTCCTCGGCCTTCACCCGCGCATGACCTACGAAGCCCAGGCGGCCATCGCCCTGGAGGCCTGCACCGCCGGCGTTCCCCTGGGTGACGGATCCGGCTATGACGCGACCGTCGACGACGACGGCGGCATCGCCGTGCTCGACCCCACGCCTCTCGTCGCCCGGGTGGTGGCCGAACGCGATAACGATACGGGCGCGGCCGTCATCGCCGCCGGGTTCCACGACGGCCTCGGACGGTCGTCCGCCCGCCTGGCCGTCGACCTGGCCGGTCGCCATGGCCTCGACACCGTGGCCCTGTCGGGCGGAGTGTTCCAGAACGCCCGCCTGAGTGAGGTGGTGGAGCGAGCGTGTCGAGATGCAGGCCTTACCGTGCTGGTACACCATCAGGTCCCTCCCAATGACGGCGGCATCAGCATCGGACAGGCCGCCATCGCCGCACTGTCGTAGGCCCGCCATCCCCCTGCATGTCGCAGCCGCTCTCTACGATGGCGACGATGGATCCGGCCTCGCTCCTCGACGGACTCACCGAGCGCCAGGCCGAGGCCGTCGCCACTCAGGGCTCGCCGTTGTGCATCCTGGCCGGCGCCGGTTCAGGCAAGACTCGCGTTTTGACCCGACGCATCGCCTACCGGGTGGCTGCGGGCACGGCCGAGCCCCGCCATGTCCTCGCCCTCACCTTCACCCGCAAGGCGGCTTCCGAGCTCGGCCGGCGCCTCGAGGCCCTGGGCGTGCGCGACCGGGTGACCGCCGGCACGTTCCACGGTCTCGCCTACGCCCAACTCCGGCGCTGGTGGGCCGACAACGACCGCCGCGAACCCACCCTCCTCGACCGCAAGGCCGGCCTGCTGGCCCGTCTGTTGGCCGGTGAGCGCACCGCCACGAGCGCCAGGGTCCAACCGGCGGACCTGGCCGCAGAGATCGAGTGGGCCAAGGCCCGCATGGTGTCGCCGGAGGCCTACGAGTCCGAAGCGGCCAAAGCGGGTCGGGAGCCTCCGCTCGCCCCTTCGGCGATGTCGGCCCTCTACCGCCGATACGAAGAAGAGAAGCGCAAGCGGGGACTGGTCGATTTCGAGGACCTGCTCCAGGTCTGTGTCACCGCCCTGGAGACCGACGATGCCTTCACCGCCTCGCAGAGATGGCGGTACCGCCATCTCTTCGTCGACGAGTTTCAGGACGTCAACCCGGTGCAGGCGCGCCTGCTCTCGTGCTGGCGTGGATCCCATGACGACCTCTGCGTGGTCGGCGATCCGAACCAGGCGATCTACTCATGGAACGGCGCCGATCCCACCCAGCTCCAGCAGTTCGGTCGGCGAGAACCAACCGCCACCGTGGTCGCGCTGGATGACAACTTCCGGTCCACCCCCCAGATCCTTGCCGTCGCCGGAGCCGTCTTGTCCAGTGGCTCCAACGCCGGGCGCACACTGCGGGCCCGGCGTCCGGATGGTCCGTTGCCATCGGTCCGGAGCTTC
>DASZDM010000200.1:0-29648 GCA_035942015.1 Acidimicrobiales bacterium | reverse complement strand
GGTCGGACAGGGTCAACAGCTCGGACAGGCGGAGAGCCCGCCGGCGAGCGCCCGGGCTCCTCGGCGCCGAAGAAGAACCCGCCACGTGTCGTAGTAGACCATCCACCGATGACGGCGACAACATGACCACGGCCCGGCGGCGGGTCCGCCTCGCCCCCCAGTCGGGAACGGCAATGCGCCTGGCCGCCGGTCAGACCCTGCGGGTGTCCTCACCCACCGGCGGCCAGGTGTCCGATGTCACCGCCTTCGCCTCCGACGACGTCGACGAGTGGCTGTCCTCCGGGCGGACGATCGACTACGGCGGGACCATCTATGTCACCACCGGGAGCGTGCTGTACTCCAACCGCAGTACGCCGATGCTGACCATCACCGCCGATACCGCCGGGCGTCACGACTTCCTCGTGTCCCCCTGCTCGGCGGAGATGTTCGAGCGTCTCTACGGCGTCAGCCACCACCCGAGCTGTTTCGAGAACCTGGCCACCCACCTCGGTCCCTTCGGCATCGTACCCGACCGCATTCCCACCACGCTCAACCTGTTCATGGTCGTCACCGCCGATCCCGACACCGGTCGGGTCACGATCACACCCCCGAGCTCGAGGCCGGGGGACCACGTGGACCTCCGGGCCGAGATCGACCTCATCGTCGGCGTGACCGCCTGTGCCGCGGAGATCACCAACGACGGCACCCTCGAGCCCATCGACGTCGACGTGGTGGAGGCCAACAACGACGTATAGCCGCAGTCGATCAGCGGGGACGGAATGCTCCGGAGAGCTCAGCTTCGTCGAAGGCCGGATCGACGGGCAGCCCCTTGGCCCACCGGTAGAGGGCCGTCTTGAACACCGCCGACAACGCCGAGGTGACGGCCACCACCAGGACCACCCAGACGAAGGCGGCGGTGAGGCCGAGCACCACGAGCGGGAGGATGCCAGTGGCAGCCAGGCCGACCCCGACGGCGACGGCGGGAAGCGCGGCGAGAAGACCGAGCAGCCCGAGGCCGAAGCTGAACGTCACCTGCTCGCCCCAGGTGCCCTTCAGCATCCGCGATGAGCGCTTGAAGGCCTCGATGGCCCCCACGTCCTCGAAGACGATCACGGGTAGGGCCAGGAACGACATCACGGCAAAGGCGATCCCGCCGATCCACGACACAACCCGGCCGAGGACACCCAGGCGCTGTTCGATCTGGTCGAGGACGATCGAGACGATCGTGGCCAGGACCGCCCACCCCAGCAGCCGTCCGGTACGGGTGCGGGCGGTGGCGTACGCGGTGGTCAGGGTGGGGTCGCCTCCGTCCATCCGCTGGCCGGCACCCGCCACCACCGCCGCCTGGCCGATGGCCGACACCCACGTCGCCGCCACCGTGGCCGCGGCCAGCACCAGCCACAGGGCCACGTTGCTGGTCTCCACCGCATCGCTGCCACCGAGGAGCAGATAACCGGGACCGGCCAGCGCAGCGAAGGCGAGGAGCGCCGCGAAACCGGCGACCACCGGGATCACGGCCAGCTCTCGGTCCTTGGCCAGCACGGCCCACGACGCCCTGGCGATCCGCCAGGCGTTGCCGATGCGGCCCATGCCTTCAGGCTACTGGTTGAGAGAGTCCCCCAGGGTGACCGTCAGGGCGTCGACCAGGCCGTCGAGGGTGTGGACCTCTGCCTCCACGTCGACGGTGATCCCGTGGCGGCGGGCGGTGGCGGCCGTGACCGGGCCGATGCAGGCCACGACCGGGGCCACGGCGGCAGCTCCGGCCACGTCGAGGAAGGCCGTGACAGCCGACGAGGACGTGAAGGTGACGGCGTCGGCGGACGCCGCCTCGGCCAGCACGGCGGGAGGCGGCGTCGTCGCCGGCGCGGTGCGATAGGCCTCGATCACCTCGACCTCCCAGCCTGCCTCCCGCAGTCCCTCGGGCAACACGTCGCGCGCCACGGCCGCCCTCGGCAACACCACCAGGCCCTGGCGCCCGGTGGGCGGTGGGGGGAAGGCGGCGAGCAACGACTCGGCGACGAAGCGCTCGGGCACGAGATCGGCCACGACGGCTCCGGCGGCCAGGGCCTCGGCAGTGCCCGGGCCGATGGCTGCCACCCGGGCGGCGCCGAACGCCCGTGGATCGCGCAGCAGGGGAAGGAAGCGACGGACCGTTTCCGCTGAGGTGAAGACGACCCAGTCGGCTCGGTGCACGCCGGCCGCAGCGGTGCGCAGGGCGGCACCTCCGTCGGCGGGTGCGTCGATACGGATGCAGGGCAGTTCAACGGCCCGTGCGCCCAGCCTGACCAGGCGCCGGCTCAACTCGCCAGCACGAGCCTTCGGGCGGGTCACCACCACCGAGCGGCCGAAGAGCGGGAGGCGCTCGTACCAGGCCAGGTCCAGCCGGGCGGTCGGGCCGATCACGATCACCGCCGGCGCGGCGATCTCCTCGACACCGAGACGGCCCAGCGTGGTACGCACGCTCCGCTGGTCGGGCCGGGTGCCCCATTGGACACACGCCACCGGAGTGTCCGCCGACAAGCCGCCGGCAAGCAGCCGGTCGGCGATGTCCCCGCGGTTGGCGACACCCATGACCACCACGATCGTCCCTCCGAGGCGAGCCACCGCCTCCCAGTCCGTGCGGCCGGCGCCCTGGTCCTCGTGGCCGGTCACCACGGTGAAGGTGGTCGTCAGCCCTCGAGCCGTGAGCGGAACTCCGGCGTAGGCGGGGACGGCCACCGCCGAGGTGATGCCGGGAACCACCTCGAAGGGCACACCGGCCGCGCCCAGGGCGGCAGCTTCCTCGGCTCCCCGGGCGAAGACGAAGGGGTCGCCGCCTTTGAGGCGGACGACCTGCTGGCCGGCCCGACCGCGCTCGACCAGCAGGGCGTTGATCTCGTCCTGGGGAGTGCTGGGGCCCCGCGGGGTCTTGCCGACGCTGATCCGCTCGGCGCCCGCCGGTGCCAGATCCAACAGCGTGGCCACCGACAGCCGGTCGTGCACCACCACGTCGGCGCCGGCCAGCACCTCGGCCCCCCGCACGGTCAACAGACCCGGGTCCCCGGGCCCGGCGCCGACGAGATAGACGGTCACCCCGGCCTCCCCGGGGTTTGTGTGCAGGGATGGTTCTCCACGGCACATCGGTGCGCACAAAGGTGGCGGCTGACGTCGATGCGGGCGAGGGTAGCTACGAAAGGGTCACCGACCCCAGGTCGGACAGCAGACTGCGGCCGCCGCCGGTATCGAGCAGGCGCCGGCCCAGCGCCCCCCCCATGGCCGCCGGGTCGACGCCCGCCGGCGCCATCATCTCGTCGCGCAGCACCACCCGTCCGTCGAGGGTGGCCAGAACCGCCCGTAGCCAGAGTCGACCGTCGCTGTCCTCGACGGCGTACGCCCCCACCGGCAGCTCGCAGCCCCCGCCCAGGCAGGCCAGGTACGCCCGCTCGGCGTCCACCGCCCGTCGACTGGGACCGTGCTCCACCCTGGCCACCAGAGAACGCACCGCGCCGTCGTCGCCCCGGCACTCGATGGCGAGGGCCCCCTGGCCCACCTGGGGAACCATGACCGAGGGATCGAGCACTTCGACCGCAAGCGGCCGGCGATCCAGACGCTCGAGGGCGGCGGCGGCCACCACCACCGCGCACACCTCACCCACTCGAGCCAGTCGGGTGTCGATGTTTCCCCGCAGCCCGGTGAAGGTGAGGTCCGGGCGCCGGTCGGCGAGCTGGGCCCGGCGACGGGTGGAACCGGTGGCCACCACCCCGCCCGGGGGGATGGCCGCCAGCGGGTGACCCACCAGGGCGTCCCTGGCGTCGCCCCGCTCGGGGACGGAACCGATGACCAGGCCGGGAGTGGCCAGCGCCGGCGCCGACGGGAGATCCTTGGCCGAATGCACGGCGAGGTCGGCCCGACCATCGAGCACCGCCGCCTGCACCTCCTTGACGAACACCCCCTGACCGCCGAGCTCCCAGATCGGTCGATCGAGGGCGCGGTCGCCGAGGGTGTCGACGACCACGAGCTCAGTTGCCAGTGCAGGATCAGCCGAGCGCAGGAGGCCGGCGACGTGCTCGGCCTGCCAGCGGGCGAGTGCGCTTCCCCGGGTGGCGATCCGCACCACCGGAGCGGCCACGGTGGCCTTTCCTACGGCTCGTCGCCGAGATCGAACAGGTCGCGCAGCGCCTCCGACAGGCGCTCCCCTCTCGGTGTGCCGCCGGCGTCCTTGAGGCGGATCGTCGGTTCGTGGAGCACCTTGGCCACCACACTGCGCACGGCCGCCTCGACGGCGAGGCGTTGATCGGCCTCGAGCGCCCGGCCCACCCGCTCCACCTCGGCGGCGCACAGTGTGTCGACCCGCCGGCGCAGCGAGGTCACCAGAGGAGCCACCAGACGAGCGGTCGACGCCTCACGGTAACGGCACACCTCGTCGTCGATCAGGTCGCGGGCGCGGCCCACCTCCCGGCGGCGCTCAGTCAATCCCTGCTCGGCGAAGGCCCGGAGGTCGTCCATGTCCAGCAGGGTCACGCCCACCAGATCAGCGGCACCCGGATCGACGTCGCGGGGCACGGCCACGTCGACGATCAGCAGCGGACGGCCGCCCCGCGCCGCCACCACGCCCTCGAGGTCCCCGTGGTCGACGAGAACCGATGACGCACCGGTGGAGGTCAACAACAGGTCCACCTCGGTCAACGCCGCTGGGACCTCGGCCAGGCCGAGCGCACGGCCGCCGACTCGCAGGGCGAGCGCCTCGGCCCGCTCCCAGGTCCGGTTGGCCACCAGCACATCGGCGACTCCGGCCTGGGCCAGGGCCCCGACCATTCCTTCGCCGGTGTCGCCGGCGCCCAATACGAGGACCCGGCGTCCCTGAAGCGAACCGAGGCGCTCGGCGGCGAGGGCGACGGCCGCCTGGGAGAGCGAAGTGATGTGGCGGGAGATGGATGTCTCGGTCCGGACCCGCTTCCCCGCCTCCAGGGCGTGGCGGAAGAGCATGTTCAGAGCCGGCCCGGCCGCCCCCTCCGCAGCAGCGGCCTCCCAGGCCCCCTTGACCTGGCCGAGAATCTCGGTCTCGCCCACCACGGCCGAGTCGACACCGGCAGCCACGGTGAACAGATGGGCCACGGCGCCGGCGTCGTGGAACTGGTACAGATGGTCGGCGAAGTCCTCGGGAGCCAGGGAGCCCAGGTCGGCCAGGAAGTCGCGGATCGCACCGACAGCTCCGTGGAATCGCTCAGCGTGGGCGTAGACCTCGGTGCGGTTGCAGGTGGACAGCACCACCGCCTCGGTCAGGTCGTCCCGAGAGGTGAGGTCGGCCAGGGCCTTGGGCATGATCCGGCGGGGCACGGTCATGCGCTCCAGCACTTCGAGCGGCACGCTGCGGTGGTTGAGACCGACGACGATCACCGACACCTGGACCAGGCCTCCGTTCTCTTGGCCGTGTCACGGGCGGAGTGGCCCGTTGCAAGCCGTTGCAGCCTTCCTGAACGTGGCGGCCAAGGCCAACTCGGCGGCATCAGGCTGAGGTGTCGGCAGCGCCGACGCCGGCCGGTGCGGCGGCGACCGGCGGTGGCGCGGCGGCGAGGATCGAATCCCGCTGCTGGTAGAAGCTGAGGATCTGCAGCTCGATGGCCAGGTCGACCTTGCGCAGGGAGACGCCGGGCGCCACGTTGACCACGACCGGTGCGAAGTTGAGAATGGAGCGAACTCCCGCCGCCACCAGGCGGTCGGCAACGTCCTGGGCTACCTGCGCGGGAGTGGCCACCACGCCGATGACGGCACCGAGCTCGGCGACGATGGCGTCGAGGTCATCGATGCTGCGGATGAGCAGGTCACCCACCCGCTCCCCCACCTTGGCCGGATCGGCGTCGACCAGGGCACCGACCGGGAAACCGCGCTCGCTGAAGCCGGCATAGTTGGCCAGCGCGAGCCCGAGGTTGCCGACGCCGACGATCACCACCGGCCAGTCCCGCGTGAGGCCGAGCTCCCGGCTCATCTGGAACAAGAGGAACTCGACGTCGTAGCCCACACCTCGGGTCCCGTAGGACCCGAGGTAGGAAAGGTCCTTGCGTACCTTGGCGGCGTTTACCCCGGCCATCTCGGCGAGACGCTCGGAGGAGATCGTGACCGTTCCCCTTCCGGCCAGCTCGAGCAGGCTGCGAAGGTAGACCGGCAGCCGGGCGACGGTGGCCTCGGGAATGCGACGGGAGGAACGGGCCGGCACGTATTTCACCCTACGGTGAGGTCCCTTCGTTCACAAAGTCACGAGCAGGCATACCGAGGGCGGACAGAAGTCGGGCCCGGGCTGCCTCGATACGACCGTTCTTGACCAGGGCCACCACGTCGTCGTCGAGCGCTCGCTCCCATCGGGCGGCCCACGTATCGAAGTCGACCTGGCCGCGCTGCGGTTGCGCCTGCCGGCGAACCTCCCCGACCAACTCGACCACGTCGACGTACTCAGGCCCGAACTGCCGGAGAAGCTCCCGGCGAAGCTTCTTGGCCAGTGCCGGCGCCTTTCCCCCGGTGGCAACGGTGAGCGTCAGGTCGCCTCGGCGGACGACGGACGGCACCGCAAAATGACAATGCTCGACGTCATCCACGCTGTTGACCAGCACGTTGGCCCGTTCGCCTTCCTCGTAGACGGCGGCGTTGACGGCGGACTGATCGGTGGCGGCGATGGCCAGGAACGCACCGGAGAGGTCCCCCTCGACGTAGTCGCGGCGGACGAAAGAAAGCGCCCCCGCCGCCTGCAGACCCTCCATGCCGGAGGTGCACGTTTCGGCCACCACGACGACATCGGCTCGGGCATCGAGCAAGGCGCGGACCTTGTGCTCGGCCACCACCCCGCCCCCGACCACAATGCACCGCCGCCCTTCAACCTCCAGCGAGATGGGATACCGAAAGCCAGCCATCAGCCCGTCCGAAACGGAGTGAAGCGAGTGCGGGCGATCAGAGGTGCAGACCGCACTCGGTCTTTTCGCTGTCGACCCAGCGACCGGAGCGGAGACCGCCGCCATTCTGGGCCGGCTTGGTGCACGGGGCGCAGCCGATGGAGTGGTAGCCCTGGCGCAGCAGCGGGTTCACCGGCACGTCGTGATCGGCGATGTAACGGTCCACGTCGTCATCGGTCCACGTGGCCATGGGGTTGACCTTGACGAGCCCACGGACGTCGTGGGCCACGATGGGCGTCACCGCCCGGGTGGGTGACTCGGCTCGGCGCAGCCCGCTCATCCACGCGGCCTTGCCGGCCAGAGCCCGATCGAGCTGACCGACCTTGACCGACGAGCAGCAGTTCTCGGGATCGATCTTCCAGAGCGCCTCGTCGTGGGGAGCAACCGTCATGACCCGCAGGTTGAGCCCGTAGTGGCGCCGCACCTGCTCCATGGTCTCGAGCGTCTCGGGGAAGTGGTAGCCGGTGTCGATGAAGACCACCTCGATGGAGGGCTCCACCCGTACGGCCAGATCGATGAGTACGGCATCGGTCATCGACGACGCGAGACTGAGGGCGGGATGGAACTGCTCGACCGCCCAAGCCACGATCTCGGTGGCGTCGGCCGCTTCGAACCCCTGGCTGAGCTCGGCCAGCTCGGCGGCGCTGAAAGAACCGGGCTGGCCGGCGGTACGGAGGTTGACGGCCGTAACGGTCATGAGCCCATGCACTCGCCGGCGCCGACCTCGCTGACGTAGGGACCGGTCTCGTCGAAGTCGACGAAGAAGCTCGGGTCCTCCTCCGGCCTGGGGAACACGTCCAGGTCGGCCAGGCTGGCGCCGATCTCCCCCGCCCCTCCGGAGCGTTCCAACCAGCCGGCGAAGCTCTCTCCGGGTTCCCGCTCGGCGGCGAAGCGACCGACCACTCGCACCGTGGCGGCTCCGGCGGCCTTCGCCGGTAGCCGCCGGGCCTTGCGCCCGAACTCCACCTCGGTCTGGCCGAGATAGCCACCCAGGAGCATCTGGTAGCCGGGCGCCGAGCGTCCGTGAGCCCGGCGCTCCACTCCCTGAAAACCGATGTCGGCCACGTGGTGTTGGCCACAGGAGTTGCTGCAGCCGGAGATGTTGATCCGTACCCCGCCCAGGTCGGCGAGACCCGCCTCCTCCAACGCCCGGCCGATCTCGTCAGCCAGACCCCGTGACTGCGTCACGGCCAGGTTGCAGGTATCGGCGCCCGGGCAGCTGACGACATCACGCGCCAACTCGGCTCCGGGCTCGGCCATGCCGAGGGAGTCCAGGCGGGCGTGCAGGACGGGCAGCTGATCCTCAGTGAGATCCCGGAAGACGAGATTCTGACGGTTGGTGACCCGCACGGCCGCCCCCAGCTCCCGCTGGATGGAGGCCAGCGCCCTGAACTGGTCGGCGGTGATGTCGCCGAGGCGGGCGTAGGCCATGGCCGACACGGTGCCCTTGGCCGCACCCCGCACCACGTTGGCGTCATCCCAGCGGCCGTAGCGGTCACGCCGGCGCAACTCCACGTTGGTTCCCCACCCCACCGGGGTGGGACTCACCGAGTCGGAGACGCCGGCCGGCTCGTCGCCGGACTCGAGAACCGGCTGGGGGATCCCCCCGGGCCACGAGGACGAGGCGTGGAGCAGGTTGCGCTCCTTCTTGATCCGATCGCGGAGCTCGTCGATCCCCATGGTGTCGAGCAGCCACTTCATGCGGGCCCGCAGCTTGTTGTCGCGGTTGCCGTAGTGATCGAAGGTGCGAAGCACGGCTTCGAGGGTGGGCAGGAGATCGTCTCGTGACGTGAACTCCTCCAGGGCCTGGGCGGCGTGGGGGTTGGCACCGAGACCGCCGGCGATGAAGACCCGGAATCCGGGCTCGACCGTGCCGTCGGCCCGAGGCCGGCTGATGGCCACCGCCCCGATGTCGTTGAACATGGCCTGGCCGCAGTCGGTGGCGCAGCCGGAGAAGTTGATCTTGAACTTCCGGGGCATGCGCTGGGCATAGGGGTGACGCAGGAAGTGTCGGTACGCGGCCTCCGCCCACGGGCTGATGTCGAGCACCTCGTACGGGCAGGCACCGGCCAGATGGCAGCCGACGACGTTGCGGACCGTGTCCCCGCACGCCTCCCGGGTCGTGAGGCCCACGCTGGCCAGCTCCCGGAGCAGTTCGGGTATGCGCTCCAAGTCGACGAAATGAAATTGGACGTTCTGGCGGGTGGTGATGTGGCCCCACCCCCGGGAGTATTTCTCCGCTACGTGGGCCATCATGTCCAGTTGCTCGGGACGTATCGACCCGTACGGCACCTTTATCCGGACCATCTGGTTGTGCCCACCCTGGCGCTGGCCGTAGATGCCGTTGTTCAGGCGGAAGATCCGGAAGCGATCCTCGTCCAGATCACCGGCGAGATAGGACGCCAGCATCCGTTCGAACTTCTCGATGTCGGCCTCGGCGGCGGGATCGAGGATGGTCGTCGGAGGGTAAGGTTGTGGTGCCACACCTCCACTCTACCAATAGTTGACCAACCTGATCAGGTTTCTGAGGAATGCCCCTTGGACAGGCGCTCGGTGATCTGGCGCACCATGGCCGGCAGTCGAGGAGGGTCGGGCCACACGGGGTCGGCGATGCCGACCTCTCTCGCCGCCTCGGCGCACACGGGCCCGACACAGGCGGCGAGCACCCCGTCGTTGAGCGCGGCGACCAGCGCCGCATCTTTGCCGTCTCCGGCCGCGATGCTCACCAGCTGGCGCACCGCCGGCTGGCTTGTGAAGGTGACGACGTCGAGGCGGCCCTCGAGCGCGGCGTCGATGAGCCGCCGGGCCGGCGCCAGATCATCGGGGAGGCGCCAGCGGTACACGGGCACCTCCACCAGTTCGCCGGCCAGCGCCCGCAGCCGCTGCGTGGAGGTGTGGTCGCCGGGATCGAACAGCTGGACAGCGACACGGGGCCGAGTGTGGCTGGCCACGTCGACCAGGTGAGCCACGACCTCGTCCATCGTCTCGCCCGGTGCCCGCCAGGCGACATCGAGACCCGCCCGGCGTACGGCCGACGCGGCCTTGGCCCCCCGGGCGACGACGACGGTTGGCGCCAAGGCCTGCCGCAACGCCCCCTCCAGGCCCCAGCCCGCCGCCGCCTCCAGCCACAGGCGTAATCCCATCCCGGTGGTGACGACCAGGTAGTCGGGCGGATTCTCCACGAGGGCGACGGTGGCCCGTCGGAGGGCTTCCTCACCAGACAGGTCGACGGTGGCCATCGTCGCTCCGTGGAGGACTTCGGCGCCTCGCCGGCGAAAGAGGTCGGCCTGCTCGGCCCATCGCCGGTCGGCGGTGATACCGATCCGCCGCCCGGCGAGGGGTGCGTCGGGCCTCTCCATGCACCCACGCTACCGACGGGCCCGTCCTCCTCCTTTCATCAGGTGCGCGAGAGTGGAGCATGGCCCACCAAGAGCAACTCGACCGTCTGGGGCTGCGCGGGAACCCCGTCGCCATCGCCTTCCTGGAGGAGCCGCCGCAAGGCGTCGCCCGCTGGGACGGAGGCGACGTGGCGGCCGGTTGCGCGTTCTGGCGACACGCCCGAGCGGGGCGGACCTTCTACACCGAGCCCGTCGACCACCGCCACTGCGCGGTCGGAAGCCACGTGCACGGCCTGAGCCTGCCGGAAGACCAAACCGGCGACCTGCCCGCCTCCATCGACCTCATGGTCGGCGCCGGTTACCTCGATCCCGACGAGGTGCCCGGCATTCCCACGGTGACGGGCGCGCCGCGCTACGTCGCCTACGGCCCCGCCGGGCAGGTGCCCTTCGACGCCGATGTCGTCGTGGTGGCGGCCACGCCGGCCCAGGCCATGATGCTGCACGAGGCGGCGCTGCGGGCCGGCGTGACACAGATGACCGCACCGGTCGCCGGGCGACCGGGCTGCGCCGTGCTCCCGCTGGCCATGAAGTCAGGCCAGAGTGCGCTCAGCCTGGGCTGCGCAGGCAACCGCATCACCACCGGCCTGGACGACGGCGAGCTCTACAGCGCCGTTCCCGGAGCGTCCTGGCCCGCCGTGGTCGAGGCCCTCACGACCATCACGGCAGCCAACCAGGCGATGGAGGCGTACTACGAGGAACGGGCCCGACGGTTCCAGGCCGTCGATTCTCACTGATTCTCATGCCCTGGTAGCATTCGGGTCGATGCAGCCCGACCTCCACACCACGGTTGCCGAGCGGCTCCGGCAGGTGGGCCAGCGATACACCAGGCAGCGCCGGTCCCTCGTCGAGCTCCTCTCCGATTCGGATCATCCGCTGTCGATCCCCGACATCTTGGTGCGCGAGGAGGGCCTGGCTCAGAGCTCGGTCTATCGGAACCTGGCCGTGCTGGCCGAAGCGAAAGCGGTACACCGGGTGGTCACGACCGACGACTTCGCCCGCTACGAGTTGGTCGAGGACCTCTCGCACCATCATCATCACCTCATCTGCTCTTCGTGCGGAGGGGTCGAGGACTTCACGGCCTCGCCGCAGGTCGAGCGCACCGTCGCACGGGCCATCTCCCAGGTGGCCAGCACCACCGGCTTCAGCCCTGAACACCACCGATTGGATCTCATCGGGACCTGCTCAGGCTGCGCCTGAGAGCGGGCTCCCAGACCTCGCCCTATCGCCACCGAGCCTTTACGTTTGATCGACGGCTGCTATGGCCCAGGCGAGGTTGTCTTCCGGGTCCTCTATGGCGAGGTGGAGAGACCAGCCCGGCGTGGGGCCCGAGGCCGGTTGCCAGTGGAGCCAGCGGAGCTCGGAGGCCGCGGCGCCCAGATCTGCCGGGGGGACGGGCCAGTCGTCGAGCAGGCCGGCCAGGGCGGAAAGGGCCCACCAGGCGCCGAAGCGACCCACCGCCGCGCCTCGGCGACGGCCGTGGGCGCCTCCGCTGGCGCCGGCCCACGCCATGGCGGCGAGGGCGGGGCCGGACCGCAGGTCGCCCACCCGAGCCTCGCCGTGTCCGAGCGCGGCGATGGCCGCCTCGGCCGTGCCCCGCACCGCCACCGTGGCGGCGGTGCCGTTCGACTCGACCACCCAGGGTTCCACCAGGGCAGCCAGCGCCGCCGGCACCTGGGCATCGCCGACCGCCAGCCCCGCAGCCGGCAACGTCCGAAGACGGAGGGGCGGAAGTGGGGTCGAGGGAAACTCTGCCCCGTCGGCCCGATAGGTCGCCACCGCATAGGCCGGCTCCCAGGGTTGGAGCGCCAGGGGCAGCTCGAGCACGTCGGTCCCCGGTTTCTCCTCGCCGCCCGTCGCCTCCCCTCGCAGCACCCGCTCGTGGGCGACCAGACCGGCGACCGGTCCGGGCGTCAGGTGAGGCGAGAGGTCGGCCCAGGTGTGGGTCGACGCCGCCACCTCCGACAGCGGACCCAAGGCGAATCGACCCGCGCCCTCCACCAGCGTCAGCGCCGCCCAGTTGGCCGGAGCCTCGAGGGCCAGGCGGTACTCCACCTGGCTGGTGATGGGCCAGAGCTGATGGCCGCTGCGCTCGAACGCTGTCCGGCAGCGTCGGCGCAACTCGACCAGGCGGTCCCACTCCCCTCCCTCGGCCAGGCGGTCCACCCAACGCAGCAGCTCGTCGAGGTCGCCGGCGGCCAAGGCGGCGTCCAGCGCAGGGCTACTCACGGCTCGGACCTCACACCAGGGGCCAGGGGTAGCAGTGCTCCAGGGGGTCGGGAACGGGAAAGACGGGGTGGGCCAGAAACCACTCCGCCCGCTGGCGTAGGCCCTTCTGCTCGTCCTCACCGAGCAGCGCCACCAGACCCCCCGGCAAGCGGCCCAGCACCGACTCGACGTCGGCCAGAAGGGCCTCGGGAATCGTCTCGCCTCCGAACTCCCAGATGACGGTGCGGATCTTCGGAACGGGATGGAAGCACAAGCCGTTGTCGATGGCCCACAGCCGGCCCTCCGCCCACAGGCAATGCCCACTCTTGCGATCGGTGTTGTTGGCCAGCAGATCGAACAGGCAGATCCGGCGCAGCGCATCGTGGTGAGCCGGGTCCTCGGAAAGGGTGAAGTAGTGCCGGCGGAAGTCGGCCTCCACGAAGCGCTGCACCGATCCCTCCCCCAGCGGCCCGTCGCGCAGGACCGTCTCGGGCACGATGCCCCACCCGAGGAGCTCCGACAGCACCCATGCCGCCACCTCCCGGCGGTAGAGCCCCCCGGGGAAGTCCCACAGCGGGCGTTCGCCGCGCCCTGGCTTGTACACGCCGCGCACGACGGCGTCGCCTCTCATCAGCTCGACAAGAAACGTCGAGTTCGAGCTCCAAGGCATCCGCCCCTTGAGCTCGACGTCGCCCTCGACGAGGAGATCCAGCAGGGCGGTGTCGAACACGGGCAGGGCTCGGGAGGCGTTCAGCGCGGCTTGTGCCCGTTGGTCTTGACGCACACGTGACCTTGGGGATCGAGAGGTCGACGACACAATGGGCAGGGAGGCCGACCGGCCACCACCAGCGCGGCGGCATGCACGACGAACGCTGCCACCTGGGCTCGGGTCAGCGCGAAGCGGGCACTGCCGCCTTCGGCTCCCTCGGCCTCCGACTGCTCCGGCTCCTCCGGATCGTCGACCAGTTCGTCGGCCCGGATGACCAGGCGGTCGCGGGACTCGTCGAAGGCGACTCCGAGCTGGCCCACAACCCATTCGGCGATGACCGGCTCCACCAGCTCGACGGCGTCGGGGATCTCCTCGGGCGCCGGCGTGGGCATGTCGGCCAGCAGCTCGGCCAGGTAACCGGCCAGCGCCGCCACCTGGGCCTTTTCCAGGCGCAGGGTGACGACCTGGCCGCCGGCCGCCGCCTGGAGGAAGAAGACTCGCTCGCCGGGCGGCCCGACGGTGCCGGCGGTGAAACGGTCGACATCGGGGAGATCGAACCAGCTGGTCATGCTGCGACGACCGCTTTGGTCCCCGGGAGGGCTCCGGCGACGGAGTTGACGGTGAGCACCATCGGGCCACCGCTGCCGTAGCTGATGGCCGATGCCGAACACGGGGAGATGGTGATGCGCTGGAAGAGGTCGAGGTGCGTGCCGAGGGCGTCCGCCATCGCCGCCTTGATGGGATCGGCATGGGAGACCGCCACCACGACGCCTCCTGCGTGGCGTTCGGCCAGCCGGGCCAGGGCGCTCACCATGCGGACCTGCATCTCCGGAAATGATTCACCGCCGGGGAAGCGGAAGCCACTCGGGTAGCGCTGCACCGTCGTCCACTCCGGGAGCCGGCCCAACTCCTTGAGTGCGCGACCGGTCCACGTGCCGAAGTCGCACTCGAGCAACCCCCGGTCGATTCGAACCCGGAGACCCCTCGCCCTGGCGATGGGCTTGGCCGTCTCTCTCGTGCGTTCCAAGGGGGACGCGTACACCGCGTCGACACGCTCGAGGCAGGCCAGGCGCTCGGCCGCGGCATCGGCCTGGGCCACGCCAGCCTCGGCCAGGTGCAGACCGGGGGCGCGACCAGGTAGCACGGACCCGGTCGTCGGAGTTTGACCGTGGCGGACCAGGATCACGACCGTTGCCGGCGGCGCTTTGGGCTTACGGGTGCGGGCAGCTATGGGGCCAACCTACCGTGGCTCCGCATGCCTGCCCGTTCCGACGACACGCTCGCCGGCGTCACCAACGACGTCATCGACTGCCGAGCCTGCCCCCGCCTCGTCGAGTGGCGCGAGCGGGTCGCGGTGGAGAAGCGGGCGTCATACGCCGCTGACGACTACTGGGGCCGGCCGGTGCCCGGCTTCGGCGACCCAGCCGCCCGCCTGCTGGTCGTCGGCCTGGCTCCCGCCGCCCACGGAGGGAACCGCACCGGCAGAGTGTTCACCGGTGACCGTTCCGGTGACTGGGTCTTCCGAGCGCTGCACCGGGCAGGCTATGCCAACCAACCGACCAGCGAGCACCGGGCCGACGGGCTGGCGCTGACGGGTGCGTATGTGAGCGCAGCCGTGCGGTGTGCGCCGCCGGCGAACCGGCCGGCGCCGGCCGAGCGGGACGCCTGCCTGCCCTACCTGCGCCGGGAGTGGTCGCTGTTGGGGGATGTGGAGGTGGTCGTCGTCCTCGGCGGCTTCGCCTACCAGGCCGTGGCCGCCCTGGCCGGACTACGCCCCCGGCCCCGCTTCGGACACGGGGTGGAGACGGAGCTGGCCGACGGCACGCTGCTGATCTGCTCCTACCACCCGAGCCAGCAGAACACCTTCACCGGGCGCCTCACCGAAGCCATGTTCGACACCATCTTCTCCCGGGCCCGGGAGGTCGCACCACCTCTGCGACCCGCTCAGTCGCCGGCCAGGGCCAACAGCTCACCGCCTGCGTAGACCACAGCTACCACCCCGAGGAAGACGGCCACGGCCGTAGCCAGACCCCGGCTGCCCAGGCGGAGGGAGGCGGCGGCGCCGAGGCGCGCACCAGGGACCACGGCGAGAGCGAGCAGAAGCGCCACGCGCCAGTCGATGTTGCCGAGCAGACCGTGGGTGATGGTTCCGGGGACAGCGAACGCGCCGGCGCACACCAGCGACGTGGCCACCGCCGATCGCAGCGGCAGACCCCCGACCTGATTGAGCCCGGGGACCAGGATGAGCCCACCGCCGAGGCCGAGCAGACCGGAGAGCCCTCCGGCGGCCAGACCCACCCCCGCCAGGCGACCAGCGTGCCCCCGTTCGCGCCACGTGGATTCATCAGGGTCGTCTGACGACTCCGTCGGCGACGTGGAACGTTGCTCGACGAGCGTGCGCCAGGCGCTGAAGCCCAGCAGGGCCGCCGTCGCCAGCTGGAGCAGGTGGCCCTGGCCGGGCACGATGCGTGAGGCGAGGGCTCCCCCGACGGAGGCGGCGATCCCTGGCGGCACGGTGAGGGCCACCGCCCGCCAGTCGATGAGTCTCTCGGCCTGGTACCGCAGTCCACCGCTGAGCGCGCTGGGTAGGATGGCGGGCAAGGTGGTGCCCAACGCCACCAGCGGACCCACCCCGAGCAGCCGGATTCCCGGGGTCGAGATGATGGCGCCTCCTACTCCGAACGCGCCGGAGAGGACACCCGTGAGCACGCCGACCAGCAGCGTCAGGCCATCACGCAGCAGTCCGGTTTCCATGTGAGCATCCGACCAAGTGAGCTCCGCTCGGCCGGACGCCGCTTAGAGCACGCCAGTGATGATCAACAACACAATGATGGCGATGATCAAGGCGATGACGGCAATGGTTCGGGTGTTCATGCGAGGACGCTACCCAGAAGTGCTGCATCCGTCCCCTCCAGCCGGGCAGGATGACCCGGAGGGACCAGCCGGCGGTAGGCGGCAGCGTGGATGGGAGGTCCTGGAGACCTGACGAGGGCGAGCGTCAGGCGGACAGCAGGTCGCGCTCGCCCCGCACGGCCCGGCGGCGGAGTTTGAGGATCGCCCTGGCCTCGACCTGACGGATCCCCTCCCGGGTGAGGTTGAAGCTCTGGGACACCTCTTCGAGGGTTCGGGGCCGGCCCCTGTCGAGCCCGTAGCGAAGGCAGAGGATCTCCCGCTCCCGAGCGTCGAGGCCGGCGAGGAGCTCGGCCACCTGGGCCGGCAACATGGCGCCGAAGACCTGTTGGTCGGGCGCCTCGGCACCGGTGTCCTCGACGACGTCACTCAGCTCACGCTCGCCGTCGCCCAGTGGCTCCGACAGCGACACGGGGTCGTGCAGGTAAGGCAGCAACTCCTCCACCTTGCGTACCGGAAGATCGAGCACCTCGGCCAGCTCGTCCGACCGTGGGGCCCGACCGTGGCGGACCTCGAAGGCGATGCTCTCGATGCGCAGGCCCACCAGCTGATCGCTGGCGTGGACGGGCAAGCGGATGGCCCGGCCCGTGTTGGCCACGCCCCGGCCGATGGCCTGGCGGATCCACCAGGTGGCGTAGGTGGAGAATTTGAACCCCTTGGTCGGGTCAAATTTCTCGACCGCATGCATCAGGCCGAAGTTTCCCTCCTGGATCAGATCGAGCAGGGCGAGACCGGACGACGGGAAGCGCTTGGCGATGGAGACGACCAGGCGGAGGTTGCACTTGACGAAGGTCTGCGCCGCCTGGTCACCCTCGTGCACCTCTGCTTCGAGCCGACGTCGGTCGCCAGGATCGATCGGCTCGGGCGACTTCAACCGCACGGAAGCCAACCGTCCCCGCTGCACGGCCTCGCCCAAGCGGACCTCGTCGTCCTTGGTCAGCAGCGGATGTTTGCCGATGTCGTTCAGATAGACCTGGACCAGGTCCTCGTCGTTGTTGACACTCGGCTCTTTGGCCACGTTCGCTCCCCCCGGTACACCATGCCTTGTCCTAGAAGGCATCGTCAGACATCTTATCCTGTCGTCCTGTTCGGGACGGCGTCCCTACCCGGATGTCGTCCCTTTCTCACGGAGCGAGTCGACCGAGCGTCTCCGACTCGCCGACGTCCACATCGGTGGCGAGGAAGGCGGCCAGCATCTCACCTGCCACCTCGGCCGAGGTCAGGCGTAACCCCATGGCCAAGACATTGGCGTCGTTCCAACGGCGTGCCCCCCTGGCGGTCTCTGCATCCGTGCACAGGGCGGCACGGACACCAGGGACCTTGTTGGCGGCGATCGAAACCCCCGTGCCGGTCCAGCAACAGACGACCCCTCGATCGGCCGTACCGGAGACGACCGCCTCCCCCACCAGTCGACCGGCGTCGGGCCATGCCTCGCCGTCGGCCACCACTACGACCTCGTGGCCCAGCTCGGTGAGCCGGCGGCCGAGCTCGTCGAACAACGGGCGGTGCTCATCGGTCCCCAAGGCGATCTTCACCCCCACAGTGTGTCAGGGCCCGCCGCAGAACTACTTGGGCGTTGGAGTGAGGAACGCTTGCAGGTCAACGACCTGGGACTGCCCAAGTAGTTCTGCGTCGGGCCCTCAACCGAATCCATGGAGCTCGGGACGGGGCGGGCGGTGCATGAGTGCGGCGAGGGCGTGCTCGGCCGAGGATCTTCCGGCGCAGACCGCCGCCGTCTGATCGGCGATCGGAACTTCCACGCCGAGCTCGCGGCCGAGCTCGCAGACCACGGGAGCGCTGCGCACACCTTCGGCGACCGTCCTGGTCGCCGCCACCACCTCCTCGAGCCGGCGGCCCCGGCCCAACGCCACCCCCAACTGGTGGTTCCTGCTCTTCGCGCTGCTGCAGGTGGCCACCAGATCGCCCAACCCGGCCAGGCCGGCGCAGGTTCGGGCATCGCCGCCGAGGGCAACCGCGATGCGGGTGAGCTCGGCCAGACCACGGGTGACGAGGGCGGCACGGGCGTTGTCACCCAGCCTCATGCCGTCGGCCATCCCGGCGGCGATGGCGATCACGTTCTTGAGGGCGCCGGCCACCTCGCATCCCGTCACGTCGTCGTTGGTGTACACCCGGAACGAGTCGGTGGTGAAGGCCATCTGGAGCTGGGCGGCGAGAGTCACGTCGGTCATGGCCAGCACCGATGCCGCCGGGCGGCCGGCGAGGATCTCGGCGGCCAGGTTGGGCCCGGTCAACACGCCCACCGGATGGCCGGGAGCTTCTTCGGCGATCACCTCGGTCATGCGGTGACGGGTGCGCTGCTCGAGTCCCTTGGCCAGGCTGACGACCGGGACCCCCGACGGGAGGTGGGGCGCCAGCGCCTCCAGCACCGCCCGGAAGCGCTGGCTGGGCACGGCCACGGCGACGGCGTCGACCCCGGCCACCGCCTCGGCTAGGGACGCGGTGGCGCGGAGCCCGGCAGCCAGGGCGACGCCGGGCAGGTAGTCACCGTTGGTGTGGCAACGCTCGATCTCCTCGGCCAGGGCCGGACGTCGGGCCCACAGCACCGTCGGCCCGTTGTTACAGCGCAACGACCCAAAGGTCGAGCCCCAGGACCCGGCACCGATCACCGCCACCCTCATGGGGCTGACCCTACGGCTTGGCCCGTACACTCGCCGCCGATGGGCGCAGCCGTGTTGGTGCCAGTCAAGGGCTTCGCCCGCGCCAAGCTGCGCCTCGCCCCCGCGCTCGACTCGGTCGCCCGACAGATGCTCGTCCGCCACATGGCGGCGCTGGTCGTGGCCGCCGCCGAACCACTGCCCGTCACCGTGGTCTGCGACGACGAAGAGGTGGCGTCGTGGGCGGCCGGCGTGGCTGCCTCGGTGGTGTGGGCTCCCGGACAAGGCCTCAATGGCGCCGTGGCCGGTGGCGTCGCCGCTCTCTCGGCGGCCGGCTTCACCCGGGTCGTGGTGGCCCACGCCGACCTCCCCCTGGCGCGGCGCCTGGATCTCCTCGCTGAAGCACCGGGGGTCACCCTCGCCCCTGACCGCCATGAGGACGGCACCAACGTCGCCGTGGTCCCTGCCGATGCCGGCTTCCACTTCTCCTACGGACGGGGTTCGTTCCGTCGTCACCGGGAGGAAGCGGCTCGACTGGGCCTCCCCGTGCGCATCGTGCGTGAGCCGGCGCTGGCATGGGACGTCGACGACCCGGCCGACCTGGATCTGCCGTATCCGGTGGCCGCGTGCAGTTGAACCTCGAGGTACCCACGGTCGCCCTGGCCGTGGGCGCCCACCCCGACGACATCGAGTTCGGGGCCGGGGCCACGCTGGCCAAATGGGCGAGCCAGGGCTGCGTCGTCCACCACCTGGTGTGCACCGACGGCTCCAAGGGCTCGTGGGACCCGACCGAGGACACCGCCCGACTGGTGGTCGAACGCCAGGCCGAGCAACGGGCGGCGGCGCAGGCCCTGGGTGCCAGCGGGGAATGCATCTTCCTGGGCTGGGTCGACGGCGAACTAGAGTCGGGCCTGCGCCAGCGGTGGGAACTGGCCTACTGGATCCGCCGTCTTCGACCTCAGGTCGTGCTGGGCCACGACCCGTGGAAGCGCTGGCGCCTGCACCCGGACCACCGCCACGCCGGGCTCCTGGCCGTCGAGGGCGTCGTGGCCGCTCGGGATCCGCACTTCTTCCCTGAGCAAGAGCTCCCCCACCACCGGCCGTTGGCCATGCTGTTGTGGGAGGCCGACGAGGTAGACCACGTCGAGGACGTAGCCGGCCACGAGCACCGCAAGCTCGCCGCCCTGCTCGAGCACCGCACCCAGTACCGCTCCACCCATCAGATCGACGATCCCACCGACCGGGCCCAGGTGGACGCCTTTCGCCGGCGCATGCTCGACAGGCTCTCGGAGATGGGCGGCCTGGCTGGGATCGACGCGGGTGAAGGGTTCAAGCACATCGGGCGGGTGTAGGCGGACGGAACGCCGAAACCGTTGACAACGCCGAGCGGGGCGACGAACATGTCGGCGTTCCTCGCCCGTCGGACATTCCCTCGGTCGAAGGATGCGGATGCGGGACTGCGGCACGTCGGGGGGGCGTGCCGCAGCCCCGCTCCCTTTGCTCCCATGGTTTCGGGGTAGGAGCCGGTCATGCCCAGCCAGCCGGATGCCGCGCCCATATCCGCCTCCGACGGAGAGCGAGCCGCCGCCGGCAAGCCCCAACACGTCCCCGTCAACATGTACGAGGCCGAACGGGCCATGGTGCTGGTGGCACCGCTGCCGGGCGTCATGGACGACGACATCTCCGTCGTGGTCGACGAGGATCACGTCACCATCGCCGCCGACCTGCGGACCCGGGCGGTCAAGGACTACCTCCTGCACGAGTGGCACTACGGGCCTTACGAGCGGACCGTCGACCTTCCCCCCGGGTTCGGCGGACCGGCCGAGGCGACCTTTGCCAACGGTCAGCTCGCCCTTCGCATCGAGCGGGGAGACGGCGGCGGTCGCCGCCAGGTGGAGATCACCCGCAAACCCTGAGGGCTAATGACCTCCGGCGTCGGCACTGCGCCGGCGAACCAGCAGGCCGGCGATGACGATGAGCAGGAGCAGGCTGATGCCGGCCCCGACGACCACCCATGTCGGCAGTGGCTCGCCGACGATGCGGCGCACTTCGGTGGTGGTGGTCTGGGCCAGGAGCACGACGACGAAAGCTACCGCTGCGCCAGCTCGATCATCGCAAGCCGTGCAGACCGAAGACACGGCGTTGCACGCCGTCGATGACGGCCCGAACGGCCTCCGGGTCGGCGCCTTCGGCGACCTCGGGCTCGGACAAGGTCGCAGGCACATCATGGCCGGCGAGTCGCTGCGCCCGATCCCGCCAACTCGCCGGCAGTTCGTCGACCAGCTCGACCGCGGCCATCTCGGCGAAGTAGATCGCCCAGGCCCGGGGGACCACGTCAGCCCACTGGTACCCGCCCCCGCCGGTGGCCACCCAACGCCCGCCGGCGGCCCGGTGGGCCAAATCGTGCAGCGCCGTCGCCGCGTACCGGTAGGCGGCGGTGGTGAGGGACAGGTTGGCCAGCGGGTCGAGGTGGTGTGAATCGCAGCCGAGCTGGGTCACGAGCACGTCGGGCCGGAAGGCTTCCACCAGCGGGGGCACGACGGCTTCGAAGGCAGCCCGCCACCCACCGTCGCCGGTGCATGGAGGAAGGGGTACGTTGACTTTGGTTCCTAGAGCGTCACTCTCCCCCAGCTCGTCCACACTGCCCGTACCGGGAAACAGCGTGCGCCCGTCCTGGTGCAGCGAGATGGTGAGCACCCGCGGATCGGCGAAGAAGATGGCCTGCGGACCATCGCCGTGGTGGACGTCGACATCGACGTAGGCCACCCGTTCGGCACCGTGGTCGAGCAGCCAGGCGATGGCGATGGCGGGGTCGTCGTACACGCAGAACCCGCTGGCCTCCTCCGCCTTCGCGTGGTGAAGTCCCCCTGCCGGGTTGAAGGCGTGCGCAGCCCGTCCCGACCACACCGCGTCGGCCGCCACCAGCGACGCCCCCGCCACCCGTGCCGAGGCCTCGTGCATGGCCGGAAAGATGGGGTTGTCGCCGGGGCCGAACCCGAACTCCCACCACGGACCACGCTCACCGTGGCCGGCCCGGCGCACTGCGTCGACATAGCGGGCGCTGTGGACGAGGAGGAGCTCGTCGTCGGTCGCCTCGCGGGCTCCGACCTCGACCACCCGCTCGCCGTCGACGACGCCGTAGTCGTGGATGAGGGCCCGGGTGAGGACGATCCGCTCCGGTCTGAGCGGATGGCCGCGTCCGTGGTCGTACGTCGGCCCCTCGTCGCCGTACCACACCAGCTCGACCCGATCGCTCATGGTCAAAGCTTGCCCCCGGATCCCGGGGTGCTCACCCCGGATAGGTTGCTGCCATGGCCGCACTGACGTGGATTTCGGGCGCCTCCGCGGGCATCGGTCGCGCCCTTGCCGACACCGTGCCGTGGGAGGGGCGGGTCATCGGCGTCAGCCGGCGCCGGCCCGAGGGCATCGAGCATCTCGAGGCCGACTTGGCCGACCCGTCATCGTGGGCGGCGGTGGGCGCATCGTTCCACCGTGAGCTGACCGGCTTCTCGGGTGAGCGGGTCACCTTCGTCCACGCTGCCGGCACCCTCGATCCCATCGGCTTCGCCGGTGAGGTCGACTCCGATGCCTACCGGGCCAACGTCATCCTCAACAGCGCCGCTCCTCAGGTCCTGGGCCACCTCTTCCTGGCCGCCGGCGCTGCGCTGCGCGTCCCCCGTCATCTCATCATGCTCACCTCGGGAGCGGCCCGCAGCGTCTACTCGGGTTGGTCGTCGTACGGCGCGGCCAAAGCCGCAATCGACCAGTGGGTGCGCGACGTCGGCGCCGAACAGACCCAGCGCGGCGGAGCCACCGTGCTGGCGGTGGCGCCGGGCACGGTCGACACCGACATGCAGGCCCGGATGCGGGCCACCTCGGAGCACGACTTCCCGGCCCGTGGCAAGTTCGTCGACCTTCACCGGGCCGACAAGCTCAGCGATCCCCATGATGTGGCCCGTCGCATCTGGGCCCTGCTGGACGACGACGTCGACAACGGCACCGTGCTCGACCTCCGTCAGTACACCTCCTAGACACTGGTGGTTGCCCGCAACAGCTCCTCGCCCACCGGTGTCGCCTCGTCGATCACCTGGGGGACGGGCCCGGGACCGGCCAGGTCGACGGAGAGGGTGGCCAGCCCGGCTCGACGTTGCCAGGGAGTGGCCCGGAGCCGGGCGCTCTGCACCCGACCCAGGGGGACGACCACGAGTCGGCGGTTGAACGACCCTGACCGGGTGACGAGGAACGCGCCCGAGGAGGCATGCCCGAGGCCCCGGTAGGCCGCCAGTCCGAGGACGGTGGCCAGCGGGACGAGGGCCATGGCCAGGCCACCCCATGGCCAGGCCACGGTGGCGGCGAGCAACGCCACCGCGACCGCCGGGGCCACGTGATGCACCAGGGCCCGGCGACGGGCGGCGGGTGGAGGCCGTCGGAGGGAGGGGAGCGGTCCCATCCCCGGGAGGACCAAGGCGAGGACCCGGTCGACGTCCCCGGCCGGAAGGATGGGGATGCTCATCCTCCGGTCGTCGTCGCCAGACCCGCGGCCGGCGCTGTCGATGCGCATCGACACCAGCCCCAGCAGTCGCCTGGGAGCCGAGGCGGCGATGCGCACGGCCTGCACCCGGGCCAGGGGCAGGCTCGTCTCCTTGCGGTCGAGCAGGCCCCGCGCCGCGTGCAGCTCGTCCCCCTCCAAGGTGAGGCGATAGCCGCTGTCGGCCAGGATCGATGCCGCCACCGCGGTGCCCAGCCACACCATGAGGAAGACGAGCACGGCGCCCGTCAGCACAAGGGGTCCCAGGGCATCGAGCGCAGGTAGGTCGTACCCGTCCAAGGGGGACCACGACTCCCCGACGAACTGGCTCCCAGTGGCCACCAAGGCGAAAACCACCAGCAGCTCAACCCCTGTGACCCCGGCCACGGCCAGCTGGCGGTGGGTGAGCTCAACCACGGGCCACGGAGTAGGCACCCAGCGAGGAGGGATCTCGTCACCTGACACCTGCCCTCCCTCGCCGAACTCCTCCTCCCCGGCGACGGCCGCGTCCGTGGCCCCGGCCTTGGCCGCCAGCAGCGCCACTCGCAGCCGTTGCGCCTCGGCCACCTCGAGCACCTCTAGGCGGACGCCCGAGTCGCTACCGGCCGTCTCCACGTCGAGGACGGCGACCCCGAGCGCTCGATGGCGCAGCTTCTGCACCAGGTTGACCTGTTGAATGCGCTCGCACGGCACCAGCTGCTGGCTGCGCACGACGAGCCCGCCCTCGAACCGCAACACGCCGTCGGACAGTGAGTAGGTCCGGCGCCGCCAGGCCAGCACCTGGGCGGCCAGCACCACGACGATTCCGAGGACGAGGAGGCGCAGCCCTCCAGCGCCGAGGGCGACGACGCCAGGAGCTAGGAGCTGGCGGCCGAGCCCCGACAGGTCGAGGAAGGGGCTGGCCGGATGCAGGCGCCGAGGGCCTGAGACCGGCGACCCAGCCGGCGCCGGCACGTCAGCCCGTGCGCGTCCGTGGACGCCGTCAGACGGCGTCGCCGCTCCCGGTTCGGGCCAGGATGACGTCGCGCAGCAGCTCGCCGTCGTCTTCGGCGATGCCGGGGAGGCGCGCATCGGTAGTGGCCGCCGCCGTCCGCACCACGAGCTGAGAGAGTCCGAGCGCCCGTTCGAAGGGGCTGCGGGTGATGTCGATGTGCTGGACACGGAAGTACGGGATGGCGCTGTACCGGCGAACGACCACGCCTCGACGTAGCTCGAGGGTGGATGGGGTCAGCTCGTAGCGCCAGGCGTCGTAGGCGAGGCGGGGCAGCTGCCAGGCCAGGGCCCCGCCGATCACCGCCACCGTCACGGTGGGCGCACCGCGTGGCCACCACGGATCCACGTCGTCGGCCATGGCCAGGGACACCTCGACCAGCAGGGTGAGGACGGTCACGACGAAGGCACCCAGCCCCCACCCGAGGCGCCAGGCCTGGACCTGACGGGGGTGCAGAAGTCGAGGACCGGGGACCATCTCCAGGGGTGCCTCGACCGGGTCGCCGGCGAGGCCCTTGTGGGTACCCGACGCAACCACGGCACCGTCCATCACCTCCAGCCTACGAGTTGTCGGTTATCGCCAGGAAGGAACGTAGGGTGCTCGCCACGTCGGCGGCATGGGCTTCGTCGGCATAGCGCTGACGGGGCCAGAAGAAGCCTCGCAGGCCATCCTTGGGGTTGCGGGGCACGACGTGGACGTGCAGGTGAGCCACGCTCTGGCTGATCCGGTTGTTCACGGCCACGAAGCTGCCCGCCGCTCCGAGGCCGCCCTCCAACGCCTGGGCCAAGCGGCGGACTCTGTCGAAGAGGGGTTCGAGGAGGGCGGGCGGAAGGTCGACCAGCGTCTCGTGGTGGTCGCGGGGCACGACGAGGACATGGCCAGGGAAGAGCGGACGGACGTCCAGGAAGGCCAGGCAGCAGTCGTCGTCGAGCACGATGTGGGCCGGGACGTCGCCGACGACGATCTGACAGAAGATGCACGTCAGGTCCACGGTCAGTGCCTGGCCAGGAGGGCAGTCACCTCAGCGAAACGCGCCTGTGCTCCCTCCGGATCATCGGCGATGCACGTGACCCCCATCTTGCCGTGTCGAGCCAAGGCACCCAGGAGGTGAAGGGTCGCCCCCGACCCGGTCGCCCTGTCGAAGGCCAGGCCGGACGTTTCGACGGCCGCGACGACGGACGCCGGGGAGGAGCCGACCAGATTGGGAAGCTTGAGGTTGTCGGTGGCCACGTAGCAACGGGGCCGGCCCCTCACCACGAGTTGCCCCCGGCCGGCGTCGTAGCGACCGGCCGTGGCCAGGCGCGCCATCCAGAAGGGATGGGTGGTCCCACCCATGCGCAGGTTGATCTCGCTGAGGAAGATCTCGAATGCCCCGGGTTGCCCGGTCACCAGGAAATCGATGCCCAAAGGGCCCACCACCCCGTCCTCGGCCAGGACATCGCCCACCGCCACGGCGGCTGCACCGATCGCAGCGCGGTAGGACTCCGAGGCGGGAAAGCGACATCCCTGGTACACCTGTCCGCCCGGGCCCCCGAGAACTTGATCGTGGGTGGAGACAATTCGCACCGCTCCTCCCGGAGCGATGCGCAACTGCACGCTCGGCGACGCCAGCGGCGAGTCGATGGCCTCCTCGACGATGGCCCCCTCGGTCGCGATCTTGGCGCCGAACGAGCTCCACGACTCTCCGGCGGCACAAAAGGTCGTCGAGTCGACCGACAGTGAGGCGGCCGGCCCGGTCAGGTCGACCAGGGCGTTGCCCTGACCGGAGAAGCCGTCGTTCAACTTGACCACAGCCCGAGCGGCCCTACCCCTGCGGCCGAGGCGCCCGATCGCCGCTTCCACCTCCACCAGGGAGTACAACGCCTCCTCGCCCGCCGGCACGGCGATGCCCGCCCGGTGGGCCACCCGCCGCGAGCCGGTCTTGGACCCGAGGGGAACCCGGTCGACGGGCGGGCCGTCGAGGGGCAGCCCGAGGGCGGTGGCGAGCTCCCATTCCCCTGCCGTGACGTTGAACGGCAACAGGGTCGCGCTCCCGTCGTCGGGGAGCAGCCTCCTCAACTGGCTCAGCATCTCCGGACGATCGAGCACCTTCTGGGTCAGCGGCCGGGGACCCACCTCTCCGGCGGCCAACAGATGCAGGCGCGTGCGGGCCTCGGCGGGGTCGTCGAGGAATCCGAGGTAGTAGTCGACGATGGCCGGATCGAGGGGTTGGGAAGTGAGATAGACCACCCGCACGTCGGGCCGCTGCAGCAACAGGAGCGTGCAGAGCAGACGCTCCTCGTAGTGGTCGATGCCGGTGATCTTGACCAGCTCGGCCACCGGGAAGGACAGCGATGGCAGCACCACCATGGTCCCCCGCTCCCAGGACGGAGGGACGGGGTCCTGGCCGTTGACGTCGACATCGGGCACCACGCCAGTGTCGTTCCGATGGTCTGATGGGCGCATATTCGTGGCGTTCTGACCATCAGAACGGCGACGCGGGGGCAGGCCGGCTACTCGAGGGCGCTGAAGAAGCTCCGGGCGATGGGAGCGGCCACGGAGCCCCCGAAGCCGGCGTCCTCGACGAGAACAGCCACGGCCATATCGCCCCGGAAGCCGATGAACCAGGCATGGGTCCGGGGAGGGTCGGCCGTGCCGAACTCCGCCGTACCCGTCTTTCCTCCCACGGCCTCGCCCGGCACCTGCGCGGCGGTGCCTGTGCCCTCCTCCACCACCCGCACCATCAGCTCCCGCAGGGTGGAGGCCACTCCTGCCGGCAAGGGCCGGCCACCCGACGCTGACCCCGGCGTGGCGTCACCGGACAACGTGACAGTGGGTTCGTGCCAGGTACCGGATGTCACTGCGGCCGCCACCGTCGCCATGTGCAGCGGGGTGGCCGTCACCTGCCCCTGGCCGATGGCGGCCGATGCCCGCTCGATCGGTCTCCTCGGCTCCGGAAAGCTGCCCGTCTCGGCCGGCAGGGGCAGGTCGAACGTGGTGTTGAACCCGTAGCCCTCAGCCGCGGCCACCAGGAGATCGGGCTCGAGCTCGTCCACCAGTTGGACGAAGGCGGTGTTGCAGCTGCGGTAGAACGCCATCGCGAAGGGAATCTCGCCCAGAACCTCACCTCCGGCGTTGGAGAACCGGTAGCCGTCGACCGAAGCCTTGGCCGGGCAGGACACCTCGGTCGCGGGCGTCACTCCAGCATCGAGCAGGGCGGTGGCTGTCACCACCTTGAAGGTGGATCCCGGAGGATACCGGCCCACCAGCGCCCGGTTGAAACCCGACGTCGGTCGGTTGGCCACGGCCCGGACCTGCCCCGTGGGCCCATCGATGGCCACGAGGGCGGACGGGTTCGACACCCGGGTCAGGGCCGCCTCGGCGGCTGCTTGCACGTCGGCGTCGAAGGTGGTCTGCACCGGGACCCCGTCCTGACCCGGAAACCTGTGGAGCACGTCCACCAGCTCTCCTCGGTCATCGACCACTCGGACCTCACCGGAGGGCCGTCCGCCGAGCCGTGACTCGTAGGCGGCCTCCAGCCCGGACACCCCGGCCTGGTCGCCTGGCAGGTAGAGACCGCCCAGTGCCGCCGCTCCGACCTCGTCCAGGGTTGCCACCCGGCCGAGCACCTGGGACGAGAGGGCCGGCACGTCGGCGGCGTCCTCACCGGTCAGTGGTGTTCCGTCCACGCCGACCAACGGCGCCCGCTCAGGGGGCCGACGCAGACTGAGCAGCGTCTGGCCGGCACCGAGCCCCGGATGGATGGCCGCCGGCGACCACGCCACCGACCAGCGGGGCTCTTCCGCACCGACGGCGTCGAGGAGCGGATCACCGGGCGCCGCAGCACTGGGCGACTCCCCGATCTCGTCGGCCACCGGCACCGTCGGCAGGGCCCGCGGTTCCGGCACCCCGAGCACCAGGTGGAGACGACCTTCGTACTCCCAGGTCCCGAGGCCGGCCAGCTCGAGATCGGCGGCGAAGGGCACGACCGCCACCTCACCGAGCACCTCCGGGTCGCCGGACCGGAACCGGGCCGATACGACGGAGAGCTTCTCGGTGATCATCCCGTGCGTCTCGTCGAACTCCGGCATGTTGGCCGACAGGAGCAACGACATGGCCTCCAGGTCGCTGTGCTCCCAGGCCCGTAGGTAGCCCTCCGCTACCGCCGCCACCGCCACCGCCGGCGACGGGGCCGGAGGACCGGCCGGGGCCGCCGCCGTCAGGGTAAGCGGTGCCAGCAGCAGGGTGAGGGCAAGCCCTCCCGCGCCGACCACCATCCCGACCAACGAATCGGCCGCGTTTCCGCCGTGACGCTGCTTCTGCACCGCCGCCAGTATCTCCCCTGGCGCCCTCTGAAGGGGGGAGGGTCAGCCGCCGGCGATCTCGGCGAGGAAACGATGCACCTCGCCCGGCTCCTTGGTTCGGCGCATGGGAGGGAGGCTCTGCACCAGTTGCCAGCGGTACGACGCGGTGGCCAGGCGACTGTCGAGGACCGCCACCACGCCCCGGTCGTGCGCTGAGCGGATCAGTCGGCCGGCGCCCTGGGCCAACAGGACGGCGGCGCGAGGGAGGTCGACGGCGGCAAATGCGTTACGCCGTGACCTGGTCGCCGCCTCCCGTCGGGCCGCCGCCAGGGGGTCGTCGGGACGGCTGAAGGGCAGCCGGTCGACGACCACCAGCGAGCAGGTGCGGCCTGGGGCGTCGAAGCCCTGCCAGAACCCCATGGTGGCGAGCAAGACGGAGGTCTCGTCCTCGAGGAACGCCTGCTGGAGGAGGGGGCGGGGCAGTTCGTCCTGCACCAGCACGTTCCAGGGCAGGCGCTCCGCGAGGCGGGACTGGGCCGCCTCCATCACCCTGCGGCTGGTGAAGAGGGCGAGCGTCCGTCCCCCGGCGGCCCGGATCAGACCTTCCAGCTCGTCGAGCATGGCCTCCTCGTATCCCGGGCTACGGGGAGGGGGAAGGTGGGCGGCGCAGTACAAGACGGCCTGGTTGGGGTAATCGAAGGGACTTCCGACATCGACACCTCGCCACTCGGGCCCAACGCCCCGTCGCAGGTCGTCACCGGCTCCGTCGCCGGGACCGGGCCGGTCGAGACCGAGGCGCTGCGCCACCGGGTCGAAGCTGCCGCCGACGACGAGGGTGGCGCTGGTGAACACCACTGTCACCTCCGGATACAGGCGGGCAGCCAATTCCGCGCCGACGTCGATAGGGGCCACCCGCAGGGCCGGGAAGGAACCCTCCCCCACCCACGCCACCTGGTCGTCAGAGAGCTCTCCGGCCATATGGATGTCGGTGATGAGGCCCCCGGCCAGGAGGATGAGGCGGTCCTTGCGACTGGCGGCATCGCCGCTGGGCTCCACCGCCCGAGCGGCGGCCATCGCCGTGGCTGCGGCCTCGGCGGCACCGGTCAGGAC
>DASZDM010000199.1:0-1675 GCA_035942015.1 Acidimicrobiales bacterium | reverse complement strand
TGTCGTTGGCGAAGGCCTCCTCGGCGCTCAGCGGCGCCTCCCGGCGGATGGTGACGGCGTGCAGGCACGGCTCGGCATCGTCGGGCTGCCAACGGGTGGAGTACAGAGTGACCAGCTGCCCCGGCCGGGCCCGAGCCCGCCCCCGGCGGGCGGGCGCCGCCGGCTGGCCCGGCTCCTCCCCGCCGGGATTGGAGACGACGACCTTGGTGTTGCCGTCGTGGGCGGCGGCGGTGGTACGTGGCCCAGACGACTGAGAATGCGCGCCCGATTGAGTCGCGGTGAGAGCCAGAGCGATGCAGCCAGCGATCACCGTCCTTCGCACGGGTTCTCCGGTTCCGATCCATCCACGTTCAGTCCGTCCATGAACATCATCCATGCCGTCGGATTGAGCCCCTCTGCATCCTCTCCGTCTGCCTTCGGGGTGATCCCGACGAATATCTCCCCCCGGGTTACCTCTCTGGTGGTCGTCTCCGAGTAGTCGCGAAGGACTTCGGCATAGACGCAGTCGGGGGCCACGTCGATGACCCTCTTCACGTCATTCCCCAGGGCCCCTGGCAGCAACTGGTCCGATCGCAGTGCCAGATCGTGGAACCAGACATTGACCTGCTGTTCGAACTCGTCTTGGACGTAGATGGCCCGCAAGTAGTCGAGGGCTTCCTTGTTGGTGACGTCTTTCGTCTCGACGAAGATCTCGGTGGCCTTGGCGTCGACGGCGAAGAGGGCGTCGACCACCGCCTGCACGTAGGCCTCGTCGATGTCGGCCGTGTCGGCGGGGATGACGCTGGGGTCGATGACCCGCTCCGACGCGGAGGTGGTCGGCGCCGTGCCGAGGGTGGCGGAGGGACCGAGGTCGGGCCCATCACCTGAGCAGGCAACGGGCCCGAAACTCAGTACCAGTGCAGAGAACAACGAAAAGCTACGACGCACTACCCGACACCCTACGCCGCCGGTGGCGAGGCTGTCGAGGGCCACTGTCACACCCCGCTTCCACACTTTCCGGCGTGGGGTCGCCCCGACGGACCGCCGACTACCAGCAGCTCCGCACCGACGCAGCAGCTCGCCACGGCCTGGTCGGACTCGACCAGCTCCGGGCGCTGGGCGTGCCCTCGTCGACCACCGGCGATTGGTGCGCCTCTGGCCGGCTCAGCCGCCTGGCGAAGGGGGTCTACGCAGTGCCGGAGCTGGTCGACGACCGGTCACTCGCCGCGGTGTGCTTGTCGAGACCGGAGGCGGTGGCGTCGCACCGCGCCGCCGCCAATCTGTGGGGCCTCGACGGCATCGAAGCCGATGTGGTGGAGGTGACAGTGCCCCGCCAGGTCCAGCTCGCTTCGGGGACGGTCCACCGCAGCGACGACCTCGCCGCCTTCGACGTCGTAGAGGTCCAGGGCATCCGATGCACCGACCCCACCCGCACCTTGGTCGAGCTCGGTGCGGTGATCGCATCCGACCGGCTGGAGCGAGCCGTCGAGTCCGCCCTCCGCCGGAGACTGACGACCGTGTCGAGGTTGCAGCGGCGGATCTCCGGGCTGGCTCGGTCTGGTCGGCGCGGACCGGCGTCGCTACGCCACGTCCTGGAACCCCGGCATGCTGACGCCCCACCCACCGAGAGCGAGGTTCCTCCACTGCCTGCGGGCGGCAGGAGTTCGCCAGCCTGTGCGTCAGCACCACGTGCAGC
>DASZDM010000198.1:0-2135 GCA_035942015.1 Acidimicrobiales bacterium | reverse complement strand
CGCCCAGGCCGAGAGGGCGGGGTGAGCCGGATCGGACACAGCCATGGCGCGCGTTCGGCGAGCGGCATGACCCCCACGTGCGTGGCGTGGTCGACGAAGTGATTGAACCCGCCTGGCTGTGGCCGCAGACCACCATGCGCTGAGCGCGCGAAGAGATGCCCGGCAGCCGGCTCCCGGCCTGCCCTGCCCGACCTTCCGGGCTGGTGAGTGACCCGCTGTGTCCAACGTCGCCGTCGTGAGGAGCACGCCTAGCGAGCACTGAAGCAGTCACGACCGTCCAACCCCCCCGGGGGGCCTCCGTCCTCATCGGCCAACTCAACCGGCGGAACACGCCGGTCGCTCTTTCGCGCCCAAACTCCTGGCCTGCGGCCGGCAACGGAGTCCGCCTTCGGCGAACGCCCTCTTGACAAAGATCGCTCTGTCAGAGATGCCGCTCGGGACCGCCCGTGCGAACGCCGGGACTGCCCGGCTCGTCGCCCGCCGAGAGCACCTATCTGGAGATCGCCACCCCTGGGGCGTTCGGCGGACCTCTGCGCCCGCTGACCAGCGGGGCGGGACCAGTCGAACCGGGTCACGCTGAGTGGCCGCCGCTTCGACACTCCATAAACGAGGGTTTTTGAGACGACAGCGGCGCTGGGCGCCAAGAGGCGCATAGGGCTGTCCTAAACCCGTCTCACAATCTACGTCTCATCCACCACGGCGCAGTTGGGTTCTGATACGCCTCTGGCCATGAACCAGGCCCTCGGCTACACGCGAGTCTCGACCGTCGATCAGAACCCCGACCTCCAGATCGACGAGCTGACCGCCGCCGGCTGCCACCGAGTCTTCGTCGAGCGTGCCAGCGGGGCTCGGACCGATCGGCCGCAGCTGGCCGACGTCCTCGACCACCTCCGGCCGGGGGACACTCTGGTCGTCTGGAGACTTGACCGCCTAGCACGATCCCTGCGGGAGCTGATCGAGGTGGTCACGACCCTCGAGGAGCGAGGCGTCGGCCTTCGCAGCCTTCACGAGCAGCTCGACACCACGAGTCCTGGCGGGAAGCTCGTCTTCCATCTGTTCGGCGCTCTGGCCGAGTTCGAACGGGATCTCATCCGGGAGCGCACCCAGGCGGGACTGGCTGCCGCCCGGGCCCGGGGTCGTTACGGCGGGCGTCCCACCGTCATGACGCCACGGACCATCGCTCGGGCCCGTGAGCTCTACGCCCAGGGAGACCTCACCGTGGCGGAGATCGCCAAGACCCTCAAGGTCAGCCGGGCGTCGATCTACCGCCACCTGCCTGATCAGGCGGGGTAGTCGGCTCCGACTGAACGCTGAACTGTGCCTGGTGTTCGGCGGGTGCTGTCAGTTCAAAGGAACAACGGACATCTCCAAGGTCCGCCGGTGCTCGGTGATCACCAGCACTTGACGAGCCGATACTTCGTAACGGTCCCGACCACGATCTCCGTAAGGTGTTCCTTTGTCGCGGTGACTTTGGCAGGGTCGTTTGCCATGCTGTCAGCCTCCTTCCACAAGAGGACGATGCTGGCTCCGAGCGCTTCCGAATCGGGACCAAGGGTCCCGTCCTCACGCGGCGGGTAAGCGATCGTTCTGCATCTCAAAGCGGCGACCCCAAGGTCGGTCACGCTGCTATCCCGCAGTGCTTCCCGAATGGCATCGCCGACATCACTAGCAAGGTCGCTCACCATCTTCTTCGAGACCGCCCGCAGTAGTGAAAGACCAGCCGGAGCTTCGCCTGCGTGGGAGCCGGGGAGTTCAGCCCGCAGGAGCGCAACCGCAGCTAACGCCCAAGCCACCCCGTTCGCGGCTGCGTTGAACCCGTCTGACGTTGTCTCAGGTTCCCAACCGAGACTCGACGCCCCAGCGGCGACGATCGCCGTAGCGACGAGGTGGAGCCCGACCAGCTTCAGGCGGTAGCGATGGTGGCGTTTCGGCAACCAGCTCTTGAAGTAACGATCGAGGGTGGTATCGGTAGGGACGAAAGAGGCTAGGAGGCCAGTAGCAGCAGCGGCGGTCCACGCGATGACGGGAGGGTCCACGTGCTCACTCTACGATGAGTTCTGTAAGCAGCCAGGAGCCGAGGAGATTGCACTGCCAACGTCCGAGTACGAGCAAGCGGTAGAGACACTCATCAAGGC
>DASZDM010000197.1:0-1587 GCA_035942015.1 Acidimicrobiales bacterium | reverse complement strand
AACACGTCCGCCGTTCGCACCTCCACCGGGTCCTTGTCGACGATCGCGAGGAACGCACGAAGGTCCGACACCGTCGCCCGCACGGTGTTCGGCCGCGCCCGCGACACCACGAACTCGACATAGCGATCAACAAGCGGATGTCCCAACGAGGGCACCTCATCAGGTCGCAGACGCGACGAAAGAAGACAGGGATCTCGAGTCAACATGCCAGGCTCCAATCAGCACATGAGCTCGCCGGAGTGACGAGCAATCAGATGCCTGAAGGATCACCGGCATATCTACACCTCGGGGCGGCTCACGTTGCGGCCGTCAAAGTCTGCGATCGCCGGTTCGTTACTACCTCCACCAAGCCGGCGGCTGCCAATCTGTGCGGGTCGTTGTGGCGACACTGGTAGCCCCAACCCTCGTGAGGCGATCATGCGACACGTTGGCGTTCCGCGAGAGCAAGGACCAAGCGCTAGCCGCCCGTGGCTTCAACGCACATTTGGAGGTACCGCTCGAATCGGTTGCGGAGCGCGCCGGGCGAAAGACCCGTGCGCCCGAAGAGCTCATACGTCGGTAGCCAGAATCGACCGGGATCGGGGAATCCGGCCAGTGCTTCACGCAAGTTCCAGAACGGCTGGTGCTCGCTGACGAGATGCTCCTGTGCGTACCGAGAAGTGAAGGGGTCGGTGGCGTCGAGCCCGACGTGGATGGCGAGGTCCAGCAGCGCCTTGGCGATGTCGGCGCCCGCGTCACGACGTCCTGAAGCGTCCCGATCAATGACGCCCGCCAGAGCCCCGCGCAACCACAGGACGTTGCCGGGCCAGTAGTCCCCGTGGACGAGGTCGGAGCCGATAGGTACGTGCACCGCGAGGCGCTGCACCAACTCGATTACGGGCTCAGCAGCGGGATTCCTTCGAGCCCAGTCACAGAGGTGATCGGGGGGGACGATCGGGTAGGCCCAGTCAGCCTCCAGGTCGACCCCCGCGCGGTGGATGCGCACGAGAGAGGACGCGAGCTGTCCGAGGCGCGAGTCGATTCGGGGGCATCGCTAAACGGTGTCCCGTCGATCCACCGGAGGAGCAGCAGCGGTCGCCTAAGGAGGTCGCCGCACGGGTCAGCCCACAGCAGCTCGGGCACAGGAACGCCAGCAGCGGCCGCCGCGGGCAGCACGACCGACAGCTTCTGGACGGTTCCCGGGCGCGCCTCAGTACGGAAGACCCGCGCGGCAACCCGAAGCTCGCCCCCACCCGGCGTCAAACAGCGCAGTTCGTAGACGTCGGTGAAGTTCCCGCCCTCCACGCGTCGTGCCTGGGCTGGACGGGTACCCGGCATCACCAGGCTCGAGGCGTCCGCCAAGCTTCGAGCTCCACCTACACATCATGCCGTTCCGACCTTTCCCGGCAGTGTCTGGCCAAAGGTCGAGCGATGCGCTGCGGAGGAGCCCGAACGATCAGCGGCTCTGGTGTCAATGGCCATCTCGAAGTCCCCGCTGGTGGCCAACGAAAGTCCCCACCTCGCTCGTGTTGAAAGGGCGCGCTGTAGTTCCGGCGTGAGCTGCTCGGGCCGGGCGTCGAGGGTGGTGGGCGCGGCCGGTTCGACCGT
>DASZDM010000196.1:0-6495 GCA_035942015.1 Acidimicrobiales bacterium | reverse complement strand
CCTTGGCGCTCACCGGGCCGGCCGAGGTGGAAGGTGCGAACGGAACTCGCCGTCTGACGACCGGAGAGTACGCCCTGGCCGCCGGCGATCGGCTCCGAATCCTCAGTGGCCGTGCCGTGGTAGGTCTTCCCGGCGATGGTTCGCTGGAGCTGCGGGCCGGGCCCGGACCAATGGACGGTTCACGGGTGGAGATCGCCCCGGTTCCGACCCTGTTGGGGGGCGATGCCCTGCTGATCGCCGGGGAACAGGAGCAAGTGGTGGAGGCGGGCGGGGCATCCCTGAGCCTGGTGGACGGCGCCGCCCGCGTGTCCCGGTCGACGGGTGCCATCTTCGCGGTCTACACGGGCCGGGCCACGCTCACCAGCGGAGGCCGGACGCTCGACGGTGGCCTCCCGGCGCTGCGTCAGGTGGTGGTCCCCGACGCCGGAATGCTGCCGCTCCGCCCCAGCTTCCTGCGCATCGGCGAGCCACCCGATCCATGGGACCGGCGCTTCCTCGGCGAGGCCATCGCCCTCGAATCAGTCCTCCAGCAGCGCTCGGTCGGCTTCACGACCCTGCTGCAGGACGTTGCCCCCGATGTGTTCTTCTTCCAGGGCGTTCTTCCCGGACTGCTGTTGGAACCCGGTTTCACCCAGGCGTTGCTCGACGGCCAGGAACGACCCGTGGGAGAGATCCTCGTGGGGGCGGCCATCGCCCTGGTGGGGGAGGGTGGCGACTTCGCCAGCCGCTGGGAGGAAGTGTTCGACCTGCGAGAGGAGGGAGCGGGGTGGGGGATCATCGCCCTCGACCAGTCGGCCCCGAGAGCGGCGCTGTTGGCTGCGCTGGACGAGGCGGTGGCCCGTTCTCCTCTGTTGTTCGGCTCGCCGTCCCCCGATCCGGTGTTCCAACCCGTCCGCCCACCGGTACGGGTGCCCGCTGACCCGCCACCTGCTCCCGCGCCTCGCCGACCTCAGCAACCTCCGACCCGGCCTGCGCCTGCGCCGCCACCCTCGCCCGCCCCACCGCCGCCGGTCCTGGTGCCGAACCCGCCCGACAACGACGGCGTGTTGGACCCGGTGGTGGATCCACTCCCTGACCTGCTCGATGGCGTGCTCGACGGACTCGGGGACGTCACCGGCGATTTGTTGTAGGTCCGCAACCTCGCGTTGCGCCGCTCCTAGCATGTTGGGCCGTGGACGACGCCGCACTCGAGCCCGAGGACGTGGCCACCAGGGACTTCCCGGTCGGGTTCCGTGGCTACGGCCAGCACGAGGTACGGGCCTTTCTCGCCCAGGTGGCCGCCGAGCTGGCGGCCACGAGGGAGCGGGAACGCCTGCAGCGCGAGCGTCTCGCCGCTGCGGAAGCCAGGGCGGCCTCCCGACCGCTCAGCGACGAGGACATCGAGGCGGCCCTGGGCCGGGAGGCGGGGCGGGTGCTCCAGGCGGCGCGAGAGGCGGCAGCCGACATCCGCGCGCGGGCCGAGGAGCAGGTGGCCCGGCTGGTACGCGACGCCAGCGGCGAAGGTAGCCGGGCCGAACAGGAGGCCGAATCGCTGCTGGCCCGGCGTACCGACGAAGCCGAGAGGGCGGCCGCCGAGATCCTCGCCGAGGCCGAGGCCCGAGCCGAGGCCCACGTCGACCAGGCCAAGGCCGAGGGCCGCGAGATGGTGGCCGAGGCGCAGACGGTTCGAGAGCGCGTCCTGAAGGACTTGGCCCGGCGCCGGCGGGTAGCCCATCAACAACTGGAGCAGTTGCGGGCCGGCCGGGAGCGGCTCCTGGACGCCTACCGGCTGGTTCGCTCCACCCTCGACGAGGCGACGAGGGAGCTGACCGTGGCCGAAGCCGAGGCCCGGGCGGCGGCGGAGCGGGCCGCGTTGCGAGCGGCCTCGCTTCCCGAGGCCACCGTGGAAGAGCTCGAGGCCGAGCTCGCCGGCGCCCGCGACATCGGTCTGGCGTCGGTGCCGACGGCCCGTTTCGTAGGTGTGGCGGCGGGCCGGAACGGATCGGACTCGTTCGATCCGGAGGTCCCATCCCCGCCGACGGCCGAGCCGGAGCCGGAGCCCGCGCGCGAACCCGTCGCCGAGGTCGAGCCGGAACCCGAGGTCGAGCCGGAACCCGAGGGCGCGTCGGAGCCAGAACCCGAGCCGGAACCTGTCGCCGAGGTCCAGCCGGAGCCGGAGCCAGAACTCGAGCCCGTCGCCGAGGTCGAGCCGGAACCTGGTCCCGAACCCGACGTCGCGCTGGAGCCTGAGCCTGTCGCCGAGGTCCAGCCCGAGCCGGAGCCAGAACCCGAGCCCGTCGCCGAGGTCGAGTCGGCGCCGGAGCCAGAATCCGAGCCCGTCGCCGAGGTCGAGTCGGCGCCTGAGCCTCAGCCCGGAGGCCAGCGAGTGGAAGCCCTGTTCGCCCGGTTGCGGGCCGAGCGTGCCGTCCCCTCGATCGCCGATGTCGTCGACGTCGACCAATCCCTCCCGCAGAGCAGCTCCCACGTCGGCAACGGCACTGCGCCGGCAGTGCAGGAGTCTCCCGCCAGCGCTCCTGACGACGAGGAGGTCCTCCAGGCACGCGATGCCGAGGTCGAAGACGTCGAGCGTTCATTGATCAAGGCCCTCAAGCGGGGGCTGGCCGACGAACAGAACGAGGTCCTCGACATCCTTCGCCGGAGCAGCGGCACCGTGGATCTGGGTGCTCTGCTGCCGGGCCCCAGCGACCACACCTCCCGGTACCTGGCCATCGCCTCGCCCGAGTTGCGAGCTGGCGCGGGCCGGGGGATGACCACCGACGGGCCGCCCCCGTCGATCGACGATCTGGCGGCGAGTCTGGCCGAGGCGGTGGCCGACGACCTGCGGGCGCGGCTCCAGCGAGCGCTGGAGGAAGCCGACGGCGACGAAGCTCCGTTGGTCGAGGGCATCTCATCGGCCTACCGGGAATGGAAGACGACGAGGGTGGAGCCGTTGGCCCGCCACCACGTGGCCGCGGCCCACGCCCGCGGCCGGTTCGACTCCTGTGACGGTCGTCTTCGCTGGGTGGTCGATGCCGAAGAGGGGCCGTGCCCGGATTGCGATGACAACGCGCTGGCCGGCGCCATCGACAAGGGCCAGCCCTTCCCCACCGGCCAGCAGTACCCGCCGGCCCACGTCGGCTGCCGGTGCACTGTCAACTGCCAGCCGGTTTGAGCTGTTCGCGGTCGTCGTCCCGGCGAACTCTCCGATCGGGAGCCAACCAATAGGCTCCGTTTGATGCGTGCCCCTGGCGATCTCCCTCCCCGCCCCGTACGTCAGAGCCCGGCGCCGTCACGCGGCCGGGTGGGCCTGGTCGCGGTCGGCATCGCCCTGTTCCTGCTCCTGACGTCGCTTCGAGGCATCGCCGGCTTCTACACCGACTACCTGTGGTTCGACTCGTTGAACTTCGCCGGTGTGTTCACCAGCGTGCTCGGGACCAAGGTCGGCCTGGGGGCGGTGTTCAGCCTGATCTTCTTCGCCGCCATCTGGACCAACCTGTTCATTGCCGACCGGATCGCGCCCCGCTTTCGCCCCGCCGGTCCTGAGGAGGACGTGGTCGAGCGTTACCACGAGCTGGTGGGCAATCGCACCGGCCTGGTGCGAACGGTGGTGGCTGGCCTGTTCGCGTTGATCGCCGGCGCCGGCGTCTCGGCCCGCTGGGACGACTGGATCCTGTTCACCAATGCCCGCGATTTCGGGATCGACGACCCGTTGTTCAACACCGACGTCGGCTTCTACGTCTTCCAGCTCCCGTTTCTGACCTTCCTGGTCGACTGGGCCTTCGCCTCCCTCGTGATCATCGCCATCGTCACCGCGGCGGCCCACTACCTCAACGGAGGCATCCGGTTCCAGGGTGCAGCGCAGCGGGTCACCACCCAGGTCAAGGCGCACCTGTCCGTCCTCTTCGGGATGTTGGCGCTGCTGCGGGCGCTGTCCTACTGGCTCCAGCGCTACGAGCTCACCCTGTCCGACCGGGGCACGGTGGACGGGGCCACCTACACCGACGTCAACGCCCAGCTGCCGGCGCTGAACCTCTTGATCCTGATCTCGCTGGCCGCCTTCGTGTTGTTCATCATCAACATCCGGCGGCGGGGGTGGATCCTGCCGGCGCTGGCGGTGGGCACATGGGCGTTGGCGGCGGTGGTCGTGGGCGGGATCTATCCGGCGTTCGTGCAGCGCTTCCAGGTGGTTCCCGCCGAGTCGGCTCGGGAGCAACCGTTCATCGAACGCAACATCGAGGCCACTCGGTTCGCCCTCGGCCTCGACGACGTCGCTTCCAACGAGTTCGCCGCCGACGACGCCCTCGACGGGGCCGGCCTGCAGGACAACGCCGAGACGGTACGCAACATCCGCCTCTGGGACCCCGAGTACCTCCTGCCGAGCTACCAGCGCCTCCAGGAGGTGCGCCCCCAGTACCAGATCCTCGACGTCGACGTCGACCGCTACATGATCGACGGGGAGCTCACCCAGGTGGAGTTGTCGGCCCGCGAGCTCGACACGCCCGGCGTCCCCCAGGACTCCTGGGAGGCCCGCCACCTCACCTACACCCACGGCTACGGGGCGGTGGCGTCGCCCGCCAACTCCAAGACGGCCGACGGCCGACCCCAGATGATCGTGTCCGACATCCCGGTCGACGGCGTCCCCTCGCTCGACTTGGAGGAGCAGCCGGGGATCTACGTCGGCGAGGGCCTGGACGGCTACGTCATGGTGAACACCGCTCGGGAGGAAATCGACTTCCAGAACGCAGACGGGACGCAGTTCACGGCCTACGACGGCGCCGACGGGGTCGACGTCGGCTCCTACCTGCGCCGAGCCGCCTTTGCCCTGCGCTTCGGCGACATAAACCCCCTCATCTCCAGCAGCGTGCAGCCCGACTCCAAGATCCTCTACCAACGCGACATCAAGCAGCGGGTGCAGGAGCTGGCCCCGTTCCTGTCGTTCGACGCCGATCCGTACGTCGTGCTGGTCGACGGGCGGATGAAGTACGTGGTCGACGCCTACACCACCTCGAACTCCTTCCCATACAGCCAGCAAGCGATCACCGGCGCCCTCCCGACCGGAAGTGGCTTGCAGAACGTCGACTTCAACTACATCCGCAACTCGGTGAAGTCGGTCATCGACGCCTACGACGGCACCGTGACGTTCTACGTCGTGGATGACAACGACCCGCTCGTGGCCGCCTACCGGCAGGCCTTCCCCGACCTGTTCACCGACGGCAGCAAGGTCCCCACGGAGATCCGCGACCACTTCCGCTATCCCGAGGATCTGTTCCGGACCCAGACCAACATGTGGGGCCGCTACCACATCGAGAACCCGGACGACTTCTACAACAACAACGACGGGTGGAACGTGGCCCAGGATCCGGGATCGGGCTCGGTGGCCGAGGTCAGCCAGAGGGTGGACCCGGTCACGGGAATCCCTGTGGGTCCGGCCCAGGAGGCCCGGATCGATCCCTACTACCTGCTCATGCGCCTCCCGGGCGAACAAGAGCTCAGCTTCGTCATGCTGCGGCCCTTTGTGCCCGTCTCCAGCGACGACCGGCGCAAGGAGCTCACCGCCTTCATGGTGGCCAAGAGCGATCCCGGCAGCTACGGGCAGCTCGAGACCTTCGTCATGCCGAGGAGCGACCTACCCGACGGCCCCGCCATCGTGGGTGCCAACATGCAACAGGACCAGGAGGTCTCGGAGCTGCAGACGCTGCTCGGTGGTGAAGGCCGCAGTGTCCAGTTCGGCAACCTCGTCATCGTTCCCGTCGACCAGTCGCTGCTCTACGTGCGGCCCTTCTACGTGATCGCCGCCAGCACCGAGATTCCCGAGCTGCGCAAGGTCATCGTCTCCTTCGGCGGCCAGGTGGTGGTCGAGGACACCCTGGAGCAGGCGCTGGTCGAGCTCTTCGGCGAGGCTCCGGAAACGCTCGAAGAGGCTCCCGCACCGGGTGCGACACCGCCCGACGGTGAGGGCGGGCCTCGGGGCGACCCCGAATCCCCGACCGCCCCGCCTGGGCCGGAAGCCGGTGACGAGGATGTGGCCGAGCTCTTGACCCAGGCCCAGGCTGCCTTCGATCAGGCGGAGACATCCTTGGACGATGGCGACCTCGGTGGCTATCAGCGGCAGGTCGAGCGGGGCCGGGCACTGGTGGCCCGGGCCCGCGAGCTGGCCAGTCCCGAACCGCCGACCCCGACAACCGTTGCCGCCGCCCCTCCGCCCGGTTCAGCCTGAGACTGAGCACTCATTTGGCTCCTGTCCGGCCCGCCGGTATCGTGGGCGTCACGCCGCGGGGTGGAGCAGTCTGGTAGCTCGTCGGGCTCATAACCCGAAGGTCGCGGGTTCAAATCCCGCCCCCGCCACCAAGGAAAGTGCAGGTCAGGGCCGGCGCGAGAGCACCGGCCCTACTGCTGAGTAGGCAGACTTCTAACGTTTCTTCTAACGTCTTCTAACGTCCGGGTGTAAAAACCCGGTAGGTGGGCGACACTTTCCGGACGCGGCTCCGGTACCTGGGCGACACTGGCTCCGGTACC
>DASZDM010000195.1:0-3144 GCA_035942015.1 Acidimicrobiales bacterium | reverse complement strand
CGCCAGCGGCGCTCCGTAATCCCAAATCTGGCGGTCGTCGCGAGGTCGAAGCTCTTGGCGGGGTCCGCTGGAGATCCGGCATTCGGGACGGGCCACTGAGGGATGGGGCATCATGGTCCCATGGCCTCACGTGCTGAGAGCGACGGGCGGTGGCGCCTCCGCCTCTCTGGACCGGCACGGCCAGAGTGAATCTGAACGCACCGCGCGAAGGTTGGAAAATCGGCTCGTTAGTACGGAGTCGGCATGGGCGCTCTTGGTGCTTGCGCGGCGCGAGGGCAGATGCGCACGCGGCTCGTACGCCGATGGAGTGAGCGACCAGTGACACCCCTTAGGATCCTGGCGAAATGGGTCGTTGGTGGGTTTGCAGTCGGCCTTTTCGTCGGTCTCCAAGGGCTCCTGTTCGGGAACTACGCCCTTAGTCAGGTTCTGTTGATAGTGGCAGCGCCTGTCGCAGCATGTTTGGTCGTAGGCTCTGTCGTCGCTGTTCTTCATGGTGAAAAGCCGGCATACGTACAGTCGCCGGCCCAGCCTCCTGCGCCGAAAAGTACGTCTGGGCGGCGCAAGGTTCTCTTCCTACTGTCCGTCCTGTTCGTCTTCGTTTTAGTTGAGATTGCCAGCTATGTTCGCCAGTCTGGGCGCTCTACCCTTCTCTACGTATGGTTGATGGGCTTGGTCACCGTAATTTTCATCGCCGAGTTCATCTTGGAGCGGCGGGGCCGCCATCGAAGGAAGGACGTGCCCGGATAGATGCTCACGCCCCATTCGGTGAGGTAGGTGCGGTCCGAATTCCTCCGCTCTTGGCGCGCGTGGCGGAATCGCCGTCGGGCGGACGGAGCCGACGCCGCGGACGAAGAGGAGGAGGTCAACGTGTCCTGCGCGTACTGCGAGACCTCAGTCGAGCCGACGGACGACGACCCGATCGCCATTGGCGTGGTCGAGCGGTGGCGCCCTCACGACGAGGACATCGACTGGATGGTGTTTGCGCACCGCCGGTGCTTTGTCGACAGTCTTGGTCCTGAGGCTTCGAACCTCAGCGACTGGCGCCCCGGGCCGTCCTGAAGCGCCCCGATGTGCCGCGCGGCCGCGCCGGCACCGGCGGACGACGCCGGCGCCAAGGCAGCTGCCCTACCCGTGCTGATCATCCGCTCGCGCTGGCCTCGGTGGCTCGCGAGCCGGCAAATAGGCGGGAGCCCAGGGTCAGGCATCGCGGGACTCCAACCGGGAGATCACGTCGGGGGCGATGCGGACCTCGTAGGGCACCCCACGGAGGTGGTCCACGGTCTCGGTGACGCCCGCGTGCGCCAGGAGGCTCACAATCCATTCCCATGGGTGGTCTTCACCGGTCTTCTCGGCGTCGTCGGACAGCACGACCGTCATGACGTCGCGCTCGATCCTCGCCGCGGTCATGTGGTGCCAAACACCAACGGAGCCGTGGACGGTCGTTGAGAAACCCCGCGCCGAGTGGAGGACGACCTCCGTCCCGTCGTCGAGGACGGCGTACTCGGAGACTCGGAAGCTCGCCTGCTCTGGAGCCTCATTCTCCAACTCGCAGAGAGCACCGAGACGCATGACAGCCATGTCCCATTCTGCAACGACGGCCGTCAGGAGCGAGCACGAGGGCACGACTTCTCACGATTCGACCGTCCCACGCCCGGCTCCACCGAGGTGTTGGAGAATTGCCGGTCGCTCGGGACTCGAGCGGCGCAGCCGACGGCTTGCCGTCGCGGCCAAGAGCACCGATCGCTTCTTCACGGCTCGGCCGACGGCGTCCGTACAGGTTGCCGTGTACCCGGGGACCACCGCGAAACGAGGAAGGATCTTTCCGCGTCGTCCACATTGCTGCTCGTTCGCTCGCGCAGGTCTCCTCGCCGAGGTTGCCGATATTCAGTAGGCATCGGCGTCCGCAAGCCTCATCATGGGCCCATGCACGGCGTAGGCCTTCCTGATGCACCGCACCTCGCCGTGTTCACAGCGGAAGAGCGTCCAGAGTTCTGGGAGCACGCCGAGGCCGCCTTCCCCATGGTGTGGCCGGAGTACAACCTCCACGGCGACGTCAGCAGCCAGTACTTCTCCGCCATCTATCCGCAGCACGCCCATGTGCAGGTTCTCGTCTACGACACTGAGCTGGGTCGGGTGGTGGCTCGGGGCAAGGCCATCCCGTTCCGCTGGGACGGCACCCTTGAAGACCTACCCGCCGGCATCGACGCCGTTGGGCTACGGGCTCTCAACGAGCCGGCGGCGCCGACGGCGCTGTCTGCCCTGGCCGCCGAGGTGGCCCCCGACCAGCGGGAGCGAGGACTGAGCGCGGTGGTGCTTCGGGCGATGGCCCAGGCCGCTCGAAGCGCCGGCCTCGCCCCCCTCGTGGCACCGGTTCGTCCCAGCTGGAAGGAGCGCTACCCCCTCATTCCCATCGACCAGTACTGCCGGTGGGTGCGCGACGACGGCTTGCCCTTCGACCCGTGGATGCGCGTGCACAGACGCCTGGGCGCAACGGTGCTTCGCCCCGAGCCGCACTCGGCAAGGATCACCGGCTCCGTCAACGAATGGGAGCAGTGGACCGGCCTCGCTCTCCCTGATGACGGCAACTACGTGTTCCCCGGCGGCCTCGCTCCCCTGACGATCACCGAGGGCGTAGGGCGCTACTGGGAGCCGAATGTGTGGATGCTGCACGACGTTCGCTAGAGGGTCGCCGCCTGCTGCCACCGGCGCTCATCACTTTCCGTCGGTCCCGCTTTCTTGGGCGCGCTCCAAGCGTGACCCTCGCGATATTCCGCAGTCAGCGACGGAGCCGGCTTCCCCCGTCCAGCCGCCCCCAGGTGCCGATCTCCCTGACCTCGGGCGCGGGGCGGCCGCAGGCTCGGCGTCGAGGTGAGCAGCACCGAAGGTTTCTTCGCGCTGGCCGAGCGGGCGCCCGAGCGGGCAATGCGCGCGCCCCACCAAACCGACGCACCTGGCAGTCTCATGGCGTGCAAATCTTCGCTCGACGCGGGGTGCAGGTAGCGATAGGTGCAGCCGTTGTCGCTGTCCTGGTCTTCGTGGCCGCGTCCTGGATGAAATCGCTCCGCACGGAGCTGCACCTGGAGGGTCGGTCATACAGGCAAGGGGAAACGGTGCCCTTCTCGCTGTCGGTGTGTTCGGACAGCC
>DASZDM010000194.1:0-2406 GCA_035942015.1 Acidimicrobiales bacterium | reverse complement strand
GCCTCGTACCTCGAGCGACTCGAGCTCGAACCCGTTGTCGACATGGCCGCCCAACTCCTCGGCCACGATGGCCTCGAGGTCGGCGTCGGTGAGGGTCACCTTGCGGTCGGCCAGCTCCTTGAACCGCTGGAAGGCGGCGTTGAGCGCATCGCCCTGGATGCGCAATCCCATCCGGTCGAGGGTCTCGGAGAAGGCGTGGCGGCCCGAGTGCTTGCCCAGCACGATCTGTCGGCCGGTCTGGCCGACGGCGGCGGCGTCGATGATCTCGTAGGTGCCGCTGTCGGCCAGCACGCCGTGCTGGTGGATGCCGGACTCGTGGGCGAAGGCGTTTCGCCCCACCACCGCCTTGTTGTACTGCACGGGATAGCCGGTGAGGCGTGCCACCAGCCGGCTGGTGCGGGCCAGCTCCTCGGTGTGGATGCCGATCTCCACGCCGGGGAACTGGTCGGCCCGGATGCGAAGGGCCATGACCACCTCCTCGAGGGCGGCGTTCCCGGCCCGCTCTCCCAGACCGTTCACGCAGACCTCCACCTGGCGGGCGCCGGCCTGGATGCCGGCCAACGAGTTGGCCGTGGCCAGGCCCAGGTCGTTGTGGCAGTGCGTGGAGGTCACATAGTCGCCCTTGACCTCCCGGCGCACGTACTGGATGAGGGCACCGAAGTCCCAGGGGATGCCGTAGCCCACCGTGTCGGGAATGTTCAGGGTGGTGGCGCCGGCGTCGACCGCCGCCTGGAGCACTTCGATCATGAAGTCGAGCGGGGTGCGGGTGGCGTCCTGGGGGCTGAACTCGACGTCGTGGGTGTGCTCTCGCGCCCGACCGACGCCCTGACGGGTCTCGGCCAGGACCTGGGCCTCGTTCATCTTCAGCATGTGCTCCATGTGGCTGGGGCTGGTCGAGATGAATACGTGGATACGGGCCCGTTCGGCCGGGCTCACTGCCTCCCAACAGCGGTCGACATCGCCGAGGTGGGTACGGGACAACCCACAGATGACCGGTCCTTCCACGGAACGGGCAATGGCCTGGACAGCCTCGAAGTCGCCGTTGCTGGCCACCGGAAAGCCGGCCTCGAGCACGTCGACACCCAGGCGGGCGAGCTGCTCGGCGATCTCCAGCTTCTCGCCGGCATCGAGGGAGATGCCGGGCGACTGCTCGCCGTCTCGAAGCGTGGTGTCGAAGATGGTGACCCGATCGGCCATGGTCGATTCCCTTTCTGAGCGTGTGGGGGGAAAAGAAAACCTCCTGGCCGAAAGGCACAGGAGGTGGTGGCGAGCACCGTCTGGGGTGCTCGCCTCAGAGAAGCAGAAGGACGCAGGAGCGAAGCTGACGCGACATCACACCCAGCGAATCACGATCCCGCCCCGGCGTCAACCGACAAGGATGCAGGCGAGGCCGACGATCGGAGGGATAGCCTCGGTCGATGATGCACCGTCTGTTCCGCTTGGCCCTCAAGCTCGGTGTCGTCGGTTCGGTCGTGGCCATCGCCGCCAAGGTGCTCGACCGCCGCCGCTCCGCCACGTCCGACTGGACGGCAACTACCGGACCGTGGCCCCCTCTCGACTCGTCCGTCCAGCAAACCGCTGACGCTCCGCCGGTTGAGCACAATCCTGCCGCCCTCGCCCAGGACGCCGAGGGAGAGGCGATCGACGATCCGGAGGAGGTCGACGAATTGCTGTCGGCCGACCGTGGCGGGACTGCAATGTGGACAGACCCCGGTGACGACGGCATCTGCCCTGCCTCTCACCCGGTCAAAGCCAAGATGTCGAGCAAGGTCTTCCACCTCCCGGGTATGGCCAACTACGAGCGGACCAAGGCCGACCGTTGCTACGCCGACGCCGCGTCCGCCGAGGCCGACGGCCTGCGCCAGGCCAAGCGCTAACCGCGAGATCCGGGAGGTCCATCCATGAAGGTCATCGTCGACTACGACCGCTGCATCGAGAGTGGATCGTGCACGCGGGCGGCCCCAGAGGTCTTCGAACTCCGCGATGACGGGTTCCTCTATGTGCTCCAGGAGGAACCCGGCGAGGAGCTGCGGGCCGCGGTGGAGGAAGCAGCCGATCTCTGCCCCACCGCGGCCATCGTCATCGAGGGCTGAGGCGGCGTCAGCCCTCGCAGCCGACGCCGTCGCCCTCGCCGTCGAAGCGGTGAGGGTCGGGGGGCAGCACCTGGAAGCGGCGGTGGGACACGTCCCCGCAGTCCAGGTCGGGCGGGGCCGGAGGAATGCAGACTCCGGGGTAGGAGGCATCGCAGGGACCGTCGGCCGGCGCCGGCGGAACTGAGGCGGCAGGCGCAGCTGCGGGCTCGCCCCCGCACGCCGACCACAGGCCACGTCCGTCCTCCCGGGCCTTCCGGGCCAGGGCGGTGAACTCGTCGACGTGGGCCACGTTGGGCGGGAATGTTGCCACCAC
>DASZDM010000193.1:0-6650 GCA_035942015.1 Acidimicrobiales bacterium | reverse complement strand
GCCCACATCACCGGCCCGGGACTGGTCCAGCTCGGTGACCGGGAACTGCGTGGTGAACACCTCATCCTCGCTACCGGGGCGGTAGCGAACATCCCACCCATCGAGGGCCTCGACCAGATCACCACGTGGACCAACCGGGAGACCTACACCACCAAGGAACTGCCCGGACGGGCGGTGCTGGTCGGGGGCAGCGCCGTCGGCGTGGAGACCGGCCTGTTCCTCTCCCACTTCGGCGTGGAGGTCACCATCGTGCAGCGCAGCGACCGCCTCCTCGACCGGGAAGAGCCGCGCGTCAGCGAGCTCGTCGCAGAACCTCAACGAAGGGCGCGTCGAGATCCGCACCAGCACCAGCCCCCGCCGGGCCCGCCTGGAAGGCTCCGACAGCATCCTGGAGCTGGACGACGGCACGGAGGTCGCAGCCGACGTCGTCATCCTCGCTACGGGCCGCTCACCACGCACCGACGGCCTCGGTCTCGACCAGGCCGGAGTGTCCCTCGGCGACCAGGGCGAGATCATCGTCGACGACCACTGCAGAGCGGCAGACCCGGGTGTGGGCGATCGGCGACGTCACCGGCATCATGCCCTTCACCCATGTCGCCAAGTACCGGGCCGCATCGTCGCCGACACCATCCTTGGCAGATCACGTAGCGCGCACTACGACGGCATCCCCCGAGTCGTCTTCGCCGACCCGGAGATCGCCGCCGCCGGCCTCACCCAGCACCAAGCCGACCAGCAAGGCGCAGCGACCGTCACCGCCGAGATGGACCTGCCCACGCCCTCGCCCGACCCTGGACCTATGAACGGGACCCCGGAGCGAACCTCGGACTGACCGCCGACACCGAACAAGGCGTCCTCGTCGGCGCCTGGGCCGTCGCCCCCCAAGTTGGGGAGTGGATCCACCAGGCGTCCCTGGCCATCCGGCCCGCATCCCCATCGCGGTCCTCCTTGACCAGGTCGCCCAGTTTCCCACTTACGGCGAGGGTTACCTGGAGGCGCTGGAATCCCTCGGCCTGTGACGAACAGAACGGAGACGAGAATTTCGGAGCGGGAACAACAGGCCCCCGGGTTGCACGGGAGAGGGGCGGCATGAGCCGCCACCGTGCAGCGCCGCCCGCAGAAGAACCCGGCGGCGCCCCGGTGGCATCGGATGAAGGTCGAGCCCAGCCGCGGAGGCCAGCATCGATGCGCTTCGGCGCCAATCGACTCCGTTGCTCGACGCCCGCCCCCGCATTGCTGCGCTGGATCTCGTCGCCACGGGAGCGCTACGTGGTCGCCGCCCACGAAACCGGCCTGCTGCGCCACATTCCCGATCCGCCGGGTCGCTGGTTCGACTCGGACAAGGTCGATGCACCCGGTGAGGCCTACAAGATCGCCCTCATGCCCGACGCCCTGCTCGGCATGGCATCAGCCGTCGCGACAGCTGAGCTTGCCACGGCCGGTGCACAAGGTCCGTCAGCAAACCGTTGGCAGGCCGGCCGACCGTTAGGAACGACTCCCATCCAAGGACTCCCGGACGGACGTATCGAATGGTTGGAAGCGTGGGCGAGGGGGGACTTGAACTCCGATACGAGGCGTTGCTATCGATGGTCGTGGATGTTGGAAAGTGGCTCTGACCTGCGGCTTCTTCGATCGGCGTGCTGAACGGTGCTGGACGCTTCTACCGGACTTCTACCCGTCCGGTAGAAGTTTGGGTAGAAGTCCGGCGCCTGTCGTCCGTACTCGTGCGGACGAAGCCGCTCCTGTGCTCGACACCGCTCTGGACGCCTCCCGGCATCGCCCTCTCGCTGAAACCAGGCGCTTGCCTACGATTCTCCCCATGGACATGGCCGAAGCCGCCGTCGACGTGCTGCGTCGGCTCGGCGGTGGACGCCCCATGCATTACCGGCGGTCGGCGCACGCCGAAGCGGCGAGCCGCCTCGGCGCGCTGTGGGGCGCATGGGAGCAGGCGCAGATCGACCTTGGCTCTGCCCCGTCCCAGTGGTGGGTGTGGCACCTTCGACGCCCAGTGGGCCGCGCTCACCAGCCCCGCAGGCCCTTTTGCAGCCTGCACCGCCGACCGTCACGAACCGGACGCGCACCCCTTGCCCTCGGTGCCCAGGTCAGGGACCGTCAGTGACGGCGGTACGCCGTGATGGATGCCGTGTCGCGTGGAGACTTCGTGCTTCTGGGCCTTTGGTGCTGGGTGATGACAGCGACGGCCTTTGCCCTAAGAAACCGCCCGCCCGTGAGTTGGCAGGGCTGGCCGTTCCCTCGCAGCTGGCGACCGACTCGTAAGCAGCTACACCTGGAAACCACGGCGTTCGGCCTAGCCACGTTTGTCCTCGGAGTCGTGTGCTTCGTCGTTGCAGCAACGATTTGAGTTGCGCGCCCGAGCGGCATCTGCAGAGGCCCGCACGGCCGTCGAGAAGGTCCGTACCCGCCTCACCGAGCGCTACAGCGACGTCGAGAAGGTGCCGCCCGAGGTTCCGGCGGCAGCCGAGCCGGCCCCCGGCCGTAGCCCGGCCGGGTCGGCGGTCGCACCGACGGCAAACCCGCTTGCGGCACCGCCGCCGGGCGCATCGGAGAGGCTTCTCCTGACGTACGCCGCCCTCAACCCCCTGGGAGAGGCTTCGGCCGGTGATTTCCGGCGGAATCACGGTCCGGGGCCGAAAAACAGGCCGCCCCTCAGATCGCTTCTGCGGCGATTTCAGGAGGGATCCGGGGGGACAACACCCGAAACGGCGTCTCAGCCGTCGCGTGGGCCTCAAGCCGTCTCAGAACCGCCGCCACGCAACCTCGGCGGACGCGCACAGTGCACTGCGCTCTTGAGGGGCCTCCAGACCGTCAGCCGCTCTTCAGGACCTCCACCGTCAGCCGCCGGAGACGGTTCGCTAGCTCCAAGACTTGCCCTCGTCGAGCCTCGATCTCCGCTGCGGTGACCGCACACTTCTTCACGCCTGTTCGCTTAGAAACCTCGATCTCCCAATCCTTCCCGATTTCCGGGAAGCTGGTATCGGGATCGGCTGCAGGAAACAACATGCCGTGCGCCAGTCGATTCCGAAATGTGTTCTGCTCCTCTAACTGTTTCCCGATCTCCTTGTGTTCAGGGGCGTCCCGAAAGTCGCGGAAGAGTTCAATCCGAGCACCCAGCTGCCCCGTCTCCACCAGGCGGCGGAACAGCTCCATTGCTTCGTCCCGGACGCCCAGGCGATAAAGGAACCATTCGGTGAGGGCCTTATCCGCCAGCGCCATCACCTCGAGATACCTGCCCCGGGCCAGCTGGACCTCGTCATTGAGGGCTCTTGCCCTGCTGCGTGACGTCATCGCGGGGAAAGTTCGTGCTCTCGCTGTGCCTCCCGCCGCCGCTCTGCCATGGCCGCTTCGACCTCCTCCGGGCGTTCACGCCGCTCGACACCACGCCAGGCACCAGTGGCCCGGCTCTGAACCTCGAGGCGGCGACCTTCCTGGGACGCCCGGTCGGCCTCACGTTCGGCCTTGGCCCTCGCCTCCACGGCCACGCCGGTAGCCACCGCACGTGCTGCTGCGGCGATTTCAGGAGCTGCGTCCTTCACCGGATCGTCGTCGTCCACGATGCCTCCTGGTTCGTCTAGCGACCGAAGTCGCCTTGGTCCGGACCCTGCCGCCGGGGAGGCGGCGCCTCCTTCGGCGGAGCGACCCCGACTTCTTGGCGACCTCGTGGCCAATCATGGCCCACTCACCGCCTCGCCGCGGCGTGCAGCTCCGGGGCCCGGGCCAGCTCGCCCCGGGCGATGTGAGCACGCTCGACCGCCTGGGCGAGACGCAGCAACTCGGCGGCCACCAGGAGCCATCCTGCTGCCCCCTGGCTGCCACCCCGGCGGACCAACGCCGACCAACGTCTGCATCCCGGATCTCGGCCAGCTAGGGCAGCGCTCTCAGCGTCAACTCACTCGTCGTCGACCTCGGCATTGAAGATGTCTGCAACATCGACGGGTTCCTGTGCCACTGGGACCTCGAACGCGCCTTCAATGATCCAGTCGCGGTCCTTCACGGTTGCGGACCACGTCACCGGCACCGTCCCGCTCCCCGGCCGCTGAAGCAGCAGGATGTGGAACTCGTCTCCGACGTGGTGCCGTCGAGGCCTCAACTCTCCAGCGTCCACCGTCAGGTGGATCGACCCGTCCTCGATCCTCGTGTCCCGCAGGTGTGCGGTGAGGGGTGCGACGCCGAAGTCGTAGTCCGGTGGCATCCCGATTCGACTCAGGGCGGCAAACTTCGGGTTCGGCTTGGGCTGGCCCAACGGCCTCGGCGGACGAGGGAGGTATCGTCCGCCAGGGATCTCCTCGAAGCCCTTTATCTCCGTTAAGTCCATGTGTAGGGACACCTCTACGCCAGCCAGGTACTGGGTCGAGTTGTTGGTGACCTTGACCTGGCTGAGCCCGTAGCCGTGTTCGAAGTAGCGGCGCAGCAGATCCGCCTGCGCCGCCTTGTCGAGCTCATCGACCCACGAGTCGAGCTCCGCGAGGTAGTCCTCCAGCGTCCGCTGGTCGGGTTCCGGCAGGAACTGTCTCACGACGTCCTGGATCGCCCCCATCGACTGCCCGTCGAGCCAGTCTCCTGTGGCGAGTTCCTGGCTCGGCGTGTTCTGTTGGTCCTGGGCGGCGTGGGCCGCAGCTGCGAGCGAGTCACGCCGCGTCCGCGCCCACGCGGCCACCTGCTCCAGTGTCGCGGAACCGGGAAGCCAGGAGAGTGGGAGGTCTCCCACGAGCTCAACCACGAGGTCCGGCAACGACGGCGTCCGGGCGAGCAGGCGCTCCTGGAGAGTGTCCATGTCCTTCGCGGTCGCCCTCTCCGTCTTGCCGGGCTTCCGGACGAACACGGTGCCGCTCATCACTCCGCTCAGCTCCTTGCGCACGGTCCAGATCAGATCGCCGTGCTGAGGCGGGTCGACGGTGATGACGAGCACGTTGCGCCCGTCGATCGGGATTGTCGTGTGGGCCCAGGTCGGTGCGGTGTCACCCTTGAGGTACTGCTCGACCTTGGTAACCCAGCCCGCTGGGTCGGGGACCACAACGCCGGTCAGCTTGTCCGGTTCTGCTCCAACGACGAGGTAGCCGAAGCCGGCGCATGTGCGGGCAGCTTCGTCGACGGGCCGGTTGGCCAAACCGAGGATCGCAGACGCGACCTTCATGCACCCGTCCTTGGACGTCAGATTGATGTGGGACTTCCACTCGATCCAGGACGCCTCCTCCGACGGGTGTGCGGCGAGGACCGCGCGAACGAGCGCCCGGAGCTGGTCGACCCCTCGGATCTCCCGACTGAGGTCAATCTCGATTGCCATCCGCCAAGCGTCGCACGAAGACGTAACGTGCCGCGACATCAACCAACCGAGATCGCGCTGCCGCCTTCATCGGGTCGCCATCCGTCCACGATGCCTCCTTCGTGCTAGCGACCGAAGTCTCCTCGGTGCGGACCGTGCCGCCGGGGAGGCGGCGCCTCCTTCGGCGGCGCGGCCCCGACTTCTTGTCGACCTCGTGGCCAATCATGGCCACCACCGCCTCGCTGCGGCGGTGCAGCTCCCGGGCCCGGGCCAGTTCGTCCCTGGCCGTGTGAGCACGCTCCACCGCCTGGGCGAGCCGCCGTAGTTCGGCGGCGACGAGGAGCCAGCCGGCCGAGCCGGCCTGAGCACCGCGGTATACCAGCGCCGCCTGGGCGGCCACGGTGGCGAGCCCCGCCATGTCCGTGCGCCGGGGCTGGCGATGGTCGGCCTTCTGCGCCGAGCGCGCCAGGATGTCCGCTGCCGCCGCCAGCGCACCGGGCCGGTCGCGTTCGAAGCGACGGGAGAGCGCAGCCAACACGCCGGCTCCGTCCCGGGCGGCGTTGGCCCACGCTGCCCCATCCTCGATCGGGACCTTGGCGAGGCGGTCGGTGACCGCCCGTGCTCGTTTGGCGCCGTCGTCCCCACGCTTCGGAGCTGATGACCACCTTTCGCGCCCGCCGGCGCCGGCGTCGGCGCGCCAGGCCGCTCCCTGGTCGTCGATCGAGCGCCACCCCGCTCGCAGCGCCGGCAGGGTCAGGTCCTTCGCCAGCTTCCCCCCGCCGAACCAGATCGGCTTGCTGCTCCCGCCGGCGACCACGGAGTAGCCCACCACCAAGCCTGGGTGTTCTTGGCGTAGCGGGGCCGGCACAGCACGCCGTCGGAGCGGAGCCGACGGACGAACTCCCCCTCGTCGCGTGACGACGACGCCGACGCTCGCACCGGGCGCTCCAGGCGGACTCGCTCCGGCTCCACAGTGCCCATCCGGTTGGCCTTCTCGTCCTCGCCCCGTGTCACCCCGGGCTTGGACCCGGCCGTGCGGCCGTCGACGACGGTGAGCCCGTAGCCCTCCTCGCGTTCCCGGCAGACGGCCGAGGCCTTGGTCGTTCCCCGCGGTCGAACCACCGTGGTGGATGGTGACCCACGGAGCGGGCGCCCGGCCCCCGGGCCGCCCGTCGTCGAAGTCGAGCGCCCGCTTCGCCGTGCCCACGGCGTCGCCCCACTCCTGGTCGCTGAGCTTCCGGTTGCCGCTCGGGTTCGTGAGGCTGAGGTCCCACACGTGGCCACCTCGCACCTCCGGACAGCCGGCCATGAGGTACGGGCCGTCCAGCTGGTCGACCAGGTGGCGGCGCTGCTCGTCGCTGAGGGTCTCCCC
>DASZDM010000192.1:0-4174 GCA_035942015.1 Acidimicrobiales bacterium | reverse complement strand
CCCTAGTGGAGGCGCTCTGTCGACCGCCTCCCGCACCCGCCGGTCATCGACACTTCGGCTGGCCTGACGGCAGAGTCGTAGGCGGCGGCGACTTGGTAATCGGGGAACTGTGGGGCGACCGCACTGTTCAGGGAAGGCCAGTGCGACGGCGTGGTTTCTCGAATGATCGGGACCTATGGGAGGCATTGTTCGTGTGCTGGCGAGGGCACATCGCTTCGGTCCGTTTTTCTCCCGCTCCGATTCCGGCTTGCCAGTGGGCGCAGCGGTGATCGACGGGGCCACCTTCCGGGCCCCACCGACCAGCTCGATCGTCGGGTTCCGTCGCGCACTGCCTGCAGCCCACCGGCAAGGAGCCGAAGCTTGGGTTCTCTTCCTACGAAGACTTGCTCCAACAGTCCCGCGGGCTCGACCGAAGGGAAAAGACTAGGGATTTTCCCGGGGGCGAAGCACCTTGCCTCCCCCGTACCGTCACCAAACGGGAGCGGCGACTGGGCGGCGGCAGCAGCGACGCGCAGGATCTCTTTCCGCCGACAACTTAGGGGGCTTCGATGAGGGCGGGGGAACTTTGCGAGGAAGGAACATGAGGAGCACAGGAGCGATCCAATGAGAAGAGCAGCTTGGAGGGGTCGCACGAGCTCGGTGGTGATCGGCGCCACCCTGGTGCTGGCAGCCTGCGGCGACAGCGCTGACGACGGGGCCGGTTCGACAGCTCCGACGCCGACGACCTCCACCGCAGCCGACGCTGCAGCGGGCGATGTCGAGACCTACTGCGAGAAGTCGCTCGAGATCGAGACCGCGCCCGAGCCTGACGTCGACTTCAGATCGGCCAGCGAGGAGGAGATCGCTGCGGCCATCAAACAGGCGGCAACCGAGACCTACCTACCGCTGGCGCAGGAGATCCAAGCCGTCGCTCCTGAAGACGTGCGCGCTGACATCGACACCCTCGTCGCCGCAGTCGAACAGGTGGCCGCCACCGGTGACTTCGAGGGGGCGTGCGAGACCCCCGAGGTCTCGGCCGCCGAGGAACGACTCCACGCCTTCGACCTGGACGCCTGCGGCTGGGAGCCGGTCGACGTGACCGCCATCGACTACGCCTTCCAGGGCGTCGAGCGCACCTACGAGCCGGGCCCGGTCAGCTTCGAGTTCACCAACAAGGGCAGCGAGCTTCACGAGCTGGCGCTGTTCAAGAAGAACGAGGGCGTGAGCGAGTCGTTCGCGGACATCTTCGGTGGTGAGCAGGCAGAGGCCATGGAGAAGGTCACCTCGCTCGGTGGCACGTTCGCAGAGCCCGGAGCTGCCGACTACGACGTGGCCAACCTGGAAGCCGGCGACTACGCCCTCGTGTGCTTCATCCCCGTCGGCACCACCCCCGAGGCCGTCACTGCCGCTGAGGAGAGCGGCGAGGAACCCGAAGGTGGTCCGCCGCACTTCACCCAGGGCATGCTCGCCGAGTTCACGGTGGAGTAAGAACAAGGCCAGCCCTCCAACGACTTACCGGAGGTAGAGCTCGTCGTCTTCGACCAGATCGCCAAGGTACGGGAGCTGCAGGGCCACTGCGGGAGCATGGGAGCGCCCCACGAAGGTAGGTCCGGCGCCGTCGTTCTTCCCTGGGCGCGTCGATGCAGTGGCCATCGAAACCCGGTGGGGAACGGCTCGGTCAGAACGCCACAACAACCGGGCGAGGGTCAACAGGGAGGAGCCTCGATGAGCGCCGGATGAGATCGGAGCTGACGTCGCGAGGTGACGGTCAGCTTCGTGAATATGTTGCCCAGGTGGAACTCCACCGTCTTTACGCTGATCACGAGTCGCTCAGCTACTTCGGCGTTGGTCAACCCAGACGCCACCAGACGAGCGACCGAGAGCTCTTGGGGCGTCAGTCGGGAAGAGTCCCTGATTTTGCGTTTGGAGGGGCGAAGGCCGCAAGTGGCAAGCTCGCGCTCGCAGGCCTCGGCATAGGGCTGGGCGCCAAGCGCGGCGAACAAGCCGTGAGCCTCGCTCAGACGAGCGGCCGCATCCCGACGTCTCCCCACTCGGCGAAGGAAGCGCCCGTGGGCAGACGCGAGGAGGGCACGGTCGAACGACATTGGCAATTCCGCCACAAGCGAGAGCCCGGTTTCGAACGCCTTGTCGGCCTCCTCTGGATGTCCGAGCGCCCACGCGACCTGTCCGCGCGCTCTCGCCGCACCAGCCATGGCCGAGCGGCGACCGCGGGAAGCGGCGAGCTCCTCGTAGGGGGTGAGCGCCGAGTCGGCTTCGTCGAGCCGCCCTAGGGCGACGAGGGCTTCGACATACAGCTCCCGCCATGAAAGGACGCCGGGCTCGTCGACGCCATCCGTCCCCTGCAGCGCCACCAGGGGCGCTACCGCTTGGAGCACACCCTTGTGGTCACCCTGAGCGGCTGCGAGGTGGGCAGCAGCTTGGCCGCTGTAGCAGGTGCTGCCCACGTCGGCGGTGCCGAATGCCAGGGAGCCCGCCCGCGCAGCGGCGACGTGCACCTCGGCGAGCTCCCAGCGACCTTCGGAGGCCAAAGCGAGAACGGCCATTGAATGGAGGAAGGGCAGGAGCCAGGTCTGTTCGGTGTCGTCGGCCAGGGACACACCCAGGTCGGCGTGGACGAGGGAAGCGTCCCATGCTCCGAGGCGGAACTCGACGTGAGCGAGGTTGCCCAGGGCGGTGAGGCGGGTGGGCCACGGGCCCAGCGCCAACGCCTCGGCCACAGTCGCCAGATCCGTCTGGGCGGCCCCGAGGTCGTCGACCCACCCCGCGATGGCGCCCCGAGCCGACATCAACGAGAGCCGCTCGGGCTCGGGGCGCTCCTCCGAAGCCAAGGTCAGAAGCTCCAAACCGTCCTCGGGGCGACCGCTGATCGCTAGGCCGATGGCGGCGTGAGCGCGAGCCATGGCGGTCACTGGCCCAGGCACCGGCCCCGAACCCAGCGCCCGCTGACCCCATTCGGCGGCCTTGCCGCCCTGTCCTCGAACGATCGAGATGAGAGCTTGCAGGTTGGCAATGGCGGCCCCGACCTCGGGCTCGGTAGATGGTTCATGCAGGCTCCAGGCGCGGTCCAGGTGTCCGGTCGCTTCGAGGTGCGCGCCTTGCAGAAACGCCAGATGTCCGAGCAGGTACGTGCGCCGCGCGCTATCGGGAAGAGACCGCACCCGATGGGCGACCGCCGTCGCCGCGCTCACCTCACCTCCGAGCAGGAGGTGGTCGAGGGCGTCGAGGACGAGGCGGGCACGCGTGGCCTCCTCAGCGCTGAGTCCGGCGGCGGCGAGGAGGCGACCAGAGGCGGCGGCCCACGCTCCCTTGCTCGCCTCGTCAGCCGCGGCGTCGGTGAGGTCAGCGACCAGGCCGGGATCGGGCGCGTCTGTGGCCGCCACTCGGTGGTTCAGAGCTGAGGATCTGGAAACAAGCGCCGCCGCTCGGGAGTGGAGCTCGGAGCGGCGTACCGGCCCCAGGTTGCCGTAGATCGCGGCGCGCACGAGGCGGTGCGCGAAGGCGAGATAGTTCCCGTCCGGCTCGCTATGGAGAACAAGGATCCCGAGCCTCTCCAATTCTTCCAGGGCGGTAGCGGGTTCACCGACGTCGCCGAGCACCACGGCGGTAGCGAGGGGAGCCCGTTCACCGAGTACGGCGGCGGCCACCGCCAGGCGCTCGGCGGCGGGCGTGCAGTCCGCCAGGCGGGACACCACGATCAGCCCGAACGAGGCCGGGGCGGGCAGCGCCCGGCGACTGTCGGCGATGACCTCGCCCGGAACCTCCTCCAGCATGGCCCGGGCGTAGAGGGGATTGCCGCCGGTGTGATCGCGCAGCCGTTCGGCGGCGCTCGGTGTGAGACGCATCCCCAGTCCTTCCATGGCCAGGCGCCGCAGGCTCTCCGCATCCAGTCCAGCGACCGTCATCCGCTTGCCTCGGTCGCCGACCAGACGCCTCAGGCCGTCTGGGAGGCGAGGATCTGCCGCATTGCGGGTGCAGAGAATGGCCATGACCTGGTCGTGGAGTAGGCGTCGTAGCGCGAAGGTCAGCGCCCGTAGGGAGGCGACATCCGCCCAGTGGACGTCGTCGACCACCACCAGGATGGGGCCGTCGTCCTGAGCCCGTCCGAGGACATCGAGGAAGCGGGCCCCGACGGCCAGGGGATCCGGCGAGGGGGCGTCTGAGCTGAGCACCACTC
>DASZDM010000191.1:0-4605 GCA_035942015.1 Acidimicrobiales bacterium | reverse complement strand
TGCTGTGAGAAACGAGACTCGTAGATGCCGAAGCAGAAGCGCACTTTCGACGTGCTTATCGAAGCGAAGCTCCGTGTACAAGCGTCCGCTGCTGAATCAGCACGGCGCAAGGCCGAACGCTCGCTGCGGCGCGGCCGGGACATCGATCTGGACGTCGTCGCGGCCGGGTACGTCAGCGCCAAGCCGCAGGAGGCGGCGACCACGCCGGTTCGGCGCGTCGCCAAGGCGGCTCCAAGTCCTACCACGGCGGCGAAGGCGGGGAACACAGCGAAGAAGCCGAACACCCGGCGGGCCGCCCCGCCGGTGGTGAAGAAGACGGCTTCCAAGGGGGTCCCGGCCGCCAAGACGAAGACGGCGCCCTCAAGGAAGGCGGCCCCCACGACACAGCAGAAGGCGGGCGCGAGGAAGCGGCCTGCGCACAAGAAGGTGCGACGGCCGTAGCGATGTTGTCTACGTCATTGGGCCCCCAGCAACGCCGTCCACGTTCCTAGGTGCCGCCACCGACGGTGCCGGCCACGTGGGTTCCATGACCGGTGACGATGAGGTGCGTCACCCCGGGCGGCTCGAGCACCGCGTCGTAGAACAGGGCGGCCGTCGGCACGTCGGCGCATTGGATCCCGAGGTGGTCGACATCAGGGCATGGTAAGGGTAAGCCCCGGCAACCGGTGAACGCCGGTCCGACGTGCAGTGTGCCCCGACCGGGTATTTGGCGACGCCCGGTATCGGCTGCTGGTGTTGTTCGAGTATGGGCTGTCGGCAACAGCGTAGGGAGACAGTGCTCCACCCAGCAATCCCGTGCCGCGATGATGCGGCCAGCCAGCGTCGCGGGAGGCGACACAAGACCAACGTTGCTGGAAGGCACCGTGTACCGTGGAAGTGGCGCCCGTCCGGTAGGGAAATTGACCCATGAGCAATGCGGCACCGCGACCGCCAAGAGTTCCGCCGCCGTGGGTTGTCCACACAGCATGGCGCGCTCATCGAGCGCTCTACCGACTCAGCCGGCGGCCGCTTCCTGTGGACCACGTCGAACAAGCGCGGCTGGGGCGAACTACGCCTGACGACGGTCGGGCGGAACTCCGGGAAGGAGCGCAGCGTCATCATCGGCTATCTCGAGGACGGCCCCAACTTCATCGCGATCGCCATGAACGGCTGGGACGAACGCCATCCCTCGTGGTGGCTCAACCTCGAGGCGCACCCCGACGCCGTCGTCCGGTTGCACGGCCGACCACCGCACGGGGTGCGGGCGCGTCCCGCCCTAGGGCAGGAACGCGACCGCCTGTGGCAGCGGTGGATCGCGGTGAATCCGCGGCTCGATGCATATGCCGGCCTACGATCGACAGAGACGCCCGTCGTCGTCCTCGAACGGGCCGACGGGCCGTGACACCACGTAGCTCGCCCTTCGTCGGATCCCGGCGGCGGCGACGCCCCACCACTTCGGCACTCGCCTCGCGTCCGATAACGAACGGCCTGGTCGATAGTGGCCGATGTGGCCGTCGGCCCGCTTCCCCACATGCTGGCTGTGGACGGCCGCGGGCGGCAGAATGCGTCGGTGGCCCACGACGGCGCGCTGGTTGTGGGCTTCGACCTGACCTAACCCTCATCAACCAGCGCGCAGGCATCGCCTCGGCCATGGCCAACCTGGAGTCGGAAATCGGGGCCGGTATCGACGTGGCGTGGGTGATCGACCACATCGGTCTGCCGTTGGAAACCGTGCTCGCCCGGTGGGTACCACCCGGGCGCATCGAGGCTGCGGCGTGGCGCTACCGGGAGCTGTTCGAGGTGGTCGGTGCGGCCTCCACCAGGGCGATGCCGGGGGCGGTCGAGGCCGTGCAGGCCGTCCGGCGCAGGGGAGGCCAGGTCATCGTGGTGACGGCCAAGTACGAGCCCCACGCCCGAGCCGGCCTGGATGCGGTGGACGTGGCCGCCGACGCGGTCTTCGGCTGGCGGTTCGGCGAGGGAAAGGCCGACGCGCTAATCGCCCACGGCGCCGAAATCTACGTCGGCGACCATCCTGCCGACGTGCTCGCCGCCCGGGCGGCAGGGGCCCTGTCGGTAACGGTGGCCACCGGTCCGGCCTCCACCGAGGAACTCACCGCCGCCGGCGCCGATGTCGTGCTCCGGAGCCTAAAGGACTTTCCCGCTTGGCTGAACGACCACCGGGCGCCGGCAACTGAATGACGTGCTCCTGGAGCGCGCCTGGCAGGAACGACATGGGCGAGACCGGGTTCCACGACCGGCGCATCGGCGGATCAGTCCGCTGCGAGCCGCCGGCGCACCGAGGTATCAATGGCCACGCCTCTGTCTCCATCGGCCGTGATCGCAGCCAGAACGATCCAGGGCTCAGTGGGATCACGGACCAACTGGATCACGAAGGAATCTCGGACGCGTGCCTCTCTTACAACAACCTCCTCGAACCTCAATGCGACAGAGGTCACCTCGTCATCCGGGACGTCAACAAGAACGGACTCTTCGACGCTGACCTCATTGCCGCACGGGTCGAGGGCGTATCCAGGCGCCACGGACACCTGTCGGCCCTCGGATCCGGAACCGCTCACTTCAAGACCGGTCACGATGCCCCACCCGTGGAGCATCCGGTTGTGTCGACGGGCCTTGGCAAGGAGATAGGTCTGTTCCTGAGTGAAGTCGTCGTCACCCATGAGCATCCCGAAGAAGTAGCGAACGCGCTCACGACCGCCGTCATCGTCGGGTGGGCAACCAGTGAGGTCCACGGGTCAGCTCCTCGTAGAGACCGGGGGGTTCAAGTTTGGCCCGGAAGTGGGAATGGTGCCAGTCCGCACCCCCCAACCGGCCCTCGCGGACCGCTCGACTATTGCCAGCATCCAGTCATCAAGCTGTGGCAGGTCGAAGATGGAGTAGCGCATATCAACGGCCGTATACCGGCCGCTGTCCGTGGCCTGACAGAGGAGACATAAGGCGTAGTAGCTGCCTCGCCCCGGTCTCGGGATCGTTGTGAGGCCAAAGCACCTTGCCGCCCGCTGCTTTCTCTCGTGCACCAATGGGCGCGCCCGACCACGGGCGGCGGCTTCGATGGCGCGGCGCAGGGTCGCCCGAGTACGGCACCTACCAGGCGCCCGGTAACGACGAGGCGCAGTTGCTCCGAGGCGCTCCTCGACCCACCGCTCGGGCCCCACGCGAAGCCCCGATCGCCGCGAGTAGACAGCGGGAACGGATTATTAAGCGCGTGTTATCGGGCCTTGGTCCGGGCACATCACGCCGGTTATCGAGCGGCGTGCTTAATGGCGGCCGGCTCAATTATTGCCACGGGCGGAGTTTAGTAACACGCCCAACGGTCAGTGGCGACGCACGCGGGTGCGCACCGTGCACCGCTCAGTAAGCACCTCGAGAGGATCATGTGTGCACCTTCAGGTCCAACTCAGCGAGGTTCGTGAGCAGTTCCAGCTGAGCGGTGAACTGCTCGGCCGCAATTTGGTCCACCAGTCCATCTCGCACGGCGACGGAGTAGCACAGCTCGCGGCGGCGGCCGAAAGAACGGCATTCGATTTCCGGGTCCCCCATTCTACGTTAGACACCTGCCTTGGGTGCCAAGCTTCCACCGCTGACACCGCTCCGACCTCTGTAAACCGGTCACGAAACGTCGCCGATGCGACCATGGCGCGGACGGTGGCCTTGGTGTCCTCGGGCGTGCTCACGTACCAGCGGTTCGGTCCAAATCCGCCTTGTCGCCCGTACCTCAGTTTCCAGCTAGTGCCTGAAGGGAGAACGTCGAGGCAGAGCGTGTAGGAACCCATCGACACAGCAGACGCGCTCGCCGGACAGATCGTTAGCGTCACTCGCCGCCCGCGGTACCAGCCTTCCAGCTTGTTCCTCGAGGTAGCGTCCCCGTCGATCACCTCGTCCACGCTGCGAAAGAGCCGGGCATGACGTGCAGCGTTCTCCCTGGCGATACCGGCCCCCCCAACGGCTGCCCCGAGCACGAACGTCAGGGACGTCTGCCAGTCGTGCACAGGGTCAAAGCTGTTGCCCGCAGGGAACGCGGCCACCAGTGCTGCGAGCATCAACACGACGCCAAGCGAGGTGAGCACCTCCGACCGGTGTACTCGCGCAGCCATAGCTCACCCCGGGATTGCGTCGGCGGCCAAGCCACCTCGGGTCAAACGAGGTGAACGACGGTCCATTGAGATCAGGTCGGGAGTTCTACCCCCAAAGACTCGGAGTGCCAGATCACGTTCGTCAGCTCGCTTCGCTGTGCCGAGCCCCCGGCTACGGACCCCGTCCCCCGTGAAGCGGCGCCAACTGCCTACCCTTACCGGGCCGGACATGGCACACGGACCCGCTCGGAGAGCCACTTTTAGTTGTATGGCTCAGCCCTAGCCACCGTCGGCCTGAGCGACGGCGGCGAGGCCGGTCGGCTGACCCGCTGCGAAGATGCGTGGGTCTGAAGCGGCTTGGCGTTCACCGGTCGCCGGGTCGACCCCGGCCGAGTTCGTGAACGGCTGAGCGGCGTACTCACACTCTCCCTCCCCGAAGCACGGAATCCACGGATTGGCGGAACTGGGCATCACGCGGTGCCCCCGACGGCCTAGATCCTCGAGGACATCGGGGGCAAACCGGGTCGTCTCGACG
>DASZDM010000190.1:0-5627 GCA_035942015.1 Acidimicrobiales bacterium | reverse complement strand
CGGTGAACCGCTCGACGTACATCCTCGGCGAGCTCAGGGAGGCGCCGACGTCGCTCCTGGTCCTGGCCGCCCTCTCCCTCACCAGCGGGTCACAGGCCCCGGGGTAACTCTCGCCCTAGGCCCGGGGGAGCGGAGCGCCCTCGAAGGGCCCCGGGTCGCCCGGCGCCGGGATGTGGGGACGGCTCCACGACATCCGCCGCGACAGCTCCACGGTCAGGGCCCGCCACGCCGGCGGGTCCCATCCCTCGACTGCGTTCACGATGGTGAGCTCCATCCCGACGTGGACGATGGCGGGAAGCGTCCCGATGCCGAAGCCCTTGATGGCCGTCAGCTCCGGATCGACGAACGTCATGATGTCGGTGGCCCACCGGCCCAGCAGCTTCCGGGCGTCGGCGGCGTCACCGGCCACCAGCCAGGCCACCCGGCAGTCGGCCTGCTCGTACTCGAACAGGACCCGGGCGGCGGTGGGGACGATCCACCGGCTGCGGACGTTGGCCGGATCCACCGCCACCAGCAGGAGGTGGAACGTGGTCAGCCACTCACGCACCGTGCGGGAGTGGCCGGTGATCGGAACGAGCGCCAGATCAGGAGCAGGATTGGTTGCCACGGCGGGGTGAAGGTAACCCAACTATGTTCCGTTGAGCGAAGTGGGAGGAGGCCATGGGAGTCGACACCGATTTCTACAACCTGGTGTTGGTGCTGCACATCCTTGCCGTGATCATCGGTTTCGGAGGGGTGTTCATCGCCGGCTTCTACGGCAGGGAGGCGCTCGACCGACCTGGGCGGGAGGGCTTGGCCGTGGCCGAGACAACGCTCAAGGTGACCGGCGCAGTTCCCACCGTGTCCATCTACGCCGTCCCCATCCTCGGCATCCTCCTCGTCCTGCTCAGTGACGACACCTGGAAGTTCAGCGAGGCATGGATATCGCTGTCCTTCCTGCTTTACATCGTGATGGTGGGATTGGCGACGGGCATCCAGGTGCCGACGATCCGCAAGATGGTGGCCATGCGCAGCGGATCGGAAGGCGCTCAGTCGCTGCCGATGCAGGCGCTCGGCAAGAAGGCGGCCACGGTGAGCGCCATCGTGAACGTGCTCTGGGTGGTCATCCTCTTCCTCATGGTCTTCAAGCCCGGTCACTGAGCCCCCAGCGAACCGCATGCACCCGATGGAGCGGCTCCGGATGGTCGCCGGGGCGTCCGCGGAGGACCCGGGCGTGCTGGCCCGGGAGGCGGCGGCCGCGCTCGCCGGCTGCGCCGACGACCCCCGGGCCCTGGTCATGGCATGCCGGCGCCTGGTCGACCGACAGGCCACGTCCGGGCCCCTGTGGTGGCTGGCGGCGCGCGTCGTTGCCTCTCCGGATCCCCACACCGAGGCCTGGAGGTCCGCCGAGGCGCTCCGGGCCGACCCGACGCCCGCCGTCGTGGCCGCCGCGCTGCCCGACGACGTGGTGATGACCGTGCTCGGATGGCCGGAGCAGGTCGCAGAAACGCTCCGCCGCCGGGGCGACGCCCAGGTCCTGGTCGTCGACTCTCTCGGCCACGGGTCCGCGCTGGTGGCCGCCCTCGACCGGGCCGGTTCGGTGGCCGCCTTGGTGCCCGAGGCAGGCATTGGCGCCGCAGTCGCTGGGAGCACCCTCGTGGTGCTCGACGCGTCCGCCGTGGGGCCCGGAGGCTTCCTGGCCGTCACCGGATCGCGGGCCGCAGCCGCCGTCGCCTACACCGAGCAGATCCCGGTATGGGTCGTGGCCGGCGTCGGCCGGGTCCTGCCGGCCGGGCTCTGGGCGGCCATGGTGAACAACGTCACCGCCCTGGGCGATCCCTGGGACGCGGACTGGGAGGTCGTGCCCCTGGATCTGGCCACCGCCGTGGTCGGCCCCGACGGGCCGCAGCCGCCGGCCGAGGCGCTCCACCGCGGTGACTGCCCGGACGCCGCGGAGCTGACCGGACGCACATCGGGGTAGGACGACACGATGGGCCAGCACGTCGAGTTCCCGAGCAACGGCAGCACCGGCGGTGGCTACCTGGCCCCCGCCCACGAGGGCGCCGGGTTGGGCGTCATCGTGATCCAGGAGTGGTGGGGTCTGGTGGACCACATCGTCGACGTCTGCGAGCGGCTGTGCGCAGAGGGCTTCACCGCCCTGGCGCCCGACCTCTACCACGGCAAGACAGTCCCGAACCGGGAGCCCGACGAGGCGGCCAAGGCGGCCATGGCCCTCGACCTGGAGCGGGCCGCCCGCGACCTCTCCGGCGCGGTCGACTTCCTCCAGGCCCATCCCTCCGTACGGGGCCACGGCGTCGCCGTGGTCGGGTTCTGCATGGGGGGCGGCCTGGCTCTGTGGCTGGCCACCCTCCGCCCCGACGCGGTCCGGGCGGTGGTGCCCTTCTACGGGATAGCGCCGAACGGTTCCCAGCCCGACTGGTCCGCCCTCACCGCCGCGGTGGAGGGCCATTACGCCGAGCACGACGACCTCGCCGACCGCGAGTCAGTCGCCGCCTTCCAGGCGCAGCTCCGCGACCTCGGCAAGGAGGTGCAGGTGTTCACCTACCCCGGCACAAGCCACGCCTTCTTCAACGACACCCGGCCCGAGGTCTACGACGAGGACGCCGCCCGACAGGCGTGGGTCCGCACCCTGGAGTTTCTCCGGGCACGACTCGGCTGACGCGGGCGACTCGGCAGCCGTCTACCGCAGGCCTTCCTCCTCGTCGACCGGGGCTTCCATCGCCTGCTCGAGGGCGTCGGCCTCCGGCGCCTCCGGATCAGGCGACGGGTCGCCGAAGCCGGCCGTTTCGGCCACGGGCAGGGCCTGCTCGACGGCGTCGGGCTCGGGAACCTCTTGGTCGCTCATTGCTCTCCTGGTCGCTGCGCTCGCCGCCCTTCGACGGCCTTCCGGCAGGAGCCTACGCTGCCGCTCCGGCAGGGCCGGCAGGCCGGGCGGCGTGCTCGCTCAGTGCTCTCCTGGTCGCTGCGCTCGCCGCCCTTCGACGGCCTTCCGGCAGGAGCCTACGCTGCCGCTCCGGCACGGCCGGCAGGCCGGGCGGCACCGTTTGCCCCGAGCGAGCGGGGGTAGTTCCCAACCATGGGCCACGGTCCGCCGCCTCATGGGCGCGACGTCGACGAGGGACGGTTCCTCACCGTCCTCAGCGAGGCCATCGCCGCGCTCGAGGACAAGGGCATCGCCCATCTGGTGATGGGTGGGATCAGCTCGGCCGAGCTCGGACGGCCGCGGGGCACCAACGACATCGACCTGTTCGTCCGACCCGAGAGCGCCCGCCTGACCCTCGAGGCGCTGGCCGCCGCGGGCTTCACCACCGAGGAAACCGACGCTCGTTGGCTGTTTAAGGCGTTCAAGGACGACATCATGGTCGACGTCATCTTTCGGTCCACCGGCGACATCTACCTCGACGAGGAGATGCTGGCCCACGCCCGGGTGGTCGAGGTGCGGGGCTGCGCGGCCCGCATCATCGCCCCTGAGGATCTCCTGATCATGAAAGCCCTCACCGCGGCCGAGCACATGCCCCACCACTGGCACGACGCGCTCGGCGTGATCACCGGGTCCGACCTCGACTGGGACTACCTGGTGGCCCGGGCCCGCCGGCACGGCGCCCGCCGGGTGCTCAGTCTGTTGCTCTACGCGCAGTCCAATGACCTCGGTGTCCCGGTGAAGCCGGTCCGAGCCCTGTTCCAATCCATCTTCGACGCCTGAGACGATTCACCCGTGAACCGACGATGATCGAGCCTGAGGACTACGCCATCCAGCGACTGCGTGATGCATTGGCCACCGACGACAGGGTGGCGGAGATGGGCGTCCAGGTCCGCGTCGTGGCCGGCAAGGTCTTCCTCACCGGCCAGGTCGCCACGCCCGAGCGCCAGCAGGCCGTCGGTGCGGTCGCCTCCGAGGTGCTCCCGGAGTACGAGGTCCACAACGAGACCGTCCTCACGGTCATGGGCAACCAGCCACGGGTGGAGAACATCCAGTGATCAGGGTTGCGGCCGTGGGTGACATCCACTTCGGACAGGACTCCGCGGGCACCCTGCGCCCTCACCTGGAAGACATCGCCGAGCAGGCCGACGTGTACCTGTTGGCGGGTGACCTCACCCGGGTCGGCGACCCCGAGGAAGCGGCCGTCCTGGCCCGCGAGCTGCGCGACCTTCCGGTCCCGATCGTGGCAGTCCTCGGCAACCACGACTACCACTCCGACCAGGAGAAGGTGGTCACCGATGTCCTGGAGGGAATCGGCGTCCAGGTGCTCGAAGGCACCTCCACGGTCATCGACGTGGACGGCACGCCCCTGGGCATCGCCGGCGTGAAGGGGTTCGGCAGCGGGTTCGCCGGGGCCTGCGGGAGCGACTTCGGCGAACCGATGATGAAGGCCTACGTCCGCCACACCCAAGAGGCGGCAGACCGTCTGAGAGAAGCGCTCGACGACCTGGCCGGCGCCGGTGTCGAGCGACGGGTGGCGCTCATGCACTACTCGCCCAGCGAGGGAACCCTGCAGGGGGAACGGCTGGAGATCTATCCGTTCCTGGGGAGCTACCTGCTGGGCGAGGCGGTGGATCGGGTGGGCGCCGACCTGGCCGTCCACGGCCACGCCCATGGTGGGACGGAGAAGGGCTTCACCCCCGGAGGCATCCAGGTCCGGAACGTGGCCCAGCCGGTGATCAGCCGGGCTTATAACGTCTACTGCCTGGACTGCGAGACAGAGTCCGGCGGCTAGCCCGGGGGCTCGGTACCTCGATCCTGGATCCACGCGGCGCGTCTCCACCGGCGAACATCGCCATGCCCAGGGCCACGACGAGGAGACCGACGCCTGTCGTGGTGAGCAGCCGTCGCTGAGCGGCTTCCCGGCACACCGAGTCGGTGTCACGGAACGCCACGTAGGCGGCTGGACCGCAGCTGTCGCCCCGCATGTCGACCCGGAAGGGGCCGAAGCGTTGCGTGGCCGGGCTGACGGGCAGCACCGCGGCCGCAGCCATCAGGACGATCCCCAGGCAGATGACCGCGAACCCGACGTGCTTGCTCTTCCTCATACCGACGCTCCATCCCCTCTCGACGGTCGGGTCGTCGGCACCGGCGACCGGGAACTTGAGGGCGCGGCGCGACTACTTGCGGACGACCAGCAGGGAGGGGTCGAGGGCGCCTGCGGTGTACACCACGGCGGCGTTCCAGAGCAGCCAGTCGGGCACACCGAGGCTGGCCGCCGCGTCGATCTGGGCGCGGACCTCGGCGGGCCCGTACGTATGGCCAAGACTGAAGTCCTGCAGCCACGGCACCAGCGCGACTCCCGTGCCAGCCGTCTTGGCCTGGAAGTCGGCGAGCGTGGCCTTGATGATGTCGTAGGGCTGCTTGTTGGGGTTTTCGACGTCGTACTCGCCGTTCACCCAGTGCGACGGATAGAGCATCGGCGCTATGTAATCCACGTGCCGCGCGATCCGCGGGATGTCCTGGCCGACAGCGTCGGGACGGTCGGCGGCGATCCCGAACACCGATGCCCCCTGGTACACGCAGCGCTCGCGAAGGGCGGCGTGCGTCATGGCCAAGAAGCGGACGATGGCGTTCGACGAGGTGTCCTGCGGCTGCATGCCGGGGATGACCATGGTGGCCGGATCGCCTTCGGGTCGGCGGACAT
>DASZDM010000189.1:0-3076 GCA_035942015.1 Acidimicrobiales bacterium | reverse complement strand
CGTGTCCGGCTACGACCTTCACGGCCGTGCCGTTGCGTTGCCCGATCTGCTGGGCCGCCCTGGCGCCCGCATGGTCGAGCGGGTCCGCGATGCGACGACGTGGTCGGAGCGGTTCGGCGCGGTCGATGCCGAGCTTCGCCGTCTCCTGCGCTCGCCACGCCGGCACGACGCGCTGGTGGACGCCGCCTCCCGTGCGCTCATCGAAGGTCGACAGGTTTCTGCGGTAGCTGAGAATCTCGGATGGAGCCGCCAGCACCTCACTCGGCGAACCCGTGCAGTTACGGGCGCCACACCACGTCAGCTGTCGCGGCTCGGCCGGTTCCAGCGGTCCGCCCGGCTCCTCCGAGCGGAGGGGTCCGGCGGATCCCTCGCTGTCGTCGCACACCAAGCTGGCTATGCCGACCAGTCGCACCTCATACGGGAGTGGCGCCGCTTCGCCGGTTGCACGCCAGGCGCCTGGAGAGCTGAAGAGGGGTCAACGAGCGGCTGAGGTTCCCTTCGTCCAATACGGGACGGGGCCGGCAGGGCACACTCCTCGCAGTGAGCGATGAACTGAGCTGAGAGGAGCAAACCATGACCGAAGTACGCGGCCTGATTCCCTACTTGTTCTGCGCCGACGCCGGAGCGGTCGCCGACTGGTGCACAACCGTGCTTGGCTGGGCGGAGCGCGGCCGGTGGTCGAACGACGATGGCGTCGTCACCAACGTCGAGCTCGACCCGGGTGGCGGTGGTGAGGTATGGCTCGATGGCCCGGTCCCGGATTGGGAGAAGCGCACCGGCGGCCTCGGGTCGTGGGTCGGGATGGTGGTGGACGACGTTGACGCCGTCCACGCTCGGCTGGTCGACGCGGGCCACGAGGTGCCTCAACCGAGCATCCGACCCTTCGGGGTCAGGGAGCTGTCGGTGACCGATCCCGAGGGACACCGATGGGGGTTCATCCAGCGGCTTGCCAGTTCTCACGGCGGTGGCCCGTAGGCCCCTGCTGAGGGCAACAGCTTTCACGAGCACAGCAGTACGTGGGCCCGCCCGAGCTTACGGAATCGCCGGGGTCATCTCCACGGTCGCCGCCATCGGTCGCGGTGAGAACATCTTCGCCATCCCCGACCAGCCGCCGGCGACCGACGACGGGTGGCTCGACCTACCCGATGCGACGAGGCGCCGGTTATGACCCAGCTGCACGAAGTCGGTTCCTTCCGCTTCTACTAGCCATGAGCGAGCGACCTCAGGCTCAGTCCTACGGTCTAAACCTTCGATCCCGGCGGCTCACACCGCCGGCTGAGGCAGGGGGAAAGGGAACCGCGATGCGGTGGCGGTCATCTTCGGTTACTGCGGGCGGACGGCCTCCGCTCGACAGCCTGGCCTTTGCCCTGGCGGGCGTACTCGCCCGCAGCAGTCATCGGGCTGAGGACCGCGCGGGGACTGGTTAGGGTCCGGCGATGACGCTTGCGGTGGAGGCGGAGCAGCTGGTCAAGCGCTTCAGCGGCCGGGCTGGAACGGTGGACGCGGTGCGGGGCGTCGACCTGAGCGTCGCCGAGGGCGAGGTGTTCGGGTTTCTGGGACCGAACGGCGCCGGAAAGTCGACCACAGTGCGAATGCTGACGACATTGATGACTATCACGTCGGGCTCGGCGCGCGTGGCCGGCGTGGACGTGAGCGCCGATCCCGACGCTGCCCGCCGGGGTATCGGGGTCGCACTCCAAGAGGCCGGCCTAGACCCCCGCCAGACCGGACGGGAGCTCCTCGTCCTGCAGGCGCGCCTGTTCGGCAGCTCGTCGACCGAGGCGACTCACCGCGCCCAGGAGCTGCTCGAACTGGTGGATCTCGTCAACGCCGCCGACCGGCGGATCAAGGGCTACTCGGGGGGCATGAAGCGTCGGCTCGACCTGGCCTCGGCTCTCGTTCATCGGCCCCAGGTCCTCTTCCTGGACGAGCCCACGACCGGGCTGGACCCGGCCAGCCGGCTCACCGTCTGGGACGAGATGCGACGCATCAACGGCGAAGGGACGACGGTGTTCTTGACCACGCAGTACCTGGAGGAGGCCGACCAGCTCTGCAACCGGCTGGCGATCATCGACGACGGGCTCATCGTGCGGGAAGGGACACCGAACGAGCTAAAGGCCGATCTTCGCCAGCGCCTGTCTGTGGACCGTGAACCTTCCTTGGACGAGGTCTTCCTGGACGCGACCGGCCGAACTCGCGAGCGCATCGCCGGACAAGTACAGGAGGTGCAGCCGTGAGGTCGGTCTCGGTCGGCCTGGGGTCGTGGCTGCGCTCGCCTCGCCCGGTCCACGTCGTCCTGAGCGGGCATCGATGACCCAGTTCTGGGCGCTGGGTCAGCGGGCTATCCGTGAGGCGCTTCGGACGCCGGAGACGTTGTTCCCGACGGTGTTCATCCCGCTCTTCTTCCTTGTCGTGAACGTCGGCCAAGCCGGCAGGATCTTCCCCGCCGGTGCGACGTCGTTCCTCGAGGGCCAGAACTACGCCGCCTTCCAGGTCCCCGTCGCCCTGTTGCTCGCCGCGTCGTTCGGAAGCGCGGCGCTGTACCTCGTCGAGGACATCGAGGGCGGTTACTTCGACAAGCTCCGGGCTGCGCCGGTGTCACGCACCGCCATTGTGCTCGGCCGCCTGACGGCGGAGGCGGCCAAGGGCGTCGCCATCTCCGCTCTGATCGTGCTGGTGGCTCTACCGTTCGGGATCTCGGTCGCCAGCGGGGCGCTCGGCTTCGTCCTGCTGTTGGTGCTGGCGTCGTCGTGGGCGGTGGTGTTCTCGGGGTTCGTGCAGCTCATCGCACTGAAGACCCGGAGCGCCGCCGCCACCCAGTCGGGCTCGCTCATCTTCTTTCCCTTGCTGTTCCTGACGCCGAACTTCGTCCCCCGAGAGCTGCTCACCCGCCCCATGGAGATCGCGGCGACGTTCAACCCCGTCACCTACATCATGGAGGCGCTGCGCTCGCTCATCCTCGAGGACTACGACTGGGCGACGGTCGGCCGAGGCTTTGCCGTGGTCGCCGTCCTCGGGCTTGCCATGGTGGCCCTCAACGTCCGCGCTATCCGCGCCTACGACTAGACGCACATCA
>DASZDM010000188.1:0-6523 GCA_035942015.1 Acidimicrobiales bacterium | reverse complement strand
CAACGACCCCCACAAGCTGCTCCTCCATGGCCTTCGCAGAGACCTCGCGCACGCTCTCATCCGACCGCACGAAGCGGTTGCTCTGCCGGACGTCCTCCGGCACGCTTGACAGCGCCGAGAGAAACGACTGAAACTTCTTGCGGGTTCGTGATGCCAGCTGGCGACGCTCGCGGAGCTCCTCTACGACGGCGGCCCTTTCGACGCCGATCGCGACGAGCGAGTACTCCTCGTCCGCCTCGCGAGCGATACGCTCGCGCTCGGCCAGCTCGGCGGCGAGCTGCGGCGCAGCGACCGAGGGACGATCGCCAAGCGCGATGACGAGTTCCTCAACGCCGGAGCCCACGGTACCGGTCGCAAGCGGTGTGGCCTCTGGTGCGTCTTCAACGCCGGTTACCGCTGCGGTAAGGTCCCCCAAGCCGTCTTCCACCTCAATGGCAAAACTTCCCCGCCGGTCCGTTCGGGTCGACGCGACCACACGCCCACGTGCCCCTCCGTCGCCGCCGACCTTGAGCGACACGACGAGACCGGGGATACCCACCGACGTCTCGCTGCTTATGACCCGCCCCGTCAACCGCATGCTACCCGGTCCCGGGCTGTATTCTCGACGGCAGCGACGACGCCATGAAGCGTTACGAGTCTAGTGATCATGGTTGGAGCATGCTGGGCCATTTGTCCCGGTGTCCAGGGACTGCTGTCCCGTTCTTGTCGGGACACTTCCGTAGCGGCGAGTGTCCCCACGTTCTTGGGGCTGCCGTAACCGATCGAAATGGCACCATATGTGCAAACTTGATGTCACCGCGATTGCGCAAGTTCGGGGTCGCGTTCTCCGTCCCGATCTTTCGGCAAGCAGCGGCGAAGGACCTGGCTGCGAGAGGTTGAGAGTGTGCTCTGCCGATGGCCTCGCCCCTCCACAGCGGGCACTCTCAATTTGCCTGAGCTGCACAAGCAGCCGGAATCTCAGCGGCCACGCAGGCAACGTGTCAGCGGTCCCGCACAGATGCTCCGCTGGGCGAGATGCTCAAGGCATGGGGTTCTTCGACGAGATGCCGCCGCCTCCGCCAACCGAGGGGCCCGAGGAATACCGACCGCCGGAGTGGATGGCGGCCCCGGAGACCGTGGTAGGCGGCTTCGCTGACATGGAAGCTGTGTTAGTTCGGGGGCCGGAAGTCGCCGTCACCGCCGACGGGTTCATCGCCTACACCACGGGCGTGGAGTTCCACACTGCGGCTCGGCTTCCAGTTCTCCGACGGATCGAAGGCCACTTACGGAGGGTTCCGGGCTTTCCGCCCGAGCGACGACGGCACTTCCGATGGGCCCGTACTTAGCCTCGGGCGTGGTGGCGGCGGCGGTCGCACTGGCGGGCGACGATGTGGCTCTGGCCGCTCGCCGAAAGGGCCGCTAGCTCTCGTCGTGGAGTGGCCCTCGAGGGGGGTCCCCGAGACGCGGGTGGCCCTGTCAGCCGATCCACTCAGGGCGGCCGCCGCGAAGGCCACGGTGCTGTGGCCCGACGACCGGCCTGAGCCGCCGCCCGACGGCCCTGCCTGCTTCGCGCGGTGACCATGGCCACAAGACCGAAACTCCCAGGAGTTGCTCGTCGAAGTTGCCATCGCCGAACGGGCTGAGAGATAGCGGAGCCCTTCGCGCCGGTCTGCTAGAGATCAACGGTGTCCGGTGGTGACCTGGAACTCGAGACTCTGATCGCCGAGGACTTCCGTCTGGGCGAGCCGCAGCGGCCCCTGGAGCGGGCGGCGGAGGGCTGGGGCGGCCACAACCAGGTATTCCGCCTAGCCACCACCGCTGGCGTGTGGGCCGTGAAACGGCACGGCCGCCGGCCGATCGCCGATCCCGCCGCTGCCTTCGCGATCGAGGCCACCGCCCACGCCGCAGGTGTGCCGATGGCTCCGCCGGTTGTGACGGCGGTCGGCCACGGCTGGACCGAGATCGGCGGGGTCACCTTTCGTTGCCACGGCTGGATCGACGGCGCCGCCAAGCAGAACGAGGATACGTCGGGCGCAGAGGCCGAAGCGATGGGGCGCATCGTCGCCCGGCTCCATGGCCTGCGGATCCCCGCACGGCAACCGGCTCCCTCTCCGCCTGTCGATCCCGAGCGGTGGGCGGAACTTGCTCGGATGGGCGGCGGCGCGCCTTGGGCGTGTCGACTCGCTGAGACGCTCGGTCCGGTGGTCACCATGGCCACCCAAGCGCCACCGAGCGAGTTGGGCCGGGGCGAGCTGGTGGGAAGCCATCGGGACCTCAATGCCCACAACGTCATGTTTTCGGCGACCGGCCTCCGCTTGGTCGACTGGGAGGCGGCTGGTCCGGCCTGGCCCCGCTGGGAACGGGCTTCGTTCGCCGTCTTGTGGGGCAGCCGTGTGGACGGCGCCTACGACGACGATCGTGTGGTGGCCTTTCTTCGTGGCTATCTCGACGGGGGTGGGGTCCTCGATGCGGACGATCCCTCGGTTCTCAGCGCTGCGCCCGCGGCCCTGGCGCCTTGGGTGATCGAGAACCTTGAGCTTGCGGTTGCGCGACCGAGTGACCGCCAGGAAGAGCTGGCCGCCGCGCTGGTGGATGCCCTGTTGGCCATGCCGGAGACCGCTGCGACCCGCCAAGCCGTGCTGGCCCGATGCCTGGAGCGGGTCACGGCCGGTGGCGAATGCTCAACGCAGCCGTAACCCCGTGCGCCTCGACAGGGAGAACATGCGTCACAGGAATATGCGGCTCCACCAGCAGACGGCCGCGTATTGCATCTGATGCATGGGGGGCCTCGCAGCGCTCGGCGATGAGCTTGTGTTCATGGAGAGAAGCCCGGTGGGTCCGCCGGCGAGCCGAGTCAGGCGTATGCCTCTCCGAAGGCAGTCTTTGCCACAAGGTGCGAGTCGACCGGGGGATTACGAGCTCGCCGCCGCTTTCCGCTGCGCCTCAAACGTCACGTCCGTGACAAACCCGCGATACAGCTCATCGTTGAGCAGGTGGAGGAACGATAACCGATCCGCGGGTTCGAACGCCAGCTTGCCGTCGCGGATGCTCCAACACCTGGCGCAGGGCCTGCGTCCAGGGCCAGTAGGGGCGGCCACGCCTCCTTCGACGCCGCCGCCCTCTCCCACGGCAGCGCCGGCTTCCGCCCGCCCAACGGGCGACTTCCCGAGCCAGGCGGAACTTGACGATGCCTGATTCGCCATGGATCACCACCGCCCCACCCACACCCCCACGCCCATCACTGGGGTGCGCCAGCTGCTCCAGCTCTAGGTCCCGATTCACGAGCGGTTCCTGGGTCGGTGGGGCGGCAGACGCTGAGATCGGCGGCGGCAACGGCTCTGAGGTAGCCAGGGCAAACACCGGGGCCGCTGGCTTGGAGCTCGGCTGGAAGTCGACGGACTGGTGGAGGACCTTGGCTTCCCCAGGCGGTCGACGCCCACCACCCGCTTGGCCAACATCATCAGCACCGCCAGCAGGGCTCGCTGCTTGGGACTGCCGAGGGACAGGGAGTCGCAGATGACCTCCATCGGGTCCAGCACCTGGACTCCAACCTCGGTCGCCGCCCCGCCGTCACAGTGTGCAAATCGGACCACACCTAGGTCCCGCTCGTCGTTCTCGCTGGATCGCTGGATGTGCGTCGGCGAAACCCCGCTCAACACCGGACGCAGCCGCCGTCGTGCGCCCCGTTACCACGGCGTCGACTCCCGCGGGCTTTGCAAGTCGTTTGCAAGTCGATGCAAGCGTCTTGCAAGTGCCCTAGGGCACCCTCCTCCTATCCCTGATAGTGAAAGGAGACCCACCATGAAAGTTCGGTTTAACAAGAGTCATGCCCGCCAGAGCGAGCCCCAGGAGAAAGCTCGCCGCGCTGAGACGACGAAGCTCACCCTGCGCCCCCGTGATGGCGATCGTCCACATGCCACATCCAGTCGGCGTCGCGTACGCGTGCTCGCTGTCGGCGCAGTGACGGCGCTGAGCATCGTCGGGCTGGGCCCGCCTGCCTCGCCGGCGCCCGGCGGTGGCCAGCGGGTCGAGCGGGGCGACAGCCGGGTCGTGCGCGGCGAGTTCGACCACCTCAGCGTTGTCTGCGCGGCCAGCACGAACCAGGGCATCATCCACCTCATGGTCGGCGGTAGCGAAGCACGGCACGTCGTCGGCCTCGACGTGTGGGGGCCCAACGACGACGTGGAGCTCGTACCTCCTCGCCTCCGAACCGAGATCGATGATCCCCGCATCGACGTGGTCTTCGACGGAGCCCGACTGCAGGCCAATGCCCCGCTGCTGGATCGTCAGGGTGAGGACGCCGCCCACGCGGCCATCGTCTTGCACTTGGACTTCGGGGAGCCCCAGACCGACCGCAACACCACCCACATGGGCAACCGCACGAGCCATCTCACCCAGACGGTGCGAGCCGTGAGCGCGGAGGGCTCTCTCGAGATTTCGGACGGCCGGAAGTTCGAGCTCTCGGCGTGCCAGGGCTCCCACGTTCAGGAAGCGGTGAAGGAGTCCAATCCCCGCTCGCTCATCATCCGTGGGACTGCAGAGTCGCTGCGCTGCACGGTGACCGGAGAAGCCGGCATGCTTGACCTTTGGATTGAGGGGCCCACGATTGACCTGTACCTGACTGCACCAGGCGAAACGCAGCCGTGGCTTACTGGAATCGCTCACCAGCACGACTCGTGGGGGCTCGCCGAAGGGTACGTCTTCAGGGACGACATGCATATCACCGAACGCACTGGTTCCGTCCTCGGAGACGGCCAGCTCCAGCTGTGGGTCGAGCCGACCGGGCGGACCTTCAGCTCTACGCTGCGCTTCACGCGAGGAGCGGTGCGGACCCGGACCACCGAAATCGTGGCCACCGCAGGATCGGTCATCCTGCCCATCGAGAACGGCGAGTTCGACCTGAGCGGGTGCATTGGCTACCTGTTTGACACGCAAGGGCACGTCACCGATCCCGCCCGGCAGCCCACCGGGCCCGTTCCGGTCAACGATGAGCCCGCAAGCGCAACCCCCGTTGCTCTGGGCAGGGGCGTGACCCAGCAGACAGGAGGGGCGGCCGTGGAGGTCGAGGTCGTGCCTTCTTGCATGTTCGATCCGGCATCCGAGGAGGTGATCCCGTCTGGTCACTCCGTGTGGTTCAGCTTCGAGGGCACCGGCGCACCGGTGACGGTAGATACCGCTGGGAGCCTGTTCGACACCGTGGTGACGGTGTACGCCCGCAACGGCGAGAGGCTGGTCGAGCTAGGCTGCGCTTCGGAGACCGGAACGTTCCCTGAGGAGTCCTTCCAGGCGGCGGTGACGGTCGACACCGAGCAGGGCTCGACCTATCTCGTCCAGGTCGGTGGGTTCATGTACGACTACGGCGTTCTCAAGCTGAAGCTCACCCCGTAGAGCGAGGAGGTCCCCGCAAGCTCTGCTTGCGGGCACCTCCTCAGGTCACTGGCTTGCTCGGCTCGATCGCTGGGTGGAACGACCGGAAGCCCTCGACATGGCGGAACGGCAGTCGATCTTCGGGGTGGCGGGCGACAGAGGTCGCCCGCCACCCGCGTGGCGATCGGTCACCTCCGCGTGCCGATTCCGCAGAGAAACCAACCCGGCAACACCGAAGAAGAAGGGACACGATGTGAGTGGCATCGAAGATCTGTTGTTATTCCGGGCGGTGAAAGACACCGCCCGGGGCACCATGGCGGGCGACCTGCTCGACGAAGGCATGGCGGGACGGGGTTGGCGTTGCGGCGGCGAAGTCGACCTCTGGGAGCTCCGCGACGCCGCCGGCGCCAGTGACGAGGAGCCCGTGGCGGTGGCGGCGACCCATCCCCTGGGCGACGGTCGATGGGTCCGCCTCGTCGCCGTCGTGGTTGCTTGGTCCCGGCGTGGGCAGGGCATCGGCCGGCGGATGATCGAGGACCTAGCCGATGCCCTACGAGCCCAGGGGGTGTGCTCGCTGGTGGCGGCGGTGCCGAGCGACCAGGCGGGGGCCATGGTGGTGATGCAGCGGGCGGGGCTGCGGCCTTCGCACGTCGAGCGGGCCAACGCCGAGGCCGACGGGCGCGACGTGGTGTGGTTCGATTTGGAGCTGTGACGGCAGAAGAGCGACTGGCGATGGACCTCCGGGTCCTCGGCCCGCTGGAGGTCGTCTGCGGCGGCGAGGTGCTGGCCCTCGGCAGTCCCAAGCAGCGGGCCCTGCTGGCGGTGCTGGTGATGTCGGCCAACCGGGTGGTTGCCGTGGACCGGCTGGTGGAGGAGCTGTGGGGCGACGAGGCGCCGGCCCGGGCCATGGCGTCGCTGCAGGCCTACGTCTCCCGGCTTCGGCGTCTGCTCCAGCCCGCCGGCGCCAACCGGGGCCGCTCGGACGTGCTGGTCACCCAACCGCCCGGCTACCTGCTGCGGGTCGATCCGGGGTCGGTCGACGCCGTGCGCTTCGAGCACCAGACGGCCGAGGGCATCCGCTTGCTGGCCGCTGGCGATCCCCAGGGCGCCCTCGATGTGCTGGAGGCGGCCCTGGGGCTGTGGCGGGGGCCGGCCTACGCCGACTTCAGCTTCGAGC
>DASZDM010000187.1:0-4821 GCA_035942015.1 Acidimicrobiales bacterium | reverse complement strand
GGAAACTTCTAACCCCGGAGCGCCGTCGTCGGGCCGTGGTGGTCCTGACGCAACGCTTCGGGGTCTCCGAGCGCCGTGCCTGTGGCGTGACCGGCCAGCACCGCTCCACCCAGCGCCTGCTGGCGCGTCCCCGCCCGGCCGAGGAGGACAAGCTCCGGCGGCGACTTCGGGCCATCGCCCGGGCACATCCCCGTTGGGGCTGGAAGACCGCCCACTCCATCCTTCGCCGGGAGGGCTGGGCCATCAACCGCAAGCGCACGCAGCGCCTGTGGCGGGAAGAGGGCCTGCGCCGGTCGGCCCCGTGCCGGCGCAAGGGGACCCACCCACCCGGTGGCGGCGAGCTGCTGCGGGCGCATCGCCCGAACCAGGTGTGGGCCCTTGACTTCCAGTTCGACGAGACCGCCGACCGTCGGAGGCTGAAGCTGTTGAACATCGTCGACGAGCACACCCGGGAGGCCCTGGCCATACGGGTGGGGCGATCCTGCGACGCCGACACCGTGGTCTCGGTCATCGAGCGCCTCGTGGCCGAGCGGGGAACGCCCGAGCGCTGCGCATGGACAATGGGCCAGAGCTTCTGGCCTGGGCGCTGCGGGACTGGTGTCGCCTGGCCGGCACGACCACGACCTACATCGAGCCCGGCTCGCCGTGGGAGAACCCCTTCATCGAGAGCTTCAACGGCCGGGTGCGCGACGAGCTGTTGAACACCGAGGAGTTCGCCAGTCTCCTCGAGGCCCAGGTCCTGGCCGAGGCGTGGCGCATCGAGTACATCACCTACCGGCCCCACTCGTCCCTCGGCGGTCTCACCCCTGCCGAGTACGCCGATCGGTGGACCATCAACGACCAGCCAGCACTCCCATAGTGGCTGGACCACTCAACGGGGTCCCCTCAACCGCGCTGGTCACGCGCCTCCCGGAAAGCGGCTGCCGCCCACGGTGACTCCTTAATGGAGTTGAACGCCCACCACATCGCCGCTTCCCGGAGCCGCCCGTTGGCCGCATAACGAAAGCGAACCGATCGTGACCGCCCCGAGGATCGGGTGACGGGAGCCAGCCCGGCCTCGGACAACAACATGGCGGCGGTGGGGAACCGAGTGCGGTCCTCACCCACCTCGGCCAACAACACGGCGCTCAACACCGGTCCGACGCCGGGGAAGCTGGCGAACACCGCGGCGTCGGGATGCTCGGCCAGCGCTGAGGCGATGGCGTCGTCGAAGTCGCTCAGCTACTCGTTGAGCACCTGGAGCAGGCGGGCGAAGGACTGGGCGGAGAAGGACTTGCCGGCCACGGTGCCCGCCGAGGCTGACAACAGGTTGGCCCGCAGGCGCTCGGCCAGCACCTGGGCGGGGGCCCGGCCGGTGTAGCCGTAGCGCCTGCAGAAGCCCCCGACTCGGGCCGCCCGCAGCCGAGAGGCAGCGGCGGGTGTTGGGTAGTCGAGGATGAACGAGAGCGTGATCTGGCGGTCGACGGAGGAAAACAGCTTCGTCGGTGCCGGGTGGTAGGCCTCGAGGATGGCCCGCAGCTGCGCTTCGGTGGCCTGCTGGGTCTCGAGCAGCCGGTCACGGTCCCGGGTCAGGGCCCGAATCTCGGCCAGCAACGGCGAGGGCAGCGCCAGCGCACGCCAGTGCCGGTGCTCGTGGCGCAAGGTGTCGGCGAGCACGAAGGCGTCGAAGCGATCATCCTTCGACGCTCTCGCGCCCGGGCGGCGATGCGAGGCGACACCGGATACACGGCGTGGCCGCGAGCCTGCAGGTGTTCGACGAGCAGCCCCTCCGAACGCTCGAGCGCGATGGGCGCTCGCTCGCCGTGGCGAGCCAGCTCCGCATCCAGGTCACTCAGGCCGGCCACGTCGTGAGTCACTCGCAGACCGCTGCGCCGGCGTCCGCTGGCATCCACCACGCACACCTGGTGGTGAGATCCACCCCAGTCGATGCCGACGAATGCCGGCCACTCGTTGTTGTTGGCGTCCACTGCTGGTCCCTCCTTTCTGAACGGTCACCCTCATGGCCGACCCCCTCGGACGCTCATCCAGGTGCTCGAAGCACGACTCCCACTGGCCGATCAGGGTCCGCCACCGCCGGGAGGGACGGGTCTGCCGCTGGACCTTCCCGGTCACGCTGCCAAGGTCCTCTCCCGGCGGCGGAGGTGACCAGCGGGGCTGCCCCGCTGGGGTCATGTCGACGGATGAGCGTTGCCAGGCGGCGCCGATCATCACGGCGGCGATGGCGTTCTTGAGCCCGAGGTGATGGTCGGAGATCACCACCCGCACGCCGGTGAGGCCCCGGGCGCGAAGCGAGCGGAAGAACTCGGCCCAGAACGCCTCCGTCTCGGTGTCGCCGACGGCGGAGCCGAGCACCTCCCGGTCGCCGTTCATGCTGACTCCGGTGGCCACCACCACGGCGCGGGAGACGACCTGGCCGCTGACTCGGCCCTTGACGTAGGTGGCGTCCAAGAACACGTAGGGGAACTCGACATGGCCGAGCGGTCGGGCCCGGAACGCCGCCATCTCGGCGTCCAGGGCGGTGCAGATCCGGCTCACCTCAGGCTTGGAGATCCCCGACGCCGCCCCCAGCGCAGCCACGAGATCGTCGACCTTGCGGGTGGACACGCCGTGCACGTAGGCCTCCATCACCACGGCGAACAGGGCCCGGTCGATGCGGCGACGGCGCTCGAGGATCGACGGGAAGAAGCTGCCCCGGCGTAGCTTGGGGATGCGCAGCTCGACATCGCCGGCTTTGGTGGCCAGCAGCCGGTCCCGGCTGCCGTTACGCCAGTTTCGTGCGTCCTTCGCTTCGCTGGTAGCGCTCGGCGCCGATCACCTCCGCCGCCTCAGCGTCGATGAGAGCTTGGAGGACAAGCTCCACGCCCCTGCGGATCACATCCAGATCGCCGCCGGCGCGGATCGCGTCCAGCAGCTCGGTCACGTCAGACTTGGTCAGGGCCACCGGGATCTCCCTTCAGCTGTGCTTGGTCGTTCAGCCGAAGATCTCCCGGTGGCCCGCCTCAGTGGTGGACCCCGGCTTCTACACCACTCGGTGGGACGTCAACGACCGAAGCTGGGGTCAAAGCGTTCCAGAGCTCCCGAGGGCTGAAAAACGACGGAACCGTCTTGACCTAAGACCTGGACCGCCCTGGCTCCGTAGCTCCGTCGGCTCTCTGCTGTCCCCGTCATCCCACGTGGTGTGTCAGGTTGTCCCACGCTGCGGGCACGCCCGCAGGGCACCGGGGAGGAGGCTCCGCACCCTCGATGTTGGCCGTTGTCGATGAATGGTCGCCGCAGCCTCATGGTTGCCCGCGGCACAGCCGGTGCTCGCAGTGCCACGGCTCGTTGAGGGCTGGGTTCTGTGCGAAGCCGTACCGGTGAGCACGGGACCGCAGCCAGGCGTAGAACCACGTGGCTCGCCAACCCTCGATTGCGGTCGGCCTCGTATCAGCAGCCGACCAGTGTCCGTGCTGTTGGTAGGCCAAGTCGACGGTCCCGCCGCGCTGGTGCGGGCTGTAGCCCGGGGCGAACAGGCGAACGCTGATGTAGTCGGCCAGATGGTCGGCGGCACGCTCCCCGTGCTCGCCGCCGGGTAGGCCACGGCGCACGGCCTGTGTAGCGCGGTAGTACTTCAGGTACTCCCGCGCCCAGATAACGAGCTGCTCCCGTGCCGACCGGTACCCGCTGAGTACGCGAAGATCCGTTACCTCCGTGCTACCGGGTACGTCCGTGCCTCGTGCGCTGACCAGGGCGATTCGGGCGTCGACGATCATCCGGGTGACGTCGGTGCAGATATTGCGTCGCACCACCACGTGGCGGCCCGGCCGTACGAGAGAGCTCGGTAGCACCTCCAGCTCCCCGTCCGGGACACCATCGACATAGGAGCAGCCTCTCCTTGTCGCCATGGCCAGTTGGCGTTCGTACACCAGCCGCATGAACTGGTCTTCGATCGGATTCTGCAGTTGGACGAGATCGGTCGAGGAAAGCTGATCTTCTGCGGGCTCGCCGGGCGATGTACTTGGCATTTGCTTCATACGGGTTGTCGTCGGCTTCGAGAAGCGGCGCTACGGCGGCATGTGGCGGGAGGGCCGGGAGGACCCTAGAGGAGGGAAGGTTGAGCGGACAGGCCGAGATGGACGCGATAGCGGAGTACCGCCGTCGCCAGACGAGACATGGGGCAGCCGCCGCAAACCCTGACCGTACATGGAGTGGTCGACGACAACGTGGTTGTTCTGAGATCCCTCGAGCAGAACAAGACGTCCGCACCACGACAAGGACCTGGAGGTGACGGGACCCGTTGATTGGTCCACCTGACCACGATCCGGGGCTCCTGTCACAAGTTGGGCTGACCGTCGGTGCGGCGCACCGGCAGGGTGCTCCCGGTCAACGCCGGGTAGGCGTGTCGACGCCGTCCTCGTCGATCACCCCGTTGGGGCGCTGCCCGGCGGAAGGGGCTGCCTCCCTTCTGGTGGCGTCGAGCCCCTCGCCGGTCCGGGCGGCGGCGTTGGACAGGACACCGGTGGGAAGCGCTCGTTGAAGCCGGCGAGGAACCCCAGGGCCGCGAAAAATAGCAACTCGGTGGTGGGCGATGCCTCGACGGAGTCGGGCACGACGTCGAGCAGGCCGCCGGCGACGACGAGGAACGTGGCCGCCCCGAACACCGCTCCGATCAGCGGCCGGAAGGCTCCCAGCAACCACACGGCTCGATGCTCCGCCAGTGGGTCGAGGGTAGAAGGCGGGGGAGCCCATGCGGGTCATGACGCTCACGACGGCGCCCGCGCCACCGGCGGAGGTGACGGCGAGGAAGGCCTGCACCGTGGACGTGGGCTCCCAGGCCGAGTT
>DASZDM010000186.1:0-3193 GCA_035942015.1 Acidimicrobiales bacterium | reverse complement strand
ACGCATGTTGCCAGTCTTCCATGCTGCTCGCTCGAGCTGCCCTTCATCACTGCCGCAGACCAGCCACCTTCTTGGCCGACGAGCTCTTGAAGTGCGGACTACGTCCCGCTTGCCCCCACTTCGTCAGTTGGACCCATGGCTCCATGGTGCGCGCCATCTTCGTCGACACGCCCGCAAGTGGGAAGGATCAAAGGCGCACCGACGTGCCGCTAGTGGTGCCGCGCGTTAGTTCGTCGGTGTATTTCGTGCCGCCTAGACATAGAGGCTGCAGGCGCAGTCGAGGGCGTCTTGGGGGCTGCCGGCCATGAGGCCATTTGGGAGGAAGGAGTTCTCGTAGTCGTCGTGGCTGGCCCGGTACATGGCAAAGCCCCACGTGGTGGCCGAGCCGGCGTAGCGGAGGCGGCAGAGCTTGATGGTCTCGCCGTCGGGCAGGCGACCGTCGACGTAGGCGAAGTTGGAACGGAACCGCACGTGCACGTCGGCAAGGCCAGGCCAGTGGTCGCGGGCGTGGTGACGCAGCCGCCAGGTGAGGCTGTCCTTGGTTGATTGGGGCGGCGGCCTCACCGGCCCATCATGGCCTGGTGAGGGGGTCAGGCGGCGAGCGGGCTGGCCAGATCGTGGCTTTGGTGTGCGTCCAGACGCTCGAGCAGCCGGGCCAGGTCGGCGGTGGTGAACCGCCACTGGAACGGGGTGGCGGTGGCGTTGTAGCGGTCCTCGAAGCGCACCAGTCGGTCGGCCAGCGCGGCGAGGTCGGCGAAGTCGGCGGGCTTGATGACCTTGCGTTGGATGACGGAGAACACGATCTCGATCTGGTTCAGCCACGAGGCGTGCACCGGAAGGTGGATCAGGGTGGCGTTGGGCCATGCCGTGCTCATGCGATCGATGGACCGCTTGCCGTTGTGAGACGAGCCGTTGTCCACGACCCAGAACACCCTGCGGGCGCTGCAGTAGGGCTCCATGGTCATGACCCGATCGGCCAGGGTCATGAACGGCACGATCCCCGTCTTGTCGGCCACCGATCCGAACAGACGGCCGGCGTGGACGTCGTAGGCGGCCATGTAGGCCAACGTCCCGCCCCGCTCGTACTCGAACTCGACGCGGCGTGTGCGGCCTGGACCCGCACCGGTGTCGGGATGACAGCGGCGCAGCGCTTGCAGCTGGGACTTCTCGTCGGCGGAGATCACATAGTCGTCGGGGCCCAGCTCCACGCCGTCGAACACCCGCCCGTACAGGTCCAGCACCCGGGCCGCCTTGAGTGCGAACTGCGGGTCGCGAGGGAAGATCCACGACCGGAACTGCCACGGCTTGATCGCCGCCGCGTGCAGCCAGCGCCGCACCGTCGACGACGAGATCGACTCGACCATTCCCTCGGTCATCGCCTGAGCGGCGAGGTCGGTCGAGCTCCACCGCGACAACGGCACCTGGCGCTGTTGCGGCCGTTCGCACGCCATCGCCTTGATCCCGGCGACCACCTTGTCACCGAAACGCCGCGGCCGCCCTGAGCGCGGCCGGTCCCGCAAGCCAACCAGACCCTCCTGACAAAAGCGCTTCCGCCAGCGGGAGGCCACGTCCACGCACACGCCCACGCCTCGGGCGATCTCGACGTTCTGCGCGCCCTCGGCCGCCAGCAACACGATCCGGGCCCGAACGACCTCGGCATGACTCGCCCTCCGAGACGAGGCCCGTTCCTTCAACACCGCACGATCCTCCGGCGAAAGAACCACTCGGAACGGCGAGCAGCGAGACACCAGGGGCACCTTTCAGGCCGAGGAAATCCTGGAGCCGAACTTACACCGACGTAATTATCGGCAGGCCCACTAGACCCGATCCGTCGGCCACCGCGGCTCGAGGTCCGCGCGAGCGACACCTATGGGCAGGTTCCTTCTCCCTGCACCTGCGCCAACGCGCCTCGTAGAACCGTTTCGTACTGGGTGCGGTCGAAGACGATCCGGCCAACGTCAACCAGCCCCTGCTCGTAGCTGACCCCGTCCTCGTAGTTGTTCTGGACTCCCCAATCCGTCCACGTCACTCTCTCGGCGTCGCGCTCGATTGTCACGGTAACTGCACCGCATCCCAGATCACCGCACTCGGGACAGATGTAGACGGACACCCGGCCTCCGGGGGCATCACCCGGCTCATCACCCAGCAGTCGCGCCACGGCCTTCGTAGACTCTTCGATCACGGCTGAGGACTCGTCGAGCCAGATCGGGGAGACGTTGTCGATGCCCTCGGCCAGCATCACCTCGTAGAGCCGCGTCCCATCGAGAGCGAAGTCGAGAAAGCGGCGAGTTGCCTTGACACTTCTCGACTCCGCCTCGATCACCCGCTCCGCGGGCACCAACGAAAGGCGGCGATGGGCCAAGAGGACATGATGCCGGCTCCCGCGGGACGCGGGCCAGCGCGACGGAATGCTCGGTACTACTGGGTGCCGCCGACGCCGCCCCCCCTCCCGCGGTCCGACCCACGCCGACCGGCACGTAGGGACCGCGAGCCAGGCCGCAGGCAAGACTTGTGGCATGGATCTCCGTGCGCTGCGATCAGCGATCCATCGAGGCGATGCCGAGGCTGTCGTCAGCGTCGTAGCCAGCGCGCCGTGGGACGGGCGCCTGCAGCTCGTCGGCGATGCGTTGGTCATGGCCGTGGAGCGTCGCCAGCCGGGCGCCGAGGAGCTCGCCCGGCGCTGCGCCGAGGCTGGCCGCGAGCGGGGATGGGACGGCGACGAGGAGCTCGCCGAGGGCCTGGAGAGGGCCCTGGTCGGCAGGACCGATCCCCTGAAGCCGCTCCCGGTGGACCTGGAGCTGCTCTCGGATGTGCTCGAGCAGGGACTCGGCGAGGATCCGGGACGGCTCGACGTCACTACCGGGGAAGTCTGGCCGGCCAGCGCGATCGAGTACGCCTTCGACGCCGGCACGGGCGAGGCCGCCCGACTGAGCGAACCTGATCGATGGGTCACGATCGAACCCGAGGGTTCCGACGAGGCGTACCGCGACATGGTCCTGTTCGTCACGACGGTGAGCGAACCGGACACCGCAGCGGTCCTCGGACGAGCTCTGGGGGCAAGGGCGCGTTCCGACGTTTCCGGAACCGCCTTGGGCGCTATCCGGACCTCGAGCAGCGGTGGTACGTCCTCAGCGACGAACGGTGCCGGGGCCGGGCGCGAGCGTGGCTCGCCGAGCACGGCTACCGCCCCACG
>DASZDM010000185.1:0-2559 GCA_035942015.1 Acidimicrobiales bacterium | reverse complement strand
CCGTCATCATTGCACTGTGCCTACGACTGCTCTCGACCGCGTCAGAAGCGACCTGGCCGGAGGCCGGCTGTGGAAGGCACGTGATCGAGTGACGGGCACTCTCGTCGCGCGTCCGACCGACCCCGTAGTGCTTGAACTTGGTGGCCAGGTGTTCTTTCAGATGGGGGACTTGCCTCGCGCAGGCGCGTACTGGTTCCTCACGGACAAGGACGGCCCAGAGGTAGAAGCGGCGGTCGTGGCGCTGAAGGCGCGGCACGGCAAGGGTGCCCTCGGCTTGATTCATGCTCTCCCTGTTCGAGACGCCATCGAGGCATTCCCTCCTCGGGTACAACAGGGGCTCAGGCAGCTCCAGCGAGAGGCCGAGCGGGACCATAAGTACAACTGGGATCCTCAGCCTTCGAGGAAAAACGAGACCGTGTCCCAACAGGAGCGGTCGAACCGCGTGGTTGATGCGATACTCCTGATCGCGGTGGCCACTGCAACGGTTGGGGTGTGGACCGTCGGCGTCTTCACGATCATTCGTCATCATCGTGTCTTGGTTTTCCTAGGCCTTCTGATCGGCGAGTCGTTGGCGACGTAGCTCGCCTCCACTCCAGAGTCACGGTGCAGCGGTCACGGCCCTTCCCCCGGACTGTTCCGGCCCGGGGGACCCTTACAACGGGCCGCCGGGTGGAGGTTGACGACGGGGAAGTGCATCCAGCCCGTCACTCGGTCTGCTCACCGCCGTTAAGGGAACGAAGTGATTGGCGGCCCGGATCGCGAGGGCTCTGGGGAAGGGAGTCGCGGACTGGGCAACATGCTCATGACGAAGACACCGCATCCGAGGCACACGACGAAGGTGACGGCGGCGGACTGCCACACCCTCAATGGGTCCCACCGGCGCCATAGCGCGGCGCCTGCCGTCGCTAGTGCCGACACCGGCGGGCCTGCCAGCCAGAACCAGATGCCAATGAACGACGCTCCGTCGTCGGGATTCAGTTTGAATGCCAGGACGCTTGCGGCCGCACCGGAGGCGATCGAGATCATGGAGCCTGCGACACCAGCGGCTACCGCCCAGGTGACTGCCCTCAGGCCCTTTGGATGCCTAGGCCCTTCGCTGGAGACGACGCCAGTGGAGGCAGAGCCATGGGAGACGCCCATACCGCATGCTACGCCTGCCGGCACCGGCATGGGGGGCCGCTGGCGCTTGCTTTGGATGGCGGTCATTGGTGTGTGGTTGGTCCTGAAGCCGAACTCGAGGCAATTACTCACGCGGAAGACCGGTAGCGAATGCCGGCTCGCGAGCCGCCGACGCCAGCGCGAGCGGATGATCGGCGCGGGTAGGGCGCTGCCTTGGGGCCCGTGTCCACCGCCGCTGCCGGCGCGGCCGAGCAGCACATCGGCCGGCCTCTACCCGGCGATCGTGGACACGGGCAAGCCGCCGGCCACCGGCCCGCCCGGTGAGTCTGGTGCAGTCGTCGCCACTGCGATTCGGTAGCCGCCGTCGAACAGGTCTTGCTCCCGCAGTCGGCCATGCTGACGATCCCAGTCACCGGATTCGAGGGCGGCACGGAGCCGAGCGGTCCCATCCTGCCGGTCCTGCTCGGACAGCATCGCAAGCCATGACGTCCCGGCTTGGACGGCGGGGTCCAGGTACGCTTCGGGGCGCGCCCAGAAGGCCACACCGAAGCCATCGACGCAGTCCCGGGGTACGAGCACTGGCGTGACTTCGATGACGTCGAGGTGATCTCGAAGGAACTGCTCTCCCGGCGGTGCCGTCTCCGTGGGCAGCGAGAGGGCGGATGGGAAATAGTCGAGCGCCCAGAAGCTGTGCGTCACGTGTTGCTCGAAGAAGAAGACAACCTGTCGGTCGGAGACGCGGGCCATTTCCCGAAGTCCCGCGGCCGGATCGGTCCAGTGGTGGATGGTGAGCACGGCCATCGACGTGTCGAACGTCTTGTCGGCGAACGGCAACGACTCCGCGGTGCTCCTGACTGCGGGCGCTCTATCGCTCGTCCGATGCTGCAGCATCTGCGCCGAAGGTTCCACCGCCACCACTGGTCGGTCCCGGGGTTCGTAGTTCCCGGAGCCAGCGCCGACGTTGAGAGTCGACCCAGGCCCGAGGGCGGCGAGGATCTGTGCAGCGATGTGAGGATCTTCGCGGCGCGTCGTCAAGTACGAACGGCCGATCTCGTCGTACCTATCGCCAGGGCTTCCCATCGGTCTCAGCATTGCAGGCGACGCGCCGGCTCTTGCGTGGAGTTTCGCCTCAACGGCCCTGAGACCGCGAGCCTCAGCGCCGTGCGATGAATCGCCGTGTCCTGGAGGGTGTCGGTCGGAGGCGCTGGCGACTGCCGGGTCGCGCGCCGTGCCCGGCGACCGCGATCACATCTTCGGTCCTCGATCGTCTTCACCGCGGTCACCCATGCCGGCGACCCCGGCGGCGCGACCGACCGGCACCGGGCGTCGGGGGCGCGTCATCGGTGGTGACCCAGACGCCGCCCTGTGCGGCATTGGCCCACGAAATGGCTGACTCATTCCGTCCCGACGGATGATCTGGACTACGTGCAAGCCGGGAAC
>DASZDM010000184.1:0-4284 GCA_035942015.1 Acidimicrobiales bacterium | reverse complement strand
TCCTCGTCGAGGTGAGGGACGACTCGGGCCGGCGTGTCCACTCGGGCCACCTCCAGGCGGAAGGAGCGGACATGGCGCCGTTCCAGGGCAGCCTCGAGCTGGCCCAGGCCACAACCCATGGCGGCATCTTGATGCTCACGGGCGACACCGGCGCCGGGCCCGTTCCCGACATGACCATCGTCAGAATCCGCTTCCGGTGAGGGCGGCGTGAACGGACCTCCCCATGACCAGGGGGCGAAACGGTAGGGCGAATGGCGTGGACGACCGGTTCGGTCGCGTGCTCGAGGCCTTCCGCCTCTGTCAGGCGCGCCGACCGAGCAATCGGTGCGGAGCATGCACCCGGTGGATTGAAGAGCCGCCGAACACGTGACCCCCGCGATCGAGCCTCTTTATCAAGGGGGCCGGTTTCAGGGCGTCGAAGTAGGCCACGGATCGAGGGGCGTACGATTGTGGTGGCCCGGGTGTGACTGGAGAGCCGGCGTCAGTGGGAGCCGGCCACTCTGCACTACAGAGACGTTCCTGAGTGACCACCCGGGCTGCTCATTGTTTTTCCGGACCAAGTCGCTAGCTTGCGGTTCATCCTTCGCCGACTCCGGCTCCTGGTCACAGCCGCCGCCCTGGCCGCGGCCGTGTATGCGCCATCCCACCCGCCGCTCGACCGATCCCCTGAACAGGCGGCCGCCCCGCTTGCCGTTTCCACGACGGTCGCTGGCCCGGCGGTGAGCGTGCCGCGGCTCGGGCCCGAGCACACCGGGGTGCTCCTGGTCACCGGCGACTTCCTGGCTCAGCGTCCGACCGTTCCCCCGCCGACCACGACGGTGCCGCGGTTTCCGCCGGAACGCACCGCGACGCTGCTGTTCGCTGGGGACTTCCTCCCCCACACGCCCGTCGTCGCCGCCGCCCGGGCGCCCGGCGGCCACGACTTCACTCCGATGCTCGATGCCGTGGCGCCGGTCGTCTCGGCCGCCGACGTGGCCCTGTGCCACCTGGAGGTGGCGGTCTCGGGGCCGGGAGACCCCGTGAGCGGCTACCCGCTGTTCTCCGCTCCTTCCGAGGCACCCGCCGCCCTCGCCGGCGCTGGGTTCGATGGCTGTTCGACCGCGTCGAACCACAGCCTGGACCGCGGCTTCGACGGGCTCTCCGCCACGCTCGAGGCCCTGGACGCCACCGGGATCGCCCACTCGGGCACGGGCCGCACCGAGGACGAGGCGACGGCCCCGGCGTGGTACGACGCCGCGGGCGTGCGGGTGGCGCACCTCTCGTACACCTACGGGACGAACGGGATCCCGTTGCCCGGCCACGCCCCGTGGTCGGTCCGGCTCCTCGACGCCGGTACGGTCGCCGTCGACGCGGCCCGGGCGCGGGCGGCGGGTGCGGACCTGGTCGTGGTCAGCGCCCACTGGGGTGAGGAGTACCGCCAGGAGCCCACCGCGGCACAGCGTGTCGTGGCCGACGAGGTGACACGTTCGGGCCACGTCGACCTGGTCGTCGGCCACCACGCCCACGTGCCGCAGACCGCCGAGCGGGTGAACGGGCGATGGGTCCTGTTCGGCCTCGGCAACTTCTTGTCGAACCAGTCGGCGGCGTGCTGCCACCGGGCGGCGCAGGACGGCGTGGTGGTCTCCGTTGAGGTGGGCGTCGGTGGGCGGCGATGGCGGGACGGGGCACGGGTCGAGCGGATCGTGTTCACGCCTGTCCGCGTCGATCGTGCGGGCGGCTACGTGGTCATCCCGGTCGGAGAGGCGCTCGCCGGTGGGCCGAGGGGCACGATGGGCGACGATGAGCTCCGGACCAGCTGGCAGCGGACCGTGGAGGTGTTCGCCCGCTCCGGCGATCCCGCACTCGTGGCGTCGGCGGCTCCGTAGGCAGGACCCGGCCCATGCCGGCAGAGACTCGTCTCACTCGCCTCACTCGCCTCGGTCTCACAATTTCCGACCGCGCTGCGACTTGCCGAGCCGAACAGGCCAGGGTGCGGTGGCCGACTTCCTTGCCTCGGTGGCCTAGACGTCGACGATACCGCCGGAACGATGCGTTCTTCGGCCGGGCCGGGGTGAACAACGGGGAGCGGTCGGCGTTCCCCCCAGGCCCGGGTGGTGGCGTTGGCCGAGTGCGCCACTCCCGCCATCTCGATGCTGAGATCGGTGCCTACACGACCTCGGAGCTGGCCTTGTCGAGAGCGCTCGTCGATCGACCGGATCCAGGGATGGTGTTGCTGGCCGACCGCGGCTTCACCGGGTTCGCCTAGCGGCAGCTGGCTGGTGCGACCGGACCGAACCTGGTGTGGCGAGCGAAGAACAACGTGACACCCCGCCAGATGCAGGTCTTCGACGACGTCGTGGCTCGAAAGATGCGACGCAACAACTCCAAGCTCGACACGGAAGCCATCATCGTGCGGGCCGTGGACACCACCTCGATGACGGGCGGGGCACCGAGATGGTCCCGTTCCGGCTGTCACCACGATGCTCGACCCGGCGAGGTGACCCCCAGCAAGCTCGCCGCCGCCTACGCCCAGCGGTGGGAGATCGAGTCCGCATTCGACGACCTTAAGACCCACCAGCGAGGCGTCAAGATGGTGCTGCGATCCAAGCCCCCGCACTGTGATCCGAAATTCGGCGGCCTCAGCGTCCCGTGGGAGTGAGGGCCCAGATCGACGGTTGGCTCACGCCCAGATCCGGTCCTACGAGGCAAGCCAAGTAGCCACCGCCGGCTGCCGTGCCCCCTCGCCACGTGAGCGGGGTGCGCCTTGATGGCGGTCCTTACCGCCGGATCCTGTTGCGATGTTCCTCAAGGGCCGAGGCCATCCAGATCCTACCCGGCGTTGGCGAGGTGCTCGGCGCCATCTTCGTGGTCGGATCGGCGACGTGCCGCTTCCCCTCCGCTCGCCAGCTCACGGCTGGGCCGGGCGCACCCCTCGCACCGCCCAATTCGACACGTCGAGTTGTACGCGGAGCTACGCCCTCGCCCACCTGGCGACGCCATCATCCCTGAAGGCGTCCGGTGCTGTGGCCACTGCGGGGCCGCGTCGCCCTTCCGGTGTTGTGCAGCGGCGAGCCCCGCGAATCCGTGGCCACCGTCGGGTACTCGATTCTCATCGTCTGGCGGACCTTCCAGCTGCTCGCACCGGCTTGTGGGCACCACTACTGGCCAACGCCCGAAAAGGCGAATCGGCCAAAATGGCGTCCCGGGGGGCCTTATCCCGACCGGACGTTTCGCCGGAACCTGGCGCCCCGGTTATCAAACTCCCCAGGTAAAGGTCACGGCCTGCCTCGTTTGGTCGCCCTTGTCACAAAGCACGTCGAAGGTCTCCTCAGACTCACCTGCACTCCTCGAGCCGCAGAACCAGCCGTCGGCCACAGCGAGCGACGCGTCGTCGGGGAACTTGCCAGCTTCCATGACCGCCGAGTCGTACGCTCCGGCCACGCGGCGGGCTGTCTCACAATCCGCACCTAAGGCGCCCAAGCCCTCTACACGCTCAAGACTGTCTTCACAGGACCTTCCGACGGTCGGGGAATCCCCCGGCGGGGGCGGGTTCGAGGCAGGTGGCACAGGTGCCCGAACCGGTGCCGCAGGTTCGCGAGAAGGGGCCGGACCTGGGGGTTTGACGGTGGGAGCCACTGACGGCTCGACCACGGAAGTCGCATCCTCGGTGACCGACGTGGAGGAACCGGAAATCTCAGAACTCCCTCCGCCGCAGCCCGCCAGCACGACGGCCGTGCCAGCCAGACACAGCCTAAGCTTGACCATTCTCCTCACGGTCTGCCTCCTTCTGTCTCTTGAGAACCCATCCTGTTGGGGATCTCTGGATTGAGATGTTCCGCTTCAGAGCCTTCACTGTTGGCTCCGGCGCCGACTGCATTACCGGCCGCACGGGGTGGAGCGGCGACGTTTCCCTGCTCCGACCACCGTTCCTTGCGCTGATGATCCTCAGGCAACGACGTAACTGCCTCATTTCCGCGAAGACACAGTTGTGTTACGAGGGAAGCGGCGGGCACGCCTCTTCGCCGGGCCCTCCTACGCGAGCGCATCATGTGTAACCCTCAGCGACCTCTTCAGGTCACAGTTGGGGCACATCCGGAGGCACACGAGCCTCAACCCCGCGGCCGGCCAGCGCCCTCGTCAGCCAGCCGAGTGGTCAGCAGGCGGTGGGGAGCGATCACCTGAATGCGGACGCGCGCCGACAAGAGACCAGGGACTCATATCCCGTAGGAGCCGACATTTCGGCTTCCCTAAGGCCACGGGCCGTCCTCTCTCTCCAGGCAACGCAACGCGTCTCCACGGCCGGAG
>DASZDM010000183.1:0-4207 GCA_035942015.1 Acidimicrobiales bacterium | reverse complement strand
CTCCAGGGGATGGCCACCGGCAACGAACCCATCACGTTCCGACGTGTGGCCACATCCGCCGGCGTCTCCCGGTCCTGGCTTTACCGCGAGCCTCAGGTCCGCGCCGAGATCGAGCGTCTCCGTCGATCCCCCCAGCGCTCCAGGCCGACCGGTCGGCCGGCTCAGAGGGCCAGCGCCGACTCCCTGCGCCAGCAGCTCCACGTCTACCGAAGCGAGATCGCCCGCCTGCAGGACGAGAACCGGTCGCTCAAGGATCAGCTCGCCCGTCAGCTCGGCGTGTCGCGCGCGGCTGCGATCACCAAGCGCTCCTGAGTCCTTCGTCGGCGACATGTCCTCAACGGCAAGACCGGCGATGACCAGCAATGATGCGATGCGCGCTCCAGGGAAATGCGCTTAGTAGCCGGATTCTTTGCCACTTTGGCTCGGTTCCCCGGAGACCCCGACGCCGCCGCTCGGCTGTTGGCCACGGGCGCCCAGGCTTGGCCCGTGGGACGCGACCCGTGGCCCGAGCGGGATCTGGTCCTGCGGCCACGTTCTGCGTGACCGGCATCCGGGAGGGCGAAGCCGAGGCCCTCGACATGGGCTCACTCGAGGGAGGGTGGTGGGCAAAGAGAACAAGACCCGGGCCATCTGAGAGCGCCCTGGAAAAGGTGCTGGACGCCTACTGGTGAGCCGGAGAGCCCGCTTCCTGCGCCACGACCTCGACCAAGGTGTCGTCGCCCGAACTCGACCCCTGGCTTCGACGCCACGCCGTCCCCGCCCAGGACAGTCCCGACCCCCGGACGTAACTCTCGATCTCCTGGATTATCGCGAGTTACGTTCCCAGCCGCGCACCTCGACCACGTCCACCCAACGCGGCCATAATCTGCCGATGAAACGGCAGCGCCTCGGGCTGGCGGGGAGCCTACGCGCAGCCATGAGCGCTTACTGCGAGCACGGATTTTTGGATCCCTGGGGGTTCGTCTTCGCCTTCTTCATCGGGCTGTGGTGGTGGGTGCGCGGCGCACCACCAGGCGATATTGCAAAGGGCGATGGTGGGGGGTAACTCGATGTGCTGGTCGGTGGCGACAGCACCAAGCCCGCACTGGCGCACCGGCGACGGCGGTGGCCAGTGCGTCCTTGGATCGTGGTTGGCGGCCTTGGTAGAGGCGAGAAGCCGGACCCGCGCCGCCAGGGTGGGTGCGACGTCGATGACGTTCTCGCCGGCCGCAACCAGTTGCTGGGCTTACGAGCGCTCCACACGCAGGTAGACGTAGGTGCCCCCGATCACGGCCTCCCCTGCTTCGTAGCCGACCTCGAACGAGAAGCCATCTCGCACCGCCCGCAACGACCCGGCGCTGAAGGTGCTTCCCTCGCTGTCGGCACCCGCTTGGACCGGAGTCGGGGACTCGACGAGCGTCCACCCTCGGCCGACCAACGTCTCGCGGTAGTAGGCGAGGACGCGCTCGGGGGGATCGGGCGTCGTGTAGGAGGCGAAGCAGTCGCCGAGCCCCCCCGGCTCGGGCTCCAGCTGCACCCGTCGGTAGTGGGGAAAGGACCGCATCACGGCCTCCTGCTCGGCGCCACAGGACAGCTCCAGGCCCAACCGAAGGACCCCCACGACGACCACGGCGGCCAGGAGCAGCACGGCGGAGGTGCGGGCGAGCTCCGGCAGTACGGCGCCCCGGGGGCGGCGAAGGCGGACCGTTGCGACGACGGCCACGACGGTGATGACCCCGATCGGCAAGGCGAGCAGATACACGTTGCGGGAAAAGAGCGACCCGGCCAGCGGGGTCGCCTGCACGACGACGGTGAGCCCGGCCATGACGAGCGCGGCGAGATCGGTCACAGCCACGGTCGGAGGCAGACGGGTGGCCGACCCGTCCGGTGAAAACAAGGTGCCGATCCACGCCGCCGAGACCCCGGCGAGGAGACCAGCGACGCCGAGCGAAAGTGGCACCACGATCAGTTCGGAGAAGCTGAGTCCGAGGACGAAGATGGGGACCATGCCCACGATTGCGCCGGCGAGCGCGCCCATGGCGACGGCGACGCGGAACCACACCGTCGTCACCTCCAAGTCCTCGTCACTACAAGCTGTCCCCGACCAACTCGGACAGAACCGGCTGCGGCTCCTGGAGAGGAGCACCTCCCGGGGGTGGTCGCCCCGCCATCCGCCCTTCCGTCGACACCCTCTCGACGGCCGGCGCCCATCCCTTTCGTCCTCTGCTCGGTCACGGCAGCAACCCGTTTGGCCTTAGCAGCGGATGAGCCGCTCGAAGAGGAGGGCTCACGGCCACGGCGAGAGTACGGTCAGGAGCGCGTCGACCCAATCCCATGCCCGTTGCCGCCAGGTCGGGGTGTCGAGCTCCTGATCGCCGTCGTCCGTCTGTTGCGACTCCTCTGGATGAGGCGTACGGCGCTCTTCGCCGCTGCCGCCGCCGCCCTCGGTGCTCATCGAGTTGCCGTGCACCCCCCACCGCAGCGCACGTGCCATCCCTGCGCCAGCGTAAGAGGCAACGAGCCCGGAGGCGGCGATGACACCCGGGAACATGAGCAACATGAACAGAAAGAGAATGGGGCTTGACAGTACGTTCGCGCTCACACGAACGGCAGCTACTACAACGGCGGGACCAACGGTCAGCAGACCTACTTTGCCGGGCTGTGCAGGGTTGAGAGCGCCGGCCACGAGAGCCGCAACGAGGGCAGCAATGACAGCTCGCCAGGCCGGACCGGCGATCGCAAACAGCAACGGTAACGTCGCCAGTGCAATCGGGACGACCTTCCCTTTCGCAGACGACGGTGCATCCTGCGCTTCCATCTCTAGCTCCTTTCTCTAGGTCTCCGGCCCCGGCGATCTGCGCTGAGTCTCGTGCATCGTCACTGCCTGAGCGCCGGGCACACATCGAGCACACAACTGAACGACGAGCGGGCGGGGCGGTGATGGGCGGGAACGGGCCCGGAGCGATACTTTTCTCCGGGTCCGTCCGCTTGACGTGCTTACGTCAACGCTCGCGCCACTTACTCGCGGTCCTGTAGCTCCCGAGCTGGCCACTCGACTCGTCGTCGGCATCGTCGGTGAAGCCCATGGCCCCGATTCGGCCGTCGACGTCGGCGTCCCGCCCCGAGAACGAGTAGCGGTACCGGTAGGTGCCGCCGCCGTCGGTGAAGGTCCCGGACTCAGTGGAGGAGTACAGGGGGCCGGTGCCGGTCCACGTCATGTCGACAGGCGGGCTGGCGGCACCGCCGGTGCCATGATCGGACACTGACAGGTTGCCGGTCAGTCGAGCGGTGGTGAGTCGCTTGTCGACAGAGAACGAAACCATCGACGGGTCGCCGAAGATGTCCCGGACCGACTCCAGCGTGCAGTTGGTCTCGGGCTCGGGCGGTGGCTCATCCTCGAGCACGTGGCCGTGCCCGCCCTCGGGTGGGCGCTGGCCATCGGGGCAGGTCCAGTCAGCGACGTTGCCGAAGACGTAGGCACTGGTCGTGGACGAGGCGTCGACGGCGAGTGAGCCGACGTGGACGTTACCCCCGATCCCCGGGAGAGTGCCGAACTCCACCCAGCTGGCGTTGGCCACCGTCCCGGACGACCGGAACATGCCCATGGACGAGGCTGCCGCGGGGGCAGCGACCAGCGGTCCTGTTCCCAGGAGGGCGGCCGAGAGGGCGCCGGCGACCAAGCCGGCACGAACGCTGAGTTTCATTGTGTGCTCCTTTGTTTCGTTGTGGGGCCCCGGCGGCTGCCGGGGGTGCGCTTCCCCTGGTGGGGAAGATTCAGCGACGGGTGTGGAGGCGGGCGGAGGACCATGGCGCCGACCTGGTCGCCCTGAGCCTTCCCTGCCTCGATGCCCATCGGATAGTGGATCCCCCCGAAGAGCCGGGACCGGGCGGCTTCATCGGCGGCGGCCAAGAACGAGGAGAAGTGGCGGGCCGGCATGCCCCGCGCCACGTGCGACTCGTCGGTGAACGCCACCGTGCCGAGCAGGTCGGTGAGCACGGTCGCCGCCGCCCGCGACGCCACGGAATGGCCCGAGGTGTACTCGGGGAACTGCGGCGTGTTGACGAAGGTGGCCCACCGGGGATCGATGTGGTCGTGCACGTAGCTGATCGGGCGGAGGAGGTTGATGCGGTACTTCCACGCCCAGCAGTTCAAGAACGCGTCGTGGAGGGCGATGCCCACCCGGGCGTAGGTCTCGAGGGCCGTGTCCAGCCGCAGTCCCCGGGCCCG
>DASZDM010000182.1:0-2301 GCA_035942015.1 Acidimicrobiales bacterium | reverse complement strand
CAAGGGCGTGGCCCACATCGTGCTCGACCAATGCGGCTTCCGCGACATCCGCGCCGGTGTGAAGGTGCCCGGCCTCGGCGTCGAGCTCGCCTTCACCGCCGTCGACCACACCGGCCGCCGGTGGGCCTTCGACCTGTCGGGGGCGTTCACCACCACCCGGAGCGGGCTGAAGCGCAGCGACGCCCTGTGGAAGGCGCTGGGCACCGCCGCCGTGCTCCACTCGGCGGCGATCGATCTCCCCTCGTGCTCCTCACCACCGACGCGCCGTCCCGGCCCAGCGCCGGCATGCTGGCCCTGGAAGCGGTCCGGGGCCCCGACCGGCCGGTCCACGACGTGGTGGAGCTGCTCGACCCTGCCGGTCACGACCGTCTCCGGGCCTACGCCAGCCCAGGCGGAGTGAGGCCCGATCACGGTGACGTGGGGCCGTAGCGGGCCGTCGCCACCGAAAGAGCCTGGTAACCATGGAACACAAGGAGATACGCTCGGCGGCCATGGAAGCGGACACATGGCTCGGAACGCCGGCTGCGTCCACATATCTGGGGGTCTCACAGCGCACCCTGTATCGGCTGATCGATCAGGGCGACGTCGCCGCCTACCAGATGGGCAGGGTCATCCGTGTCAGGAAGGAGGACCTTGACGCCTACCTCGAGCGAGCCCGGATCGAACCGGGTGCGCTGCGCCACCTGTACCCGGATTCGGATGGACCGGACAAAGAGGACGGCACAGAATCGCCGTAGAGGCCCGCGAAAGTGCGGTTAGGGGGTACGGGTGCCGAGGATGTGGCCCTCGGCGAGGCTCGTTGCGACGAGCGAGGGAACCGCTGCTCGCAATGGTGCCCGCCCGGGCGTGCGACCACCGGAGCGGAGCGGAGCCCGCGGCTGCATAGGGGAACGCACGTTCGCTAGCGTGAGCGTGATGGCTCGATTCAGCAACGAGGAGGTGCGACGAGGCGAACCTGATCGAGTCGCTGGCCGAGGCCGGGCTCATCGTCGTGTCGGTTGCCGAGGACCGGCCCCGGGCCTCCTAGCTGCGTGCCCGGTGACACGTAGGCGTCAACAGCCGCTCCCGCCCCGCGTTGGCCCGTGCGTCAGCGAGCCGACTTTCCCCCGGTGGCACGGCTCGGGCTGGGCCGGCTCCGGCAGTGGTCAGAGGTCAGCGGCGTGGGCGGCGAGCTGGTGACGCCGAGCGGGCGGGCCGGCCGCCCAAGGTCAAGCCCCGATGCGTAGTTTCTCCCCACCGGGCCGATTGCCAGCAGTCTCATTCCCGTCAGGTGGTGGGCTCGCCTGGCGAACGCTCACGACGCCGCCGAGGAGGCCTGACGTGTCCGACACCTTCCCACCGTGGGTCGTAGGTGTGGAGCACCTTGGCGAGATGGTCGTGCGCATCCATTTCACAGACGTGGTGCGGGATGTCGACTTGCGGGCCGTGATGTCCGACGAGGACCGACGAAACCTCGAGGAGGATCCGAATCTAGTCCCGCAGGTCGCGACCGGCGTGGTGTGGCCGAACGGGGCCCGCCTCGATGCGGCAATGCTGGCGCTCATCTACCAGGGCTTCGGTGAGTGCAAGGGCTGGCCGAGAACTGCACCACCGGTGCCCGCCGATGCGCCCTTTTCGGTGCCACCCCTCGCGAGCGCCGGTTCCCACCCCGCGGACTGGGTGCAGCCGACGTCAACGTCGCTTCGGCGCATCGAGGCGCTCCAGAAGATGATGGCCAAGGTGGCAGGGAGAGCGGAGTCGCTGCGGCAGTGGTGGGTCGAGGACGCGCACCCCCAGCTGGTGGGCGAGCTCTCGAGCGGCCAGCGGCGAGAGTTCGTGAGCAGGGCTCGAGCGGAGGTCACGCTGCTCCAGCTCAGTCTCGATCCCCTCATGGACCAGTTGACCCAGACCGCCGGGCTTGACGCCATCGCCGAGGGTGACGCGGAGTTGCGCACCCTGGTGGAGCGGGCCAAGCGGTGGAACTACTTGTGGGCTGACAGAGAGGAGGCCCAGGCCGCGGCAGCTTTCGACCCCGTGGCACACCCCGAGGGATTTCGCGAGGAGCTACGGGCGCGGTTGCTCAGCCGGGCGGCTAAGGCGGCCGACGAGGAAGAGGACCAGGGCGGGACCTGACTCAGAGGTGGCGGATCATGGCCGCACTAGTGCAGTAGGCGGTCGAGACCGTCGACGAGGTCGCGAAGCTGGTCGCGCAGCTGATGCAAGTGACGTTCGGTGCGCTGCAGGCGCTCGAGCTCGGCGAGCAGCTCCAGGGCAGCGTCCCGTGCGAGGCCCGGGTCACCAGGGCGGAGCATGGCCACCGAT
>DASZDM010000181.1:0-3002 GCA_035942015.1 Acidimicrobiales bacterium | reverse complement strand
CGTAGACGATTCGCCCGAGACGAACCCATCCATGCGCCGCCGAGCACATCGGGCAGTGCTCCCCCGACGTGAAGACCGTTGCCTGGGCACGTTCCTCCGGGCCCATGTTTTCGGCCGCCCAACGAGCTAAGGCGAGCTCCGGATGCCTGGTCCGGTCCCCCGTGGCCGCCACCCGGTTACGGTCCTCGACGAGGCAAGTCCCGTCCCCGGCTGCGAGCACCGAACCAAACGGTTCGTCCCCGGACCCAAGCGCCTCCTCGGCGAGCTCGACGCAGCGTCGGAGATGTCGCCAATCAGACTCCGTCAGTCCGCAATGGTCCGTGCTGGGTTCACTAGCGCTCGGCATGCAGGTAGCTCCAACCGCCCGGCCGCTGGACCTTCAGGGCACCGTTGACGCTAGCGCCAGCACTCGGCAGCGCCGTCAGCCACACGCGACGCTTGCCAGCGACGCGCCATCAGGTGAAGCTGGCGGTGAGGAGGGCGAACGCCGCGCTAGTGGCGACGACGTAGAGCAGCTTGAAGCCGATGTCCCGAGCGAGGCTGTCTGCCTCCCACCGCCACGGCCAGTTCGCCACGTGCAGGACCCGGTAGATGACGACGTCGCCGACCCACAAGAGCGCGAAGAAGACCGCCGTGGCCAGCGCCCAGCTGGCGATCGGTATGGCGAGGAGCCCGCGCACGGCTCCCATGAGCGTGCCGTGGCCCCAGTGCATCATCTGGTTAGACACGCCCGGGTGGTCGAGACCGTAGAGCTTGCGCCCGGCGAGCCGAGCGCCTACCTCGCCCGGCACCGCACTCGGGGTGCGCTCGGTGGCCTTCATCTCGATGAGCTGCACGACCGTCATCACGGCTGTCCCGATGCGCCTGCGAGCAGGCCGTACAGGATCGCTTCGACAACCGACATGGAGGTTTCCTTTCAGCGAGGGCCCTGACACATTGTCGCAACTCTCTGGTAGGGCCCACTCGAGGCCAACATGCTGCCGATGCGCAAGCACACGGCCAATAGGGGCTGATGCGTCAAAGGGGCGTCCCGGGAGGAGCGGTCGACCTACGGCTGAGGACGGCGAGGACGACGTCGGGCTCGAAGCCTTTCATGGCAGTCTCGACGAGGAGCTCGATGGCAAGGCGTGGAATGAGCTTCCGGCGGCCCACTGCCAGGCACGGCAGCTCCGCCCTTGCGATGAGCTCGTAGATCAGGTCATCGGAGACGCCGAGCGCCTCGGCCGCTTCGGCCACGGAGAGCACGAGGGGGACTCCAGTGGCGGGTTGTCTATTGCGATCGGCCTCGCCGGAAGACGGAAGGGCCGCAGCTTGGTCGACCAGAGCCATCAGGCCGATCCCACGTTGCAGAGCAACGACTTAGCCCGCGCCACTGTGAGGACGGTGCGGCCCTGGGGGCAATCGGCATTGCGTTGCCCGTCTCCGGCAGGGGCCATGCACGATCACGCGCGTGCTCAGACCCCTCCGACCCCAAGAAATGTGACGTCTGGCGCTTCTCAGTGTCGCGACGCGAGCACAGATCGGCCGGTCGCTCATCACCTCTCCTCATGGTCATGGCGGCAACACTGAACCTCCGGGGAGGATTCCCCCACATGACCGGTCACCTCGAGTAGGAGGTAACCATGTCAGTGATGGAGGAACAGCGGGCGAGAACCCGGCGTTCGTTCACCGACGAGTTCAAGCGTGATGCCGTGGCGATGGTGCTCGACGACGGCAACAAGATCGTCGATGTGGCCCAGCGACTCGGTGTCGGTGAGGGCACGTTGGGGAGCTGGGTGCGCCAGGCCCGCATCGACCGGGGCGAGCGCGCCGGGATCACCACGTCGGAGCGAGCCGAGCTGGCCGATCTGCGTCGGGAGAACGCCCGCCTGCGGATGGAACGAGATCTGCTCAAACGAGCGACGGCCTTCTGGGTGAAGGAGTCGGGACAGTGACCCGCTATCGCTGGGTCGCTGCCCGGAAGGCCGAGGGGTTCCCGATCATCATGGCCTGCAAGGTGGCCGAAGTCAGCCGCCAGGCCTTCTGTGACTGGCGGGTGGCCGAGGCTGCCGGGCCCACCGACGCCGAGCTGGCCGAGTCCGAGCTGGTCGGCCACATTCGCGCCATCCACGACGAGTTCGACGGCACCTACGGCGAGCCCCGCATCACCGAGGAGCTGGCCCGGCGGGGCCGGCCGACCAACCACAAGCGCGTCGAGCGGCTCATGCGCCTCCACGGAATCATGGGCGTGCACAAGCCGGCCAAGGTCCGCACCACCATCCCGGCCGAGGACGCCCCGCCGCTGCCGGACCTGATCGGTCGCCGCTTCTCTCCCGGGCGCCCCGATGTCGCCTGGGTCGGCGACATCACCTACATCCCCACTGGAGAGGGCTGGCTCTATCTGGCCTCGGTACTCGACCTCGGCTCCCGGCGGCTGCTGGGCTACTCGATGGCCGACCACATGCGCACCGAGCTTGTCACCGATGCCCTGACCATGGCCGCCGGCGCCCGGGGCGGCGCCACCACCGGGATCATCTTCCACGGCGACCGCGGCAGTCAGTATCTCTCCGGCGACTACCGCCAGCTGGTCGTGGACCTCGGCATGGTGCAGTCGGTCGGGCGCACCGGGGTGTGCTGGGACAACAGCGTGGCGGAGGCGTTCTGGTCGTCGCTCAAGCGGGAGCTGGTGCACCGCTACCGCTTTGCGGATCGAGCCAGTGCCCGGCGGGCGATCTTCGCCTGGATCAACCGCTATAACCGCCTCAGGCTCCATTCGAGCCTCAATTACGTCCCACCCATCGAGTGGGAGAATCACTACCGTCGACCCCAGGCCGACCTGGCCGCGTAACCAACGTGACCGGTGAGCGGGGGGATCCTCAGCCGGCCTGATCGTGACGGCAAGCGGCATCACCGTCGATCTGAACGGTCACCGGATCGTCGGGACCAACGACCTCTTCGCCGACGGCGGAATCGTTCTGAGGAATGTGACGGGGGTGACCGTCACGAACGGGACCATCAGCAAC
>DASZDM010000180.1:0-3616 GCA_035942015.1 Acidimicrobiales bacterium | reverse complement strand
TCACCACGGGCGGAACGCAAAGCTCGTGTTCAGAGCGTCTCTGCGCCTGAACGCGACAGCGGCGGGCATTTACAGCCGTCCCGACCAGCGTCTCCGCGCGCTGCGACGACCTCCGGTTGGTGGAGGACTGTCTAGGAATGAAGGCCGCTCTGTCTAGCCATGACTGTCGCCTGGTCGGGCTGCGTCCGCAGGGAAGCAGCACACGTGTCGCTTGCCTAGGTCTCGTCGTGCATCTGACAGCGGCCAAGGAGCGACTTGCGGCTATAAATACTAGACATGTAGTTCCCACCTCGCTACGCTCGCCGTGGGAGGTGGGCGACGATGACCGCAGCGGCACGCAAGGCGGCGCTGGAGAGCTCGGGACTGGTCCATCCCAATGCCGAGGCGGTGACGGCCGGGCTCTTCGACGGCCGGTCCCCGTTCTTCCTGGCCGAGGACAAGGTCCAGGTGAAATACGAGATGTTGCGGGCCCACATCGTCGACGGCGTGAGCTCGGCGGCGGGCACCCACGGCTACTCGCGGGCCTCGTTCTACCTTGTCGCCACATCCTTCGCCGAGGCTGGCATGAGCGGGCTGTTGGACGAGCGCCGTGGACGGCGAGGGCCCATCAAGCTGAGTCCCGAGGTGTTGGAGTTCATCACCGGTGCCGATCCCGCTCGCTCGGGTGCAGACCTGGCCGAGGCGGTGGCCTCGCAATTCGGGGTGTCGTTGCATCGGCGCACCATCGAGCGTGCTCGCCGGCGATGAGGTCGTTCTGGCCGGCGGCGGAGGCGGCGCAGGCTGACTACGAGGTCTTGCGGGAGGCTGTGCTGGCCGGCGGCCAGGCCCTGACTCTGGCTGCGGGCCGGTTCGAGCGACGAGGCCTGGCCGGCCTCATCGCCTGGCCGGCATCGGAGCCGGTCTTCCTCGCCCAACTGGCCGGCGCCGTTCGTCCGGCCTGGACTCCGCATGTCGATCCACGCCTCGAGGCGCTCGCTGCCGGCTATGAGCTGCTGCTGGCGTCGCCGGCCCAGCTCGCCGTCATCAAGGAGGCACAACGATGAGAGTCGCCATCTACGCCCGGGTCTCGACCGAGTCCCAGGAGGCCCGGGGCACGATCGGCTCCCAACGAGCCGCCCTTGCCGAGCGAGTCGCGGCCGAAGGCCATGAGCTGGTGGCCGAGTTCCTCGACGACGGTCACTCCGGTGCCCGACTCGACCGTCCCGGACTTGATCGACTTCGCGACGCCGCCGAAGCCGGCCTGCTCGATGCGGTCTGGTGCCTGTCGCCGGACCGTCTGGCCCGGGTCTACGCCTATCAGGTCATCGTTCTCGACGAGCTCGCCCGCCACGGCGTGGCCGTGCTCTTCGCCGACGCCCCGGCCATCGATGACGACCCCCAGGCCCGCCTGCTCACCCAGGTGCAGGGCGTCATCGCCGAGTACGAGCGGGCCAAGATCGCCGAGCGCTACCGCCGGGGAAAGCTGTGGCGGGCCCGGACCGGGGAGGTCATCTCCTGGAAGGCACCCTACGGCTACCGCCGCCTGCCCCGATCCGCCGACGGCCCTCCCCGCCTTGAGCCCTATGAGCCGGAGGCGGCGGTGGTGCGGCGCATCTTCGAGGACTACGTCGCCGGAGGCCACTCGACCCGAGAGATCACCCGGCGCCTGAACGCTGATGGTGTTCCGACTCCGACCGGCGCCAGAGCGGTGTGGGGCACCTCCACCATCGGGCGCCTGCTGCGAAACGAGGCCTACGTCGGGCGGGCGTACTACAACCGCACGGAGTCGGTTCCCGACCCCCGCCCGGGGCGGTCTACCCGCCAGGTGCCCCGGGCGCGGGAAGACTGGATCGAGATCCCGGTGCCGGCGATCATCGCCGACGACGTCTTCGAAGCGGCGAGCCGGGTCAGCCGTGACAACTCCAAGTGGAGCCCCCGCAATGCCGACGACGAGAACGCCTGGCTGCTGCGGGCGCTGGTGCGATGCGGGGCCTGCAACGTCAGCGTCAGCTGCCACAAGATGAAGGGTCGCAACGGAGAGTTCCACCGTTACTACTACTGCCGCAACCACGATCCGTTGCGCGCCGGCGGCGAGGACCGTCGCTGTCGGGAGCGCAACATCCGCTCCGACACCCTCGACGCCTTCGTCTTCGACCAGGTGCGTGAGGCCCTGCTGCGGCCCGAGCTCTTGTTGGCAGGCGAGAGTGCGGTGACCGCCCGGGCTCCGGCTCCCGACGACGAGCTGCTCGGCGCTCAACTCGCCCGCCTTGAGCGCCGGTCCGAGTCCGCCGAGGCGGAGCGTCGGCGGTTGGTCGACCTCTACCAGGCAGGGATGATCGAACTGGTCGAGCTCAAACGCCGGGCCAAGGAGCTCGACGCTCGCCGTCGCACGCTCGACGGCGAGCGTCAGGCCCTCGCCGAGGAACGCGACGCCCTGGCCAAGGACAACCGCTTGCGACAGCGCATCGGCGGTTTCGCCGAGAGGGTCACCACGGCGATGGACGCGCTCGACTTCGCCCAGCGCCAGAAGCTTCTGCGCCTCGTCATCGAAGAGGTGAGGGTGACTGGCTGGGACGTCGAGATTCGGCTCCGCATCCCGCTCGACGAAGGCCCAACACCGACTCCTCCCCCGGCCGGGCCGAGCGACAAGGGCGGGCCCCGGCCAATGGTGTCAAGCGATGACCGTTTGCGTTCCCTTGGTGCTCATCGACGGGGACAGCTACCGGATGCGCAGCCACAGGGCCCGGGCCGAGGCCAGCAGACGGGCGGTGAACGGATCATGACCGACCTCGATGCCGGACCGATCGGCGACGCGTTCTCCGGTGGTGACAGCGAGGCGATGACGTGCCCCGGCTGCGAGCACCCGTTCAACCCTCTGGGTCGGCAGCGGTGCTGTTCCGAAGCGTGCCGGGTGGCCGTCTACCGACGTCGTCGCGAAGCCGCACCCATTCCGCCGGTCGCTTCCCGGAGCGTGCGCCGTCAGCCGATCGCCGTCTACGCCTGTGACCACTGCGGCGCTCGGGCCGTCGGCGAGAAACGGTGCGAGGGATGCCGAGCGGCCATGCGCAGGCTGGGACTCGGGGGCTGCTGTCCCAGCTGCGAGGAGCCCGTCGCCGTGGACGAGCTGCTCGGCCAGGAGGTGATCGCCTGACCGCCGCCTAGGCTCACACCAACCCGCCAACCCCGCTGGACCTGCGGGGTTTCGGTGATCGACAGTGCTGGATTTCGGTGATCCTCAGCAGCCATGGCGTTGGACGACGGCCGCTGGGACCGAGCGCTGGCAGTCGGCGCCGGCACGGCGATGGCGGCGCCGGTCCTGCATTACACGTTGTTCCCGTGGCGGCTTCGATTCGGTGTCCCGGTACTTGAGGAGGCCGAGGGCCTGAAGGGGCTTCCCCTCGCCGGCTATGTCGCCTTGCTCTACGCCTGGGCTTCTCGGGGCTGTCCGCCGTCCAGCAACTACCAAGGAGCAGCCGCCGGTGGACGCTCGCTGGTATCGGCCTTGCGATTTTGTTCCGTCAGGTCGCGCTCGGCCACCTCGTTTGGATCCGGTCGGAGGCACGTCGAAACCCTCGGTGGTGGAACCGGGCGTGGTGGGAATGGAGGCTCACCCATCGGGACCGTAACGATGTAAGCA
>DASZDM010000179.1:0-1570 GCA_035942015.1 Acidimicrobiales bacterium | reverse complement strand
CTGCCACTCCGGACGGGGCTGGCAGCGGAGGACTACGGCGGCGTCGGCGACACGACACCGACAGGACTGATTGTTCTCTTGCCGCTGGCCTCGCCGGTGCGCGAGCCGGCAAATCGGTATGCGGTTCCCGGCCGGATTGGACGGCCCGGCGGTTTTCAGGGCGCCGTGGTACTCCCCATACCGGATCCAACTGGGACCGTCCCGGTCAGGAGTGGGGCACCTTCTTCCGCCTTCCTACCGAGGGGTGTTGGACGCTCAAAGCCCGCCGAGGGGCCAGCGTGTCGGACATCCCGGTCGTGGTCGTTACTTGAGACGTGAAGAGGCGACGACCGCCATCGATAGGCCGTAGTATCCCCGGGCTCAGTGCCCGCATCGACGTGCCGATCGCAAAGGTCCCTGCCACGGCGGAGCCGGGAGACCGTCGCCCGCGCTTGAGTACACCGATCAACCGTTCGCGCTGGCCGGCGAGCCGCGCGAGCCGGCAATCGGAGCGGTTCAAGAGGTGCCTGCCGTGGCGGCGTGCCGCCCTGCCGCTCTTCGCCTAGATCCGCTTGCCCCTCTTCGGAAGCGGCGAGCGAGCGCGATCCGTCGCTCGTTGCCTGACGCCACAACGGGAGGCTCTCCCGACTGCACGATCAGCTGGCCCAGCTTCTTGCTCAGAAGCCGGCGCTCCGACGTTGGTGCTCCCGGAAGAGAAGACGACCTCCGCCGAGCCCGCTACCGGCTAGGAGCGTCCTGCACGCCGAGCTCGCCCGGCCCATCCTCGACGTACAGCGCCAACGCCTCCGCCAGGTTGGCCCTGGCCTCGTCGGGGCTCTCGCCCTGGCTGGTGACCTCCACCTGCAGGCATCCCGCCACCCACCATGGGCCCTCTCGAATGATTGCGGCTGTGAAGCCCATCAGCGAGACCCTAGGTTGGGTGCTGTCATCCCGTCAGTGGCGTCGGCGTGCAAAAGAGCGTGGGGCTGGTGGAATCTGCATGAGGTCGGATCGTGCTTGCTGACCCAGTCCTCGTCCTGATCACCGCCGCCATCCTCTTTATTCCAGCGGCGCTGATCAACCTCGCCGTCGGCAGACTGGGGTCCCGTCTGGGCTGGCCGCGGACTCGCCTGAGCTGGCCGTGGTTGGCGGTCCTCGTGCTGCTGGCCACGGTATTGCTCTACGTCGCCTTGGCGCTGATAACCGTGATCTCCTACAGAATGGAGCTGGGCGGATGATGCGTATCGCCGAGCCAACTCCCGATTCTCCCTGGGGAGCAGCCTTCGGGGCGCGGGCGCGGCTGGTCGCTGCAGCGCGCCCGCGAGGGCACCAGGGTCCCCCCCCGATCCGTCGCTGCGGGTGGGAGACCACCGGCGGGTGGAGCGAACCCTCCGACGACCTCTGTCGGACGTTGCTGACATTCGACAGGCCAGAAAGCTGCAGTTGGACATGAACCGATGGACCACCATCAGGTTGGCTATCGGCGGCTCGACGAGCCTGTTGGTGGTTGCGACTCTGGTGACCGTAGGGCTCCCGAGGTCACGTTTTGGCTTTAAAGGGGAGGTCGGTCGCGTACTCGTCATCGCCCTCC
>DASZDM010000178.1:0-10150 GCA_035942015.1 Acidimicrobiales bacterium | reverse complement strand
GTCTCAAGCGGCACCTGCTGAGCGGCCAGTAAGGCTACCTGGGCGGGAGGACGACGCCCTCACCCTTGCCCGTCTCAGGGCAAGGGTGAGGGCGGGTCCGCTGGGCTAGCGCCCACCTCCGGATCGGCCATGGAGTGTGGCGGTGGTCCGTCGACGTTCGATCGTCGACACACCGGGCTGGTGCCGAAGACTATTCGTGCCGAACTCGACATCGTCGCCTGGCTCGCAGCGACGCTCGACCGCTATCCCACCTGACCCCGCAGGGCGCCGGCCGGGAACTCGGCGTTGTGCACGTTGACGTAGTAGTTCTCCGGGTTCTCGGCGATGTCGTCGGCTTCCTCGGTTTCGACGCAACCGGCCGAAACGCCTCGCGTGGGCGGCTTGAGCGTGACGACCACGGGGCCGGTTTGGCCCGCAGCAGCTTCGTGGATGTGGGCGGCGGTGGCGGGTTCGATGTCGGAGACTCGCACCACGTAGCAGACGCGGTTCTGCTGCGGGATGGCGATGATGGTCGCTCTTCCCGAGCCGTCAGGGTCGCCCGGAGGGACCTCTGCGGCACCAGTGAGGCGGGTGTGGAACACGCTGGCCTGGGCGGACGCGGGGGCGGCTAGCCCCAGGACCGCTGACGATGCCACGAAGGTGGCGATGGCGATGCGACGACGCATGGAAAATCCTCCTCGGACGGAAACGGTGAGCGACGCACCCTATTGCGACTTTCTCCCACTGGCAATGCTTGTCGCAGATAGGGTCCGGGACGGACCCCACCGGGATGCGGCGGGGTAGCCCTACGGCTGCAGCCGCCCGGGGCGACCGCGTGACGATCCTCACCCGGGGGCGGCCGAGCTCGGGTGACGGCGCCAGTCGGTGCATCGGGATGGCCGGGCATCGGCATCGGCGGCTCCGGAGACCCCGCCACCGACCATCCTTTGATTTTCCATGGTGTGGACGGACAATGGAGACCCAGGACGAGGAGGCGTGATGGGTCGGCAATGCAGTGCCCCGGGCGGTCTGTTGTGGTGGGTCGTGCCGTGGTACTCCACCGAGAGGTTCGGCAAGACATGACGGTCCCGGCCGTCGGGCGCAGCGACGTGCTCCGCTACCGCTTCCAGCGTCAGGAGTTGGACCGGGAGGCCGGCACTGCACCGGGACCGCACGACGTCGCGGTGCTCGACCACGGGATTCAGGACACCGGCCCAGACGGCGCTGCCTGGGCGCTTTCGAACCGTGGCGCACGGGGCGCCGTGCCGCACCATCTGGCTTTGGCGTGGACCCTGCGCGGTGCTCCCCACGCCTACCGGCGAGCGGACCTGACGGCGGTCGCCCTGGCCACCGCACCCCTGTCCGAGGCCGATGCGGGGAAGCGGATCTTCGACGCCGCCAAGCCGCTGAAGGCGGCAGGAATCACGGTGCTCGATGCGCTGCGCACGGTCGCCGGCCACCTCCGGGACATCGTCACCGAACCGATGGTGAAAGGCCAGGTATCAGGCCGGTTGACAGAGGTGCTCGACCCACCCTTCCTCCGATTCTGCCGCCCTTGTGACACCACCCACATCTACGAGATGCCGTTCCGGCTGGCCTCCCTTCAGGCCGGTCTCGAGCTGGAGCCCGGGACGGCGCCACCCGTGCTCCGACGCGCCGTTGGGATCGAGGCACCGATGGTCTGCCGGCTGGCGGGCGAAGCTGAACCCAGGGTGGATGTGATCCGCAACTATATTCGCTTCCACGGTCCGGCTCGGCCACGTGACGTGGCGGCCTTCCTCGATGCGCCCGTACGCGACGTCAAAGCCCACTGGCCTGCGGACGCCGTCGAGGTGACCGTCGACCATGAACTGACCGGCGGAGTGCATCGGGGTCGATGCATGCTCGCCGGCGACATCGACGCCCTCACCGCCACCGTGGACCGACCGGAGCGAAGCGTTCGCCTCCTCGGGCCGTACGACCCCTACCTCCAGCTCCGCGACCGCGACCTGCTCGTCCTCGACGAGGCACGACGCAAGCAGCTGTGGCCGGTGCTCGGCCGTCCCGGAGCCATCGTCGCCGCCGGCGAGATTGTCGGGACGTGGCGGCCGCGTGCCTCCCGAGGCGCGCTCACCGTTCGGATACAGCCGTGGCAGCCTCTGTCGGCATCGGTCGCCTTGCTCGTCGAGGAGCAAGCCGAGCGCCTCAGTGCGCACCGAGACGTCAGCCTTGCCGGCATCGTCCGCGATTCCTCTTGAGCCGCGGGAGCGCACGGAGGTGCCTCTGTCACCCCGCCCAACGAAGCAGTGCGCCTACCCCGGCAGCCGGCGCCCGGTCGGACGCGATTACCCGAACACCTGCACCGGTGCCCAGTGCGGCCCGGACCATCACGTCGGCCAGCGGCGCCTGGGCCGGCGAGCTCACTCCCATGGCGGCCAGTGCTCCGCGATCGGTTGCGAGCTGCGTGGGCTCGGGCCCGAACCACCCCTGTCGGTCCTCGAGGGCTGCTGGATCGATGAGGAGCCCGGCGACCTGCGCCATGGCGAGCGCGGACACAGTGGTGCCTACGCCGTCGGTGGCGCGGTCGTGTTGCCCACGCTCCTCCCCGAACTTGGCCAGCACCGCCTCGGTCTGACGCTCGACCACTCCCTGCACCACGACCTGGATCTCGGCCCTGACCGACTCTTCGGACCCATCGGCCCTCCGCCCGCCGTCGATCTCGTGGACGAGGTCGTCCACTGCGGACGGGAGGGCCTGGCGGAGCAGCTGCACGGCCCGCACGTCACCGGCGACGGCCACCACACGGGCGCCCACCCGGTCGACCAGGGACGCCAACTCCTCGGCGACGTCGTCGGCGTTGTGCTCCCAGGTGTTCTCGGCCCGCTGCTGGAAGCGCCGCTGCGACCACCCACCCGGACCGACCTTGCGCATCGGATAGTCGTTTCCACCGGCCTCCGCATGGGTGTCCGGCCGGTGGCGGCGAACGCCGACAAGGTCAGCGCCGAGGCGGTCGGCGAGCACTATGGCGTACGCCGGCTGGGACTGGTGCCACTCCAGTATGGGGATCAACGCCGGTAGTGCCCCCCACTGACCGGTGTCGGTCGCCGGCGGCTCGGGATGGTGCTCGACGTGGAGCACCCCCGACCCATCGGCGATCACGCCCAGCCCCCGGCCTTCCTGGTAGGCACCGTCCACGACGGTGTCGATGGCCTCGAGCACCGTTTCGTCCGCACCCTGCTCGCCGAGCGACGCCCGCACCGTCTTCCACCGGCGAGCGAGCTGCTCGGCGGCGTCGTGGACCTCGCTTTCAGTCGTGAGGTACACGCTGGCGAATGGCCCTGATGCGGCTATCACCTCGCTCAACTCGGGAGCGGTGACGAAACCTTCGGGCACGAGTCCGGATGTCTCCATGGCGCTACCCTTTCCTCCGGTGGCGGCGCCTACGCCTGACGACGCCGGCCGGTGACTCGCACGAGGCCACTGCGCGCTGGGAGGCGCTGCGGGTCCAGCCGGGCCCTCTCAGCGGTCCAACTCTTCGTTCAGACGGTCCCGAAGGGATGCGGACAGAATCGGCAGGACGTCATCCTGGGCCCTGATGTCCCGCAGCAACCGGGCCATCGACTCTGCCCGCTCGTGCTGCAGCCGGGCGTAGCCGACGAGGTTCCCCCTCGCCTCGGCGACCTCCGGCGAGTCCTTCGCCGAAGGGGTAACCCGACGGGCGAACAGGACGACCGCCACGAGGCACGCAACGACGATCAGCAACGGGATGAGGATCCTCATCCGATAGGCACCACCGGAGTGGCGCCACTCGCAATACAGGGTGGCGGCCCCACGTTCGCCCGCTCGGCGGCTTCGATGGCTCGCAGGCAGGCGTACACCTGGGGCCCGACCTGGTCGATCAGGACCTGGCGGGCCTGCGCTTCGGCCGTCGCCCGGCGAGCTTCGGCGGCCAGGGACTGGGTCTGGGCGTTGGCTGTCTGTTCCATCTCGACCGCTTCCACCACGCGGGGGTCGACCGGCGTGGGTTGGCCGATGGCGAAGCTGATGTTGCCGCACTCGTCTTCGGGACTCTGGTAGGTCGGCGAGCAGTAGTAGTTCCCCCCGGTCGCCCGCTCCAATTCCACCGTGAACTGCCGTGAGGCCTGCGTGGCGAACTCGTTGCGCTTCTCCTCGCTCTCTCGCAACTCCCGCCAGTTGAACGAGAGGCCGGCTGAGTCAATGCCACGCTCGAGGGCAGGATCGAAGTACGTCCGCAGGCTGGCGAGCCATCCGTTCTCAGTCCATGCCTCGGTCTTGAGGCCGATCTCCTCGTGGAAGCGTCGGAGCGTGTCCTCGTCCTGGCGCAAGGTGAAATAGATGTCGACCGGCGCCTTCATGCGGATGCCGTCCTTGGAGACGAACTCCACCGCTGGGCGATCAGCGCAGCCAGACTCCGTACAGTCCCTGCCGATCCATGACCGCTGGTCGATCCGGTAGTTGTAGTTCGGGTCCATCACACCGACGAACGTATTTGTGGCTCCGGGCTCGATGATCTTCTGGTAGTCCTTGTTCTCGAAGATCCCGCCTCCGTAGGACAGCCCGACCTCGTTGGCGGCGGTGCTGGCGCATCCGCTCAGCAGCAGGATGCTCACCGCCAGCCAGAAGCGGGATCGCTTGTTCATCGCATGCTCCGCTCTCGTCGACCGGCAGGCTCCTACGCCGACGGTAGCGGGGATACGGCGGCTCCTCGGCGTCGCCCCGTGGGCATGCTTCCGGCGCTGCCGGGCGACGCCCCCCGTAGCCTGCCGGCGTGATCCTGGTCGACCTCGACAAGGTGGCGACTCGCCGACCCGACCGCCCGCTGTTCGAGGGTCTCTCCCTCACCCTCCATACCGGCGACCGCCTGGGAGTGGTGGGACGCAACGGGACCGGCAAGTCGACCCTCCTGCGGGTGCTGGCCGGTGTCGAGTCCCCGGAGGACGGCACGGTCCGCCGGGGTCGGGACACGCGGGTGGGTTTCCTGACCCAGCGGCCGGAACTGCCGCCAGGGGACGTTCGCTCGGCGGTGGGGCTGCACTGGGAGGCGTCTGCCATCCTGGAACGACTCGGTATGGGCGGGCTGGTCGAGGCTGACGTGACCACGCTCTCGGGTGGGCAGGCCAAGCGCGTCGCCCTGGCCCGCGTGCTCGTCGACGAGGTCGACCTCCTGGTGCTGGACGAGCCGACCAACCATCTCGACCTCGATGCCATTGCCTGGCTCGAAGACCGCCTGGCCCGCTTCCGCGGTGGTCTGGTGGTGGTCACGCACGACCGCCATGTGCTGGACCGGGTGAGCACGCGCATCCTCGAGTTGCATCGGGGGCGGGGGTACCTGCACGACGGGGGTTACGGCACCTACCTGGCGTCGGCAGCGGAGCGGTTGGAGCAGGAGGCGGCGGCCGAGTCGGTGCGCCGGAACCTGGCCCGGACGGAGTTGATCTGGCTACGCCGTGGTGCGCCGGCTCGTACCCGCAAGCCGAAGGCCCGTATCGCCACGGCCACCGCCATCGTGGCGGGAAGCGGCCCCATGGTGGACCGCACCGGAGACCTCGATCTCGGTGGCGGTGGGCACTGGGGCGGCACGCCACGACTGGGTGACAGGGTCATCCAGCTCCACGAAGTCGGCCACCACTTCGACGATCGGCGTCCGCTGTTCGAGGGCCTCGAACTGGATCTCGGCCCGGGCGAGCGCCTGGGCCTGGTCGGGCCCAATGGATCCGGGAAGTCCACACTCCTCGAAATCATGGCGGGACGCCTGGCCCCGGCCATGGGTCGAGTGGAGCGAGGGCCGACCGTGCAGATCGGCTACTACGAGCAGACGGGGCGGGACCTCGATCCTGGCCAGCGGGTGCGAGACGCCGTCGCCGGCCCCCATCGCCAGCCCAATTGGGAACAGGCCCGGCTCATGGAGCGCTTCTGGTTCGACGCCGACGCCCAGTGGGCGCCGGTAGGGACCCTCTCCGGCGGTGAACAGCGGCGGCTCCAGTTGTTGCTGGTGTTGGCTGGGCTGCCCAACGTCCTGCTGTTGGACGAGCCCAGCAACGATCTCGACCTCGACACCCTCCGCGCCCTGGAGGACCATTTGGACGTCTGGCCGGGAACGGTGGTGGTGGTCAGCCACGACCGGGCATTCCTCGAGCGCACCGTCGAGGACGTCCTGGTCCTGGACGGCCAGGGGCGGGGCGCCCTGGCCCCGGGCGGGTACGCCGGCTACGCCGCCACCCGGTCCTCCGATGCCCGGGGGAGCGCACCGTCGGTTGGGGAGGTCGGTGACCGCAACGCTCCCAAGCCGGCGGCGCTGGACGTATCGCCCAAGAGGCGTTCGCCCAGCACCCTCCGTCGGCTCCTGATGGTGGCCGAACGTGAGATGGAGGAGGCGGAGGCGGACCGCGACCGTCTGGTCGAAGAGCTGGCGAAGGCCGGCACCGACCACGCTGCTCTCATCGAGATCTCCCGGGCTCTTGTCGACGCCGAAGGCCGGCTGGAGGGGGTCGAGGAGCGGTGGCTGGCCCTGGGCGAGGAACTGGGCCAGTAGACATGGGTCACCGGGTGATGACCCAGCGATGCTCCCGGTACCAGTCGATCGTCTCCTCGATGGCCGGCCCGAGCCGACCGTGTTCGAACTCGAACCCGGTGCCCATCAGGGCGTCGATACTCAGACGGTTGTTGCGGTTGGACTTGCGCATGAAGCGGAAGCGCTGCTCGGTGAGCAGGATGTCGGGTCGCATGCCGCGTTCCAGCATCTGACGATGCGTGGCCGCCCGCTCCTCGTACCCCGGTCCGCACTCCGGGTCGTCGCTCAACTCGACCTCCATCCCGAACGATTCGGCCAAGATGCCGGCCACGTCGTGGCTTGAGGGGTAATCGTCGGCCACCACGTTGTAGGCGAGACCATGCGCCGACTCGTGCTCCATCAGGTGCAAGCTGGCCCGGACCAGGTCGTCGATGTGGACGAGCCGTTGCTCCACCGGTCGGGCGTCGACAGCGAGGGCCTCGCGTCCGGCCCACGCTTCCAGGGCGGTGTCGAGGACGGCGCTGCCCAGCAGCTTGACGTTCCCCGGTCCGAAGACCGAGACCGGACGCAGCACGACCACCGACATCCCTTGCTCGGCTCGTGCCCACACCTCCTGCTCGGCCTCCCACTTGGCCTTGCCGTAGCCTCGGCTGGGACTGGGCTGCACGTCCTCCGAGACCGGGAGCGGTAGCTGAACCTCCTCGCCGTACACCGACGTGGAGCTCATGTAGAGAGCCCGCTGCAAACCCGCCGGCGCCGCCGCCAACAGGTTCCCGGTGGCGACGACGTTGAAGCGATGCATCTCCTCGTCGTTGGAGGTGGAGCTGGACGCACCCGCCAGGTGGAACAGATGGGTCACCCCTTCGTAGAGCTCATCGAGCCCCGGGGGCAGCGCGAGGTCAACCGAGCGGTAGTCCACCTCCTCAGGGAACCAGTCGGGTCGGGGGCGACGGCCGCAGGCCCGTACCCTCCAGCCCTCGGCCAACAGCATCGGCAGGAGATGGGACGCAATGAAGCCGGTCGCACCGGTCAGCAGCGCGTGTCGTGGGGCCATGATCCCAAACTCCCACATTTCTCTGGTCCAGTCCCGGTCGGGTGAGCGACTATACCCCCCCCGGGTACTTGTAAGAAGGAGGTGGGGGCGGTAGGGTACATGAGGCATACCCCACCCAGGTAAGGAGACTCGGAGATGAGCACGAGCGTGCAGTCCTACAACGTCCAGGGCATGACCTGCCACAGCTGCGTCGCCATGGTCAAGGACGAGGTGAGCGAGGTGCCCGGCGTCCAGTCCGTCCAGGTCGACCTGGACAGCGGCATGGTGAAGGTCGAGGGCGCCGACGTCGACGAGAACGCGGTTCGTTCGGCCATCGTCGAAGCTGGTTTCCAGACATCGTGAGCGTTGCCGCTCGCCTGGCTGCCTTCGCCGTCGCCCTGACGGTCGTGTTCGGGACCGCGGTGGCGGCGGGACGGGCGGTTGATCCCGTCCACGACGACGTAGCCGACACAATGGAGGACATGATGGGTAGTGGCCATGGCGACGGCGATGCCGGTGGCGGCGCCCATGAGGCGATGGCCGGCCATGAGGCGATGGCGGGACAGGGATCATCGGCGGTGGGCGGTCTCAGCATCGTCGACGACGGGCTTCGGCTCGAGGTCGACGATCCGGTACTCACGGCCGGGGCTGCTAGTCCCTTCAGCTTCCGCATCGTCGATGCCGGCGGGGAGGTCGTGACCGACTTCGATCCCGAGCAAGGTGGTGTCGAACTTCATCTGGTGGTGGTCGGTCGGGACCTGAGCGGCTTCCAGCACCTCCATCCACAGATGTCGCCGGACGGCACGTGGTCGATACCACTCAGCCTGGCGTCGCCGGGGGCCTCTCGTGCCTTCGTCGATGTGACGGTCGACGGCCGCGCCCTCACCCTCGGAGTCGACTTGTTGGCGCCGGGGAACTTCACGCCCCAGCCCCTCCCGCCACCCTCCGGCTCCGCCTCCGTCGACGGCTATGACGTACTTTTCGACGCTCGTGACCTCGTCGCTGGGGAACAGGTCGAGTTGTCCTTTTCGGTGGGCCGCGGCGGCCTTCCCGTCACCGACCTCGAGCCCTATCTCGGCGCTCGGGGCCACCTGGTCGGGCTTCGCCAAGGAGACCTTGCCTACCTGCACCTGCACCCTGAGGAGGCCGCTGAGGAAAACACCATCGTCTTCGCCGGCTCCTTCCCCTCCCCGGGGACATATCGCCTGTTCCTGCAGTTCCAGCACGACGGCGTGGTCCGCACCGTCCCCTTCACCGTGGAGGTCCCCCGATGACCACCGAGACGGCCGCCGGCGCCGGCACCACTTCGCCGGCCACCGAACACGTCGAGCTGCCCATCCTCGGGATGACATGCGCCTCGTGCGCCCGGCGCATCGAGAAGCGGCTCAACAAGGTCGAGGGGGTGGCCGCCAGCGTGAACTACGCCACTGAACAGGCGGTGGTCGATTTCGACCCCGCTCTCGTCGACACCGAGGGCCTGGCTGCGGTGGTGGCCGAAACGGGTTACCAGGCCCTCCTGCCGAGCTCCGCACCGGCTCCCCAGGAGAGCGCGGCCGACACCGATCCGACCGCCTCACTCCAGCGCCGGCTGGTGATCTCGGCCGCGCTGTCCCTGCCGGTGCTGGCCATCTCGATGGTCCCTGCCCTGCAGTTCGACTACTGGCAATGGCTCGTGTTGCAGTTGGCCACGCCGGTCGTGGTGTGGGGAGCGTGGCCGTTCCACAAGGCGGCGTGGGCCAATCTTCGCCACGGCGCCGCCACCATGGACACCCTCATCTCCGTGGGAACGATCGCCGCGTGGGCGTGGTCGGTCGTGGCCCTCTTCTTCCTCGGCGCCGGTGATCCCGAGATGCGGATGGGCTTCAACCTCACCCTGGAGCCGGGAGCCGGCAGCGCCGAGATCTACCTGGAGGTGGCGGCGGCGGTGACCACGTTCATCCTGGCCGGCCGCTATTTCGAGGCCCGGGCCAAGCGACGCTCGGGTGCAGCGCTCAAGGCTCTGCTCGAGCTGGGGGCCAAGGAGGTCTCCGTGCTCGGGTCGGACGGGACCGAGCGCCGGATTCCCGTCGGCGACCTCACCGTGGGTATGCGCTTCGTCGTCCGACCGGGCGAGAAGGTGGCGACCGACGGTTTGATTGAGGAAGGGTCGTCGGCCGTGGACCGCTCGTTGCTCACGGGCGAGAGCGTGCCGGTCGAGGTCGGCCCCGGCGACGAAGTCGTGGGCGCCACCGTGAACGCCGGCGGGCGGCTGGTCGTGCGAGCCACCCGGGTCGGTTCCGACACCGCGCTCGCCCAGATCGGCCGCCTCGTCAAGGAGGCGCAGACGGGCAAGGCGCCGGTGCAGCGCTTGGCCGACCGGGTCTCGGCGGTGTTCGTTCCGGTCGTCATCACCCTGAGCGCGGCCACGCTGGGGTTCTGGTTGGGCAATGAGTCGGCCTCCTACGCCTTCACCGCGGCGGTGGCGGTGCTCATCATCGCCTGCCCGTGTGCCCTCGGCCTGGCCACACCGACCGCACTTCTGGTCGGCACCGGACGGGGTGCCCAGCTCGGGATCCTCATCAAGGGTCCCGAGGTGCTGGAATCCACCCGGCGGGTGGACACTGTGGTCCTGGACAAGACCGGCACGG
>DASZDM010000177.1:0-6057 GCA_035942015.1 Acidimicrobiales bacterium | reverse complement strand
GGTGCGGGGACCGGATGTCGCCGTCACCGCCGACGGATTCGTCGCCTACCCCACGGGCGTGGAGTTCCACATGACCGTGCGCACCCGGCAGCCGGACTACGAGCTGGATCCGTTCTTCCGCCGCCCCCTGTCCCGCCATGGCGGCGCCCCGTCGGACGTGTTGCGGCTCGGCTTCCAGTTCTCCGATGGGTCCAAGGCCACCTACGGAGGTTTCCGACCCTTCCGCTCGAGCGACGACGGCACTCCCGATGGGCCCGTACTCAGCCTCGGACGTGGGGGCGGCGGCGGTCGCACCTGGCGGGCGGCCTTGTGGCTCTGGCCGCTCCCACCGGAAGGGCCGCTGGCCCTCGTGGTGGAGTGTGGCCCTCGAGGGAGGTGCCCGAGACACGGGTGGCCCTGTCAGCCGATCCACTCAGGGTGGCCGCAGCGAAGGCCACCCTGCTGTGGGCGGACGACCGGCCTGAGGCGCCGCCCGCGGCCCTGCCTGCTTCGCGCGGTGACCATGGCCACAAAACCGTGTGAGGTCGGGCGGATGGCGACGGTCAACCCGGGCGCCGACGAAGCCGCTTGATCGGCATGGCCCTAGAACCCTTCACCTGCTGACAGCGAATTGCGCACGGGTGCTGACATCGCGCTGCGCACGCGTGCTGTCATTTCGACCGCTTCATGACAGTTCTAGCGGGAAGGGCCGGTGTTCACCCACGCAGCGAGCAGCTCGGCGAGGTGCTCGTTCAGTTGGGGAAAGCCTACCGAGGTCGACCATCTGCCCAGTAGGCGAGCAGCGCTTCCTTGTCCCGGAAGCCAGGCAACGAACCGTCGGCGACCCTGCGTTTCACGTCGTCGATCATGGCAACGACGGCCTCGGGGCCACCCTTCTTCGCCACCCACCGATCGAAGTCGTCGTCATCCCGCTGGGTCGACACGGCGGCGAGTTTACGCCACAGGCCGGGTGGCGAGACGCTTGGTGATCATCCGCGCAAGTCGCCTCGAGAACCCTCGCCCGAGGAAGGGGCTTCCCGGCTCGCTTTGAAATGCCAGCCGCCGCCGGTCAGCATCGGCGATAGCGGTTGAGCATCACCCGTACGGTGCGGGCCAGGCCGGCCAATATCGCCATCGACGCCTCGAGGTGCTGCTCGCCCTTCTCGGTGATGGCGTACACCCGCCGGGCCGGACCGTGCTTGGGGGTGCTCCAGTAGGACGTGATGAGCCCTTCGTCGGCCATCGTGTGCAACGAGCGGTACAGCGCCCCGGTGGTGGGCGTCACATTCACGCCAAGTTCGACGAGGCGGCCGACGAGCTCGTAGCCGTGGCTCTCGTGATCGCGCAACAGCAGCAGGATGGCTGGCCGAACCACGCTCCGAGAACGGAGGGCGTCCGCCTGGGTGCCCGTCGGAGCGGGGATCACCGGTGGAAGACTTTGTCTCTGCGATGAGGCGGCGCCACCGCCCATTGTTCCGACTCCTCCTCTGCACGAAGGGCTCCGCCCGCCGGCGGTAGAGACAGGACAGCTATAGCCGACCTTAATCTAGGCCCAAATGGGTCCCGGTTGTCGTGGCCGGCGGCGGAAGCCTGTGTGCCGGTCCGTAACTCTGCTCTGGGGCGCTGCTTCCCGGACCGGCGTCGGTGCCGAGGCCCGCTACCAAGGCTCCAGGCGGCGTCTGGCGCGGTCCAAGCGGCCGGCGCCGTTCACAGGTACCCCTGAGGAGCCGGGGCGGGGTCGTCGGTGCGCCAACCGGGCATCGCACAGCGGCGTGCGCCGGGAACAGCTCCCAGACCGCCTCGGGAGGGTGCCACCGGTTTCGGCCAGCGGCGCGTCGCCACGTCGAGGCACGCAGTCCAGATCGACGGTGGGACGCTTGGCGCCGTGCGCCTGCGCTGCGCCGCCGCCGCCGCCGCCGACGACGACGACGAGGTACTCCACCCCGTGGTGGGTTGAGCGTCCCCAGCAGACGCCCCAGGTGCAGCTCGGGCGGTTCGTCAGGTGGATTCGGCACTGAGGTCGACAAGGCGACCGGCGGCACGGTCGGCTTCGATCTCGGTCAGCCACTCCAGGATCTCGTCCTTGGTTTTGAGGTGGCGACCGTCGAACGTCTTGATGCCGACATCATCGCCGGTGGGAGAACCGCCGGCGCGCATGCGCGTCTCGAACTCGTCGAGGCTCATGCGGATGGCCTTGCCAGCCATACCGACTAAGGATATCCGCACTGCGTTCACGCCCGATGGTCTCGCTGCTTGACCGCCACGGCTCCTTGTCCGACCGTTCAGGTGTGTGGCGGCGGCGCGGCGTGAGCTGGGTGATGGGGACTAGGCCACACGAACGCTCGTTCGTGCTCCGGGTACCATCCACGCATGACGGAGAAGCTCTCGCCGCTGCCGGGGGTCCTGGGCGCGACGTGAGGGTGTGGCTCGTGAATGGACCGGCTCTGTCGGTCACCGATCGGGCGTCCGGTTTCGCCGCGCAGCGACAGCCTGACCAATCCGGACGACAACGGCCAGCAGGATTGCCACGAACGGCACCCAGACGACGGCGAGCCCGGCCTGGGCGTCATCGGTTGTCACGACGAGCACAGCGCTGATGGTGGCCACCGCTGACATCACGATGAGCACGCCGGCCCGCGTCGCCTCGGCGCGTGCGACGACCAGGGGGACCATCGCCGGCAGTGCGACGAAGAGGAGGGACCCCGGCGCGACAGCGGCGAGCCCGATTGCGTCGAACTCATGGTGCACCCACATGTCGGCGACAGCCGCAGCAACGAGGAACGCGGCCGCCGGGATCAGTGAGGCACGGGCCGCAGCCCATGGGTGTCCGGAACGCCAGTGAGACTCGGTCGTGGTCATGGCATGACCATCCGCTCCATCCTGAGGCCCGTCCATAGTCGTTTTCCCCCATTTTGGCTCAGGAAGTCGCCATCAATGGACGCCCGACCTGTGGAATCCCGCGCCGACATCGCTCGCTGGGCACAGACCAGGCCCGCGAGAGCTGTGAAGAAGGAGCCTCGACGGCGGGGCGCGGTTCGTGTACGAGTACACCGTGGTGGATCTGACGCGCCGATGCGAGCGCTGGCCCGGAGTCCGCCCCGGGGAGGTTGGAGCTTGAGGCGGCGGCGGGATGGGCAGCAGCGGGGAGGAAACAGCACTGCTCTGGCCAAGCTCGGACTCTCTGCCGGGGACCGGGTGCGGTTTCGCCGGCGAGACGGAGGCCGGTGGCGGGAGGGCGTCGTCTCGGGGATCCACAAGGACGGCAGCGTTGCTTTGCACGACGAGGACGGCCGGGCCCGGGCCATCACTTCCGAGCGCCTTGAGCTGCGAACCACCGGGCCCAGAGGTGCGACAACCTGGGAGCCGTTGCCGGAGCACGCGGCAAGACCAGAACAGCTGCGTTTGCTCTAGAACAGTCGCATCATGAGCCCGCGGGGGCACCCGAGCCGCTCGACCTCTGGCTGTCCGGCGGGGTGCTGTATTACCCGGGATAATGCACGGAATCCTGTGCAATACGCACTACAGTGCGCCACCGGTGCTGATGGGACGCCGTTGCGCGGTCCAGCTGATTGGTCCCTGGACACTGCAGGGGCTGGCGTCACTCGGTGAGGTGTTCGCGCTGAGTAAGCGCTGCGAGTAGGGCGGAATCGAGGGAGCTAGGCGTCCACCCGCCTGGTCGGCTCAACGCGTCGGCGAGCAGTACGCGCAGCAACTCGACCGCGAACCCTGCGGTCCCGTGTCTCTCACCGTCCAGGGTCAGAGCTTGCCACCTGTCGTCCGGAGTGCCATGCACCAGGGCCGAACGTTTCGCGTAGATTTTCTTCGTGACCTTATAGATGCTCTCTGGGTCTAGGGGATTCACCGGCCGGGTCCCCAGCGCTGTCGCCGCCCTCAGCGCGAGCCGGTGTGACAGTTCGTCGCGCCCCTCACCAAGCAGGGCCTCCAGGCCAATACAGGCGTCGATGGTTCGGTCGTCGTCTGCGGAGCGCGTCACTGCCAGCGAAAGCCGGCGCGCCGCGAGACCAACCCGAGCCGAGGCGACACGGAGGGCAGCGAAGGTATCGGGGAGCGCCTCAAGTACGGCGCGCTCGATGGGCTTGGGCTCCCGGAGCCACGCGTAGTCGTCAAACCACTCGGGGTAGCGCCTCAGTGTGTGAACAGTCATCAGTGGCGGAAGGTCGTGATTCCAGCGGTCCGCCCACCCCAATGGGCGAAGCAGCACCTGCGCGTAGCCCACATCGATGTCGGTCAGGATCCGCAGCGCCTGGCAGACAAGGTCGGCGTCGGCGATGGGGAGCGACTCGTCGAAACGGCCGAGCATGCGCGGTACTGGGCCCGGGTTCTGCAGTTGCCGTCCGGAGAGAACGATCGCGTGGGTGGCGGCGCTGACGACGGGGTTAGGAACGCCGGCGACGGAGTAATCGCTGGGTGCTCGTGCTCGCTGTGTGGCCGCGTCCAGCGGCTCGATCCTGGTGCGGTCGTCAATGACCAGGGGGGCGTCAAGATCGAGCGCGGTTAGGGAGAGTGGGATGATCAACTCGACGGGGAGCGGATCGAGTAGCCAGGCCCGTTCACGCTGGAGGTACAGAAGCAGTAGGTCGTCGTCGGTAGCGGCCTCGGTGGCACGCGCCCGGGCGAGGAGCGAGAGAGGAAGGTCCGCAACCTCGTACGCCATCATGCGCTCCTCGACTTCGGTGTTGCCGGTCGCGGAGGCCAGCCACACGCGCGATCTCAGGTCCTCGCGGTTGCGTACATGCTCGATGAGTGCCACGAGCTCGGGAACCTCGGCGTAGGCGATCGGGCTGAGGGAGCCCCCGGTGGCGCCGAACAACTGGGTGTAATCGGTCGGGGCGTCGTCGGGTGTGGATAGCCGAGACCGGCTGAGGTTGGGCCAGCCGCCCCCGAACGTCCCGACGGACGCCAGGACAACGCGTGGACGCCATCGGCCACTCTGCAGGTAGGCGTCAGCGGCAGCTCCGGCGCCCTGTACCGCAGCGCGACTGAGGTTCCACAGCTCCGGGTCACGCACCTGGGCGGGACGGTCGTCGGACGGCGACGGTGCCATGTGTCCAGTATGCGGCGCTCAGCTCGGCGACGGGCTCGGGCGCTCTTGGCCTTCCTCCGGTCCCCGGAGCGGGCACTGGTGTAGCTGCTAGTGCCAAGGTCGGTGAACCAGCGACTCGTTCGGTGCAGTTCGATGAAGCTCCGCTTCACCAGGTCGCGGCTGGTTCGTAGTCCTGCCGATTAATCCTGAACTTCAGCGAGATGGCGGGCGCGACGCCGTCGCGCTCTCCCCACTCCTCAGTCATCCCCCTCGGCTTCACGAGGGCTGGTCACTCGACGAAGCGCCTCACGGGCGGGATTGGCACGAGCGGCATCCTCCAGCCCCCGCCCCGCCACCTTGAGATAGACCTGGGTGGTCGACATGTCCTTGTGCCCGAGTAGCGCCTGAACCTCGGGCAACGAGGCGCCGGCGTCGACCAGCAAAGTGGCATAGGTATGGCGGAGGGCATGCGCCAGAGCCCCCGGTGGGGGAGTGACCCCGGCACGTCGGAACCAGGTGAGCACCAGGTGGTCCAGGCTCTGGCGGTTGAACGCCTGGGCCTCGGGCCGGTCGGGAGGCCCGACGAGGCGAAGGAACAGTGGGTCGGTGCTCGAGTACCGGCCCACCCGGACCCGACGGGAGTCGAGGTAGGCGGCGATGGCGGCGGTCACCTCGGGGGCGACCGGCACGACCCGGGTCTTGGCCCCCTTGCCCCGGACCCGCAGTCGCGGGGAACGCTCGGTTGCCTCCACCGACCCCACGGCCATCGAGATCACCTCGGCCGAGCGCAGGCCGGCCCCGGCCAGAGCAGCGAGTAGGCCCAGGTCCCGTTCAGGCCAGGAGTGGCGGGCTCGGGGATCGGGCTCGGAGGCGGCGGCCATCACCTGTTCCAGCTCGGCCAGCTCGAGGGGCTTGGGTGCCCAGTCGGGGCGCTTGGGCCCCTTGAGATCCTCCAGCGGGTTGGCCGGGAGGCGTTCCTCCCGCACCAACCACTTGCAGAACCCACGCCACGTCGACAGAGCGCGGCGCACCGA
>DASZDM010000176.1:0-2725 GCA_035942015.1 Acidimicrobiales bacterium | reverse complement strand
CGGCCCGGCCCCGTATTGGACGAAGGGAACCTCAGCTGCTCGTTTATCCCTCTTCAGCTCTCCAGGCGCCCGGAGTGCAACCGGCGAAGCTGCGCCAGTCCCGTATGAGGTGCGACTGGTCGGCATAGCCAGCTTGGCGTGCGACGACAGCGAGGGATCCGCCGGACCCCTCCGCTCGGATGAGCCGGGCGGACCGCTGGAACCGGCCGAGCCGCGACAGCTGACGTGGCGTGGCGCCCGTGGCTGCACGGGTTCGTCGAGTGAGGTGCTGGCGGCTCCATCCGAGATCCTCAGCCACCGCAGAAACCTGTCGACCTTCGATGAGCGCACGGGAGGCGGCGTCCACCAGCGCGTCGTGCCGGCGTGGCGAGCGCAGGAGCCGGCGAAGCTCGGCATTGACCGCGCCGAACCGCTCCGGCCACGTCGTCGCATCGCGGACCCGCTCGACCATGAGGGCGCCAGGGCGGCCCAGCAGATCGGGCAACGCAACGCCACGGCCGTGAAGGTCGTAGCCGGACACGCCCAACACTCGCTCGGCGCTCGTTGCCGACAGATCGATGGCGACCCCGTACTCGAGGACGGGGCGCTCCACGAGGACAGCTTGGTCGTGGAGGCCGCCGACAATTCTGCAAACTCGACGGCATCTTGGCGATCAGAGAGGACCCACCGCCTGATCGGCTCGCCGGAGGGGGTCTTTCCGGGGTCCTGAGTGATGTCGCCGTAGAGCTCGACGCACCAGCGGCGATCCCGGCGAAGTAGTTCGGCGGTGCTACCACTGCGCTGTTGGTAGCGGGAGGCCGAGCAGGTTCACGTAGCCCCGAAGTGCCGGTTCGCCAGGGCCTGCAGCGGCGGCGGCCGACCCGGGCCGGCGCAAGGCCGGCCCAGGTCGGCCACTCAAAGCAAGGGGTCGGGAACCTCAGCAACCAGTGCGAGGATCGCAGCCGATGGAGTGCTCGCCCGGGGTCCCGATGAGCACGATGGTCCGGGTCGAGGGAACAATCTCGCTGACGTCGTAGCAGTGGCGGTCGGGCTCGATCTGGTTGGCCTCGATGGCCCAGTCCCTTGTCCCCCGGTCCCGTAGCTCGGCTTCGAGCAGGTCCCGCCACTCCGACTCTTCGGCGCAGCCGTCGCCGGTGGCTGCGTGGCGGTCATGGAGGGCCACCCGCACGGAGCGGACCGCCTGTCCGACGGCCTCGAAGTCCGCCAGGTTCTCCCACGGAGCCATGCGGGCGGCCTCGCAGGACTGCTCGCCTGTCGCCTCGATCACGGTGACGACGCCCGTGGAGGACACGCAGGCGGTGAGCGGCGGGACTTGGGTGACTCCCTGCACCATGGACCCGGATGCCCATGCCGTAGCACACGCCTCGATGGGCGACGTGCCATCGTTGGGCAGCACCGAGGTGACGCGCCCCTCGTCGGCGACACATGCGAACGATGCGGTGTTGTCGGCCTCACGACTCACCACCGCCCAACCGGCGGCGGTGGTGACTCCGAGGGCGAGGAGAACTCCAGGCACCGTCCACCTCGCTCGCCGGCGGCGGGCCGAAGGCGATGGAGCGGGCTCGGGAGCTTGCTGGATGACGGCCATCAGGGCATTCCTCTCACGTTGGACGAGCGCCCGGTCGGGACCGTCGGTGGGCGGGCGAAGTCGCCTGAGCAGGGCCAGGTCGAAGTCGTCGGTCACGGTCGGCACCCCCCCTCGGCTCGCTGCGGGTTGTCATCAGGCTCTTGCCCGCAGGGACCGATCAGTTCCCGGAGATGGTGACGGGCCCGGTGCAGCCGTGAGCGCACCGTCCCGATGGGCACGTCGAGCACCTCAGCCACCTCCTGGTAGCTGAGCTCCTCCCAGGCCACCAGCAAGATGGCATCGCGTTCCCCCACCGGCAGGTCCGCCAGAGCCTGCGCGAGCCGGGGCCAGATCACTCCAGCGTCGAGGCGGGCGTCGATCGCTTCCATGCCGGCGGGCGTCGGGTCGCCCCTGGTGCCCAGCCGTCCCAGTGCTCGCAGGTGGCGAGCCTGTTGACGCCGCTCCTTCAGCAGCAGGTTCTTGGCGATCCCGTACAGCCACGGAAGGCAGTTCGGCCGTTCGAGCTGGAAGGTTGCCCGGCGCTCGAAGGCGATGCGGAAGACCTCGCCGGCGAGCGAATCGGCCACATCCCGACCGAGACGTCGCTCCAAGAACCGGTGCACCGCGCCCACATGCCGGTCGAAGACGATGGCAAAGTGCGCCGGGTCGGTCAAAGATCGCGAGATCACCACGGCATCGTCCGGTGGGGCCGTCATCTTCTCCTGTTTCCCGGTGCCAGCCTTCGAGTTCCCGACGCACAGAAACTGGTCCCCGGCCCTCCGGGCCCATTGGCATCGAGGATGGCACAGAAAGCTTTCCGCTCCCGGAGAGAGAGGTCAGTCGCTGGTGGAGCGCGCTCCTACAGCCCTAGAAGATTCGCCGCAGCCGCTCCTAGGTGCCCCCCATGCAGGCATGCCAGGTGCCGGCAGGCGTAGCATGCGGCATGGGCGCCTCCCCTGGCCCGGCCTCGACCGCCGGCGTCTCCAGCGGAGGGCCTAGGCATCCAACGGGCCTGAGGGCAGGCGCCTGGGCGGTAGCCGCTGGTGTCGCAGGGTCCATGATCTCGATCGCCCTCGGTGTGGCCGCAAGCGTCGTGACATTCAAACTGAATCCAGAGGCGGGAGCGTCGTTCATCGGCATCTGGTTCTGGCTGGCAGG
>DASZDM010000175.1:0-4133 GCA_035942015.1 Acidimicrobiales bacterium | reverse complement strand
GTTCTCCGGCGTCGCCGCGTCACCCCACCACGCCTTGCGCAGGCTGACCAGGTAGGCGCCCGTGTTGGCCCAGAAGCCCTTGGCTGCGGTGCCGTAGGCCACGTATTCGGCCAGGGTGGCGTGGTGGCCGGCCCGAGGCATGGGCAGGTAGCCGGGGAGCAGGTCGTAGAGGGTCGGGATGTCGGTCGAGCCCTGGATGCTGGCGTGCCCCCGCAGGGCGAGGATGCCGCCCCCGGGCCGTCCGATGTTGCCGAGCAGCAGCTGGATGATCGCGGCCGTGCGGATGTACTGGACACCGACGGTGTGCTGGGTCCAGCCGACGGAGTAGACGAAGGCTGACGTCCGCTCCCGCCCCGAGTTGACGCACAGTGCGTCGGCCACCTCGAGGAACTGGGCCTCGGACACGCCGCACACCTCGGCCACGACCGCCGGGCTGTAGCGGGCGAAGTGGCGCTTGAGCACCTGGAACACGCAGCGGGGATCCTCCAGGCTGCGGTCGGTCTGGATGCCGCCGTGCTCGACGGTGGTCGGGGCCGACTGGAAGCTCTGCCCCTCCCCCTTCTCTTCGGCTTTCGACACACCGGCCGGACCCGGCCGGCCGGCCGATGCCCGAAGGGTGGCCCCCTCGTAGCGCCACGTCGTGGTGTCGTAGCTGGCCGTCTCGGGGTCCCAACCCGAGAACAGCCCGTCGAGCTCGTCCGGGAGCCGCAGCTGGTCGGAGACCAGGTGGGAGGCGTTGGTGTAGGCCACCACGTAGTCCCGGAACTCCGAGCCCGTCGAGAGGATGTGGTTGACGATGCCGCCGAGGAAGGCGATGTCGCTGCCGGGCCGTAGGGGGACGTGACGGTCGGCCTGAGAGCTGGTCCGGGTGAAGCGAGGGTCGACGTGGAAGACCTTGGCCCCGCGCTGGCGGGCTTCGACCACCCACTGGAAGCCCACCGGGTGGCACTCGGCCATGTTCGACCCCATGATGACGATGCAGTCGCTGTTGACGAGATCCTGTTGAAAGGTGGTGGCGCCGCCCCGCCCGAACGAGGTCCCCAGACCGGGGACGGTGGAGGAGTGTCAGATCCTGGCCTGGTTCTCGATCTGGATGGCGCCGAGGGCGGTGAACAGCTTCTTGATGAGGTAGTTCTCCTCGTTGTCGCACGCTGCCCCGCCGAGGGTGCCGAAGGCCAAGGTGCGGTTGAAAAGCACACCGTCGTCATCACGGTGCTGCCAGTGCTCGGCCCGGGCGGCGAGGATGCGCTCGGCGATCATGTCCATGGCCTGCTCCAGCGGCAGCTCCTCCCAGTGGGCCCCGTGAGGGCGGCGGTAGCGCACGGTGGTGATCCGTGCATCGCCGGCCACCAACTCCTTGGTGGACGACCCGCGGGGGCACAGCCGCCCTCGGGAGACGGGACTGTCGGGATCACCCTCGATGTGGAGGATTTCGTCGTCCTTGACATAGACGCGCTGGCCGCACCCGACGGCACAGAAGGGACAGACCGAGGCCACCACCCGATCGGCATCCTCGGTGCGGGGATGGACGGCGTCAGTGCGCTTCGAGCGGGCCGCAGCCCCGAGGGCCAGGCGGTCACCCCCCGGGCACAACTGGCGGGCCACCGGCCATGACGAGATCGCTTCACTCAGCCGCATCCCCACCTCCCTCGAGCTCCCTGGGTAGTACCCCGGCTGGCGGTCTGCAAGCTCGGTAGCCTCGGGTAGTGCCAGACACCACTCCCCGGGTCCGGTTCTCGCCCGCACCCACCGGCTACCTGCATGTCGGCGGCGCTCGTACCGCCCTGTTCAACTGGCTCTTTGCCCGCCAGACGGGGGGCACGTTCCTGTTACGCATCGAGGACACCGATGTCGAGCGCAGCCGCCTGGAGTTGACCCAGGCCATCCTCGACTCGTTACGGTGGCTGGGGCTCGAATGGGACGAGGAGCCGGTGCACCAGTCGGACCGGGCCGATGCCCACCGTCAGGCGGTGGCCACGCTGTTGGCGGCAGGCCGGGCCTATCGCTGCGATTGCTCGCAGGACGACGTCCGGGCCCGGGCCGAGGCCCGGGGCGGTGCACCCGGCTACGACGGCCACTGTCGTGAGCGGGAGGTCAAGGTCGGCGACGGCGTGGTGGTGCGCTTCCGCACCCCCGACGACGGCCGAACCTGCTTCGACGACGTCATCCGGGGTGAGGTGAGCTTCGACAACGCCGTGCTCGAGGACTTCGTCATCCAGCGCTCGAGTGGGGCCCCCATGTTCGTGGTGGCCAACGCGGTCGATGACGCCGAGATGGCGATCACCCACGTCATCAGGGGCGACGACCTGCTCAACGCCACGCCCAAGGTCCTGCTGTTGCGGGAGGCCCTGGGCATCGTCGAGCGCCCGGTGTTCGCCCACCTGCCCATGCTGGTCAACGAGCGCCGACAGAAGCTGTCGAAGCGGCGCGACGACGTCGCCGTGGGCGTCTACCGAGAGCGGGGTTACCTGGCCGAAGCCATGGTGAACTACCTCGCCCTGCTCGGTTGGGGCCCACCCGACGGTGTGGAGATCCGCCCGCTCGACGAGATCGTCGAGCTGTTCAGGCTGGCGGACGTCAACCATGCGCCGGCGTTCTTCGACGTCGACAAGCTCACCCACATCAACGGCGTGTACCTCCGGGCGCTGTCGACTGAAGCGTTCATCGGCGCCGCCGGCCGCTTCCTGGAGCACGGCCCGTGGGCGCCTGGCGACTTCGACTTCGAGGCGTTCGAGCGCATGGCTCCGCTCGTCCAGGAGCGGGTGGCCACGCTGACCGAGGTCCCGGCCATGGTCGACTTCCTCTTCGTCGAGGACCCACCCGTCGACCCGGCGTCATGGGAGAAGGCCATGAAGCCGCCGGCGGCCGATGTCCTCGACGCCACGGTCGTGGCCTACGACAAGGTGGACTGGACGAGCTCCGTGCTCCTGGCTGCACTGCGGGCGGTGGGGGAGGAGCTCGGGTTGTCGCTGCGCAAGGCCCAGGCGCCGGTGCGGGTGGCGGTTACGGGCAGGTCGGTGGGGCCGCCGCTGTTCGAATCTCTCGAGGTCCTGGGACGGGAGCGCAGCCTGGCTCGGCTGCGGGCGGCGAGGGCTCGCCTGTGACGTGATCCGCCGGCTCTTTCGTCTCGGCCTGCTCGTCGGCGTCGCCGCCGCCGTCTACCTGGGATTCACTTTCGTCCAAGTCGTGCAGGCGTCGCGCCGCGCCGACGCCCAACCGGCCGACGCCATCGTCGTGCTGGGTGCGGCCCAGTACAACGGAGCGCCCTCCCCGGTGCTGCGGTCCCGGCTGGACCACGCCGTCGACCTCTACCAGCGCGGATTGGCGCCGGTGGTCGTGGTCACCGGCGGAGGCCAACCCGGGGACCTGGTCACGGAGGCATCGGCCGGTCGCAGGTACCTCATCAGTGAGGGCATTCCTGACGACGCCCTGCGCTCCGAGGTCCAGGGGACCAGTTCCTGGCAGAGTCTGGCCGCGGCCGCCCGCTTCCTCACTGAGGAGGGCGTAGACGAGGTGATTCTGGTCTCGAGCCCCTACCACGCGTTGCGAACCGAGCACATCGCCGGCGAAGTCGGCCTCGATGGCCGCGCGTCGCCCGCCCCCCGAAGTCCAGAGACGGGACCGCTCGAGATCGCCAGGATGGGCCGCGAGACGCTGGCCGTGGGACTGGGCCGGATCATTGGGCACCGACGCCTGGTGAACCTCGACGAGCGGGTGGGTCAGGTGCGGTCGGAGGTGGGCGCCCGCTAACCTGACTCGTCACCCGTTCGGGGGTGGTGTAATCGGCAACACATCTGGTTCTGGTCCAGACATTGGGGGTTCGAGTCCTCCCCCCCGAGCTCCTGCGTGCTCAGTCGACCCTGTCGCCTGGCCTCGTGGGGACAGCACGGCCCCATCGTCTAGAGGCCTAGGACACCACCCTCTCAAGGTGGAGACACGGGGTCGAATCCCGTTGGGGCTGCCAAACCATCCTGAGCCTCTCGACTGGCCTCGAAATCGCCGGACGACCCGGATTTTGGGTGGTTCCAATAGCTTCGTTCCGAACGTCAGCGCCACCCGGGCAAATTGCCCTCAAGAACGCTGGTCTCTGCCGCCATTCGTCCCGGTTCCAATAGCCTGCCAGGTCCTCGAGC
>DASZDM010000174.1:0-6874 GCA_035942015.1 Acidimicrobiales bacterium | reverse complement strand
CTGCTCGGGTTACCCGTCGAGCATGTCAGGAGCCCGACGACCAGGACTTCGGTGACCCGGCATAGGCTGTCAGGTGTCATGAACGGCGCCAGCATCGAGGTACGGGGACTGCGCAAGGCCTTCGGCACGACGCCTGTCCTCCGGGGGGTCTCCCTGCGGGTCGACCCCGGATCCGTCCTCGCCCTCCTCGGTCCGAGCGGCTGCGGAAAGACCACGCTGTTGCGCACCATCGCCGGACTCGAGCACCCGGACTACGGGGAGGTGCTGGTGGCCGATCGCCCGCTGGCGCGCGCCGTCCCCGGAACCGCCAAGGTCGAGGTCGAGCCCGAGCACCGCCGGGTGGGCATGGTGTTCCAGGACTGGGCACTGTTCCCACACCGGAGCGTGGCCGGAAACGTCGGCTTCGGGCTGACTCGGGCCGAGCGGCGGTCAGGCCGAGTCGAGGAGGCGCTGGAGATGGTCGGCCTTGCTGGCCTGGGCGATCGATCGCCGAGCACCCTGTCGGGAGGCCAGCAGCAGCGGGTGGCACTGGCCCGAGCGCTCGCCCCCCGGCCAGCCGTCCTCCTGCTCGACGAGCCGTTCTCCAACCTCGACACCGCCCTTCGAGCGGAGATCCGAACCGAGGTCCACCGCCTGCTCGCCGATCTCGACATCACCACGGTCTTCGTCACCCACGACCAGGAGGAGGCGTTCGTCGTGGGTGACGAGGTGGCCGTGATGCGAGCCGGGATGATCGAACAGCGAGCCACCCCTGCCGAGCTCTACGCCGCCCCCGCCACCTCGTGGGTTGCCGGCTTCGTGGGCGACGCCAACCTGTTGACCGGCCAGGCAAGCGGGAACTGCGCTCAGACCCCCGTCGGCCCGGTCGCCCTGACCAAGGCCACCAGCGGACCCGTGCAGGTCCTCGTCCGCCCGGAAGCCCTCGCCGTGGAGCCGGGGGAGGGCGGACGGGTGGACCTGGTCGAGTTCTACGGCCACGACAGTGTCTATGAGATCTCGCTCGACGACGGCCTGGGCCTGCGGGCCCGGGTGGCGGCGGCGCCGTCGCTGGTTCGAGGCCAGCGAGTGTCCGTGCGCTATGTGGGTGGTCCCACAACGGCCTGGCTGAGCCCGGAGGAGATGTCCGCCCCATCCCCGTCCTTGGTCGCTGCCGGGTAGGGCGCGTCAGGCCGGTCGACCTCGCGCATCACCAGGACGGCCATGGGCAGGGCCGAGAGCAGCACCAGGGCCAGCGCCGGCGCCGCCGCCCGCCCGAAGAACGCCTCACTGGTGGCGTTCCACACCTGGGTGGCCAGCGTGTCGTAGCCCGTGGGGGCGAGCAGGAGTGTGGCCGGAAGCTCCTTCATGCACGTGAGGAAGACCAGGGCGACGCCGGCCAGGGCGCCGGGCCGCACAAGGGGTAGAACCACAGACCAGGTGGTGGCGGCCTTGGAGCGGCCCAGGAGACGTGAGGCTTCCTCGAGAGAGGGGTTCACCTGGAGGAGCGAAGCCCGGATGGCGCCGACCGCCTGGGGCAGGAAGAGCACCACGTAGGCGAACACCAACAGCGTGCGGGTCTGGTAGATCGGTTCGGCCACCCGGGCGCCGAAGAACACCAGGGCCAGGGCCACGACCACTCCCGGGAGGGCGTAGCCGGTGTAAGAGGCCCGCTCCACCACGCGGGAGAGGCGGCCCGGATGGCGGGCGGCGAGCACGGCCACGGGCCAGGCGGCCACCACCGCCATCCCCGCACCGAGGGCGGAGGCGACCAGGCTATGGCCGATGAGCGTGCCGGTGAGGCGCAGGGGCTCGCCGGCGGAGATGCCACGCACCAGCCAGTAGCCGATGACTCCGAGGGGCACCACCAGGGCCACGGCGACCAGGGCGGCGCAGGCAGCTGCCGCCGGCCACCGCCATCGCCCCAACGGCACCACCGGCGGGGTCCGTGCGCCACCGCCGTGGAGGCGGTGGTACTCCGCCCGGCCCCTGCTCCGGGTCTCGGCCGCGAGCACGACGACCATCAGGGTGATGAGGACGAGGCCCAAGGTGGCGGCGGTCGAACGGTCGAGCGATGCCCGGTACTGCACGTAGATCGCCCGGGTGAACGAGTCGAAGCGCAGGAGGGACACGGCCCCGAAATCACTCATGGTGTAGAGCGCCACCAACAGCCCGCCGGCCGCAATCGACGGCCGGAGCTGGGGCAGGATCACGCGCCAGAAGGTGGCCCGTCGGCCTCGACCCAGGATCCGACTGGCCTCCTCCAGACTCGGGTCGAGCCGCCGCACGGCCGCTCGCACCGTCAGGAGCACGTAGGGGTAGCTGAACAGTGTCAGCACCAGCCAGGCCCCGGGAAAGCCGTAGATGGATGGCAGCTCCTCCACACCGAGTGGGGCGAGCCAACCCTGCACCAGCCCCCGAGGACCGATGGCGGCCACGAACGCGAAGCCACCGACGTAACTGGGAATGGCCAGCGGCAGCGCGCCGAGGACCACCCACACCCGGCGCCAGGGCAGGTCCGTGCGGACAGTGAGCCAGGCCAGGGGTACGGCGAGGGCGACCGAGGTGGCGGTCACGGTCACTGCCAACAGGGCGGTGCGGGCCAACAGGTCCAGGGTCCGCCCTGCGGTGACGGTGTCGAGCACGCTGTCGAGGCCGGTGTCAGCGGCGCGTACCACCAGATAGACGGCCGGCAACAGCGTGGCCGACGCCACGGCGACACCGGCGAGGGTCAGCGCCGGTGTGGCCCGGCCCCGAGAGGTGGCGCTCAGATGAGCCCCGCCTCGGTCATGAGGTCGAGCGTGCCCTGGAGGTCCTCGAGCTCATTGAGGTTGATGTCCGGCTGTTGCAGCGACTCGAGCGGGGGCAGGGCGGCAGCGGTCTCGACGCCCTCGATCAGCGGGATCTCGAACGTCTCGATGGCGAAGTACTCCTGGGTCGGGGCGCTGAGCAGGAAGTCCACGAAGCGCCGGGCCTCCTCGGTGTGCTCGGCCGTGTCGAGGATGCCGACGCCGGCCACGTTGACGAGCGAGCCGAGGTCGCCGTTGGGGAACACGTAGTTGGCCGCCGGGAAGTTCGGATCGTCCTCGAGGTAGCGGTACAGGTAATAGTGGTTGGCGAAGCCGACCTCGATCTCGCCTGCGCCGACGGCCTCGACGATGGCCGTGTTGTTCTCGAACACCTTGGGCTCATTGGCCTGGATGCCCTCCAGCCAGGCGCGAGCCCCGTCATCGCCCAGGGCCACCCGCATGGCGGTGACGAAGGCCTGGAACGAGCCGTTGGTGGGTGCCCAACCGATCTTGCCGTCACCCCAGACCGGTGCAGCGAAGTCGAGGATCGATGCCGGCATGTCCTCCTCGGTGAGCGCCCCGGTGTTGTAGACGGCGACCCGGGCCCGTCCCGACACCCCGACCCAGTGGCCATCGACCGAGCGGAAGGGGGGATCGACCCGTTCGAGCAGCTCGGCGTCCAGGGTCTGGAACCGGCCATTGTTGGAGAGCGCGCCGAGGGCGCCCGCATCCTGGCCGAAGTACACATCGGCCGGGGAGTTGTCGCCTTCTTCCAGGATGGCCCCCGCCATCTGGGCCGTGTCGCCGTAGCGGACCTCCACGTCGATCCCGGTCTCGCCCTCGAACTGTTCGATGACCGGACCGACCAGCTCTTCACTCCGCCCGGAGTACACGGTGAGGCTGCGCGCCTCGGCGTCCGGCGCCTCCCCGGTGGCACTGGCGCCGTCGGTGTCGCCGGCGGAGCCGCAGGCCGCTGCGGTGAGGGCGAGCGCCAGAAGCAGGCCACCGAGCGCTCGTCTGGTCATCACATTGCCTCCGGGCGTCGTGCGCTGACGGGATCAGCGCCGTTAGGGCGCCCTAACTTACGACGCAGGCATCCCCCAAGCAAGGCAGACGGGTGCCAGAACACCCGCCGTCAAGGCCCGTGCCGGGCCTAGGCAAGGGCAGCGGCAGGGAGGGACACGAGAATCCGACTGGCGGCGAAGGGCCCGATGCCCACATGGCGGCCCTCGATGCTGAGCGTCACCGTTCCGTCCGGTGACGCCGCCGTGACCCGGCCCGACATACCCGGCTTGACGAGGTTGTCCTCCAGGAATTCCAGTACTCCCGGGGTGAACTCCAACTCCTCGGGGATGCGGGTGACCACGAAGTCGGTGCCCACCTCGATCTCGGTGAGGGTGACGACCTCGGGTTCGGTGTAGGCCGAGCCGGGAATCGGGTTGCCGTGGGGGCACGTGGTCGGGCCGCCGAGGAGGCGGTTGATGGCCCGTTCGACCTTGTCGTTGAGGACGTGTTCCCAGCGCCCGGCCTCGTGATGGGCCTCCGCCCAGTTGAGTCCCAGCACATCGGTGAGAAAGCGCTCGGCCAGCCGGTGGCGGCGCACCACCTGCTCGGCCAATCTCAGACCCGAGGGGGTCAGCTGAATGGTGCCGTCGAGGGTGACCAAGCCCTCGCCGGCCATGCGGCGGATCATTTCGGAAACGGCCGGGCGGGAGATGTCGAGGCGCTCGGCGATGCGGGCCTGGATGACGTCGAGGTCGTCCTCGCGAAGCTCGAAGATCGCCTCGCAGTACTCGGCAAAAGCGGTGCTGGTGTCCTGCATGGGCATGACCAGAGCGTATCTTCGGCGTCAACGCAGGGTCCGATGGAATCGGCGACAGCATTGTCGGCGGGAGGCACGGGTAAGGGCGCTACATGGACAAGGTGGGACTGGGCAAGGCCGGCCTGGCGGGCTGGCGCAAGAAGGTCGGCGATGCAGTGGCCCCGCCGGTGGCCGGTCACTCGCCGATGTCGACTGACCAGGTCAGAGCCGCGGTGGGGGCACTGTTCTTCGTCTTGTCGCTGCTCTACGTGACCGGCACCCTTCGCCGCCTGCTCCGCCCCTGAGGAAGGGCCGAGCAGGCGGCCAGGATCTCAGCCCCAGGCCGGACCTGATCCTCCGCTCTCGGCTCCCACCAGGTGGAGGCGCAACTGGACCTCCGGCTTGATGGAAAGAGTGAGGACCTTGAACGGCTTCACGCCGAAGTCACGGATGTCGACGGTGTGCTCGGCGTCGATGACCAGGCGGCCGCTCTCGAGGCGGGCATTGCACTCGTCGGTGAACTCACGGGTCTCACCATGGAAGGTGAAGGCGCCGTTGACCTTGAAATTGCCGCCGGCACCCTCGACGCTGCGGACCTCGTAGCGGACCGTCGGGTGGCGCTTGGCGTCGATCTGCTTGCGCAGCGCCATGTCCTCGAGTCGCTTGCCGGTCTCGAGTTGGGCCACGTCGCCCTCGATCCACCCGCCAGCACCCGGCCCCGGCACGAGAGCACCGTCGACGACGTCACACGTCGCCTCTCCCCGAAGCCCACGGATTTCCGCCGTGATCGGGTGCACGCTCGAGTCGGCGGAAACCTGCACGGCACTTTCGTCGGTCCACGTGTACGTGGCCATCGAACCACCACCCCTCCTGGCAGCCCGGTGCCGCCCGGGCGGGAGCGTAGCGGGGAGGCCCCGACCTGTCAGACGCCGACCGGGGCGACTGCTGCGACTGTGCCCTCATCGGGGGTGCTCCGGTAGCCTCACCGGCCATGTCGATGAGGATCTGGCCCGGTGACCCGTACCCGCTGGGGGCGACGTACGACGGAATGGGGACGAACTTCTCACTGTTCTCAGAGGTGGCCGAGCGGGTCGAGCTGTGCCTGTTCGACGATGACGGCAACGAGACCCGGGTCGATCTGCCCGAGGTCTCGGCCCTGTGTTGGCACGGATATCTCCCCAACATGGGGCCGGGTCAGCGTTACGGCTTTCGCGTCCACGGGCCCCGCGACCTGCCCGCCGGCCACCGCTGCAACCCCAACAAGCTTCTCCTGGACCCCTACGCCAGGGCCGTCGACGGGGGAACGAACTGGGACGAGGCCGTGTTCGGCTACCGCTTCGGCGACCCCGACGGCGACGCCAACGACCTCGACAGTGCCCGCTTCGTGGGCAAATCGGTCCTGCCCAACCCCTACTTCGACTGGGCCAACGACCGCCCTCCCCGGACGCCCTGGCACGAGACCATCGTCTACGAGGTCCATGTCAAGGGCTTCACCGCCACCCATCCCGACATCCCCGCCGATCTGCGCGGCACCTACGCCGGGCTCGCCTCTCCCGAGGCCATCGACCACCTCCAGAGCCTGGGCGTCACGGCCGTGGAGCTCCTGCCGGTGCACGAGTTCGTCAACGACGCCCACCTGGCCGAGCGCGGTCTGACCAACTACTGGGGCTACAACTCCATCGGCTTCCTCGCCCCCCACCACGCCTACAGCTCAGCCGGGACGCTGGGCCAACAGGTCCAGGAGTTCAAGCAGATGGTGCTGCGGCTCCACGATGCCGGGATCGAGGTGATCCTCGACGTCGTCTACAACCACACCGGGGAGGGCAACCACCTGGGGCCCATGCTGTCGTTCAAGGGCATCGACAACGCCGCCTACTACCGGTTGATTCCGGAGGACCGCCGGCACTACATGGACTACACCGGCACCGGCAACACCATGAACATGCGCCATCCCCACGTGCTGCAGCTGCTCATGGACAGCCTGCGGTACTGGGTGACGGAGATGCACGTCGACGGCTTCAGGTTCGACCTGGCCGCGGCCCTGGCCCGGGAGCTGCACGACGTCGACAAGCTGTCGGCCTTCTTCGACCTCATCCAGCAGGACCCGGTGGTCAGCCAGGTCAAGCTCATCGCCGAGCCGTGGGACGTCGGCGAGGGCGGCTACCAGGTCGGCAACTTCCCGACGCTGTGGACCGAGTGGAACGGCAAGTACCGCGACTCGATGCGCGACTGGTGGCGCGGGAAAGTGCCGGGGCTGGGAGAGGTGGCGTCGCGGCTGTCCGGCTCGTCGGACCTGTACGCCCACAAC
>DASZDM010000173.1:0-2161 GCA_035942015.1 Acidimicrobiales bacterium | reverse complement strand
CGTTCAAGGGCGAGCTGACCTGTCTGCCGGGGACCCTGGACAATGAGACGGTGCCGGAGGGTGTCGACAACTGCGCTGAGCTGGGGGTGTTCTCCGACGCCGCCTTCAACCTACGAGGGAGCTTCAAGGACCCGACGGTCCGGGCCTCGTAGGGCCGCTCTCTCATCCAGCGTACGGCCCTGTCGGAGGCCGTACGCTGGACCGAGAGGCCAGGCGAGTCCGACTGCAGGACGGTCCCGCCACTATATGTGCCGTTCACCGTGGCCCCCGCCCTGGCGGCCCGACTGGGGCTGCTGAGCGGGCCGGCGCCCCGATCACTTCTTCGCGCTGGCCTCGGCCGGCGACCAGGCGCTAGTTAGTCATGGTGACGGCGTCGGACCCAGCCCCGTATCACTGTCCCAATCACCCCGCATGCAACGCCCACGACCAGGAAGTCGACGACAGTACTTGCCGTGCTTTCGCCTCCAAGACGGGACAGTGCCAAGGACAACAAGAGGAGTGGCAGTACCATCCAGGCAGCGGCGCGCTCCTTGCGCTTTAACTCAGGACATTCGGGAGCATGCCATACCCCCCGGCCACAACTCGGACATTCCCCGAGGGCACCAGGCTTCGTTTTCTCGGACATCAGTACAGCCGCCTTGTCATCCATCGGCCGCCAGAACGATAACCGCGGTGACCGCTGACGCACGTGCGGGACCACGGATCGCTGTGCCGTCGCCGCACCTACGTGCCGCTAGCGCGGGCCTCGAAGGGTGGCGGCCGACGGCTCGACGGCGAGGGTTAGGAGCACCGATCGCTTCTTCGCGCTGGCCTCGGACGTCGGCGGCCCGGCATTCTGGGTGGGTGATCGATGGCGTGGCCGAGAGCTTGCGCACGGCGTCGGAGGATCTAGGCGACCGGTACTTCGACCGCCTTTGGCAGTCGCGAGGGGCGGAGTGCGAGGTGTGGCCTGCCCGGCGGATCGATCGCAAGCGCAGGGTGGTTGTTGAGGGCATCGAGTTGATCGGCTTTGACACCGGCGACGACCAGGAGTGGCCGGGCTACTTCGAGCCTGTCAGAGAACGGAATTGGTTCTCGCGGGACTGGCGCAGGGTCCAGAGCGTCGACGCGGCCGTCGGTGCAATCGAGGAGCATCTCCGTCGTTGGGTAGGCGCAGACCCCTGAGCTAAGTGCCGGTCGCGCGGGCCTTCAGCGGCGGCGGCCGGCGGCTCGGCATCGAGCGTGGGGAGCACCGAACGCTTCTTCGCGCTGGCCTCGGACGCCGGCGATGCGGCAATCGGCGCGCCTCGGCCGACTGCTCGCCTGATCGTGGTAGCCGATGCACCGACGAAGCGTCACTGGCGGCGATCAGACCACCGCTTGCGCGCCGTGACGACGAGCCAGAAGGCGAGTGTCGCCCCGACCAAGAACGGCAGGACATCGAGGAAAGACTGCCTCCGGACCAGCACAGAAACGATCGCTGCGAGGAGAAATCCCACGGCAATCGCAAGATCCATTCCGTCGGCGCCCTTCCGCTCCCGCATGGGCTTCATGATGCACCACAATCGCAAGCGCCGCTGTTGGAGTGAGGCGCGGAGAAGACCGATGCCTAAGTGCCGCTCGCGCGGACCTCGACCGGCGGCTGCCGACGGCACGGCGTCGAGGGCGAGGAGCACCGAACGCTTCTTCGCGCTGGCCTCAGACGCCGGCGACCCGGCAATGGGGATCGCAGCTTGGGCAACCGTGGCACCATGGCCACGTGCGCGCCTGGCGGGCCAGAGCAAGAACGCCGTTCGGATCTCGGGGCGGAGATCTAAGGCTGCGTGCTGTCTGGCCATGGAGTTTCCGTATGCGGCGTCAGATGAGGGAGATGGCACTAGGTCCCGATGGTGAGAACGAGCACCTCTTTCGTCCCCTCGAGGAGGTCGATTCCGTCCTCGCGCACGACATGCGACATCGCTTTGTCGAAAAGTGGCTGCTCGACAGCGGCTTCCCACCATCTCGACGGGCGGAAGCCCTCACAACGGTCGACGTTCGCATCGGGCCGGACGACGCGCCTGGAACAAATCGCCTCCGAATCACGTCAACCTTCAGCGGCACGACGAGGTGGCTGTATGGGTGGCAGCGCGAGCGAACCGGCGCACTTGACTTCGCAGAGGAGGCGGCGAACGAGGAGGCACGC
>DASZDM010000172.1:0-2614 GCA_035942015.1 Acidimicrobiales bacterium | reverse complement strand
CCGAGACGTGCTCGGTCTGACGGACGGCAACCTGTCCCGGCACCTCCGCACGCTGGAGGAAGCGAAATACGTGCAGGTGCACAAGGGCTACGAGGGGCGTCGTCCACGCACGTGGCTGAGCCTGACGCGCGCAGGTGCCCGAGCCCTCGCCGACGAGGTCGCCGTCCTACGACGGATCGTTGCCCGGGTGGATGGGACCGGGGACCGTGGACAGGGTCACGCCCCGTCGGAACCGGAGTCAGCTAGAGGCCCTCGGCACCATCACCAGGTCTAGCGGCCCCCGCTCACACGACCTTCTTCACGACGTCGACGACGACGTCGCCCAGGCGGGGCGGTACGCCACCAGTCCGCTGCAGGACGGCGCATCCCCGGGCAATGTGGACGGTGGCCACCTCGGTGCTTGACAGCGTGCCCGAGCTCAGGCGCTCCAGTCGACGAAGGCGCCGTGTCGGTGACGGTGTAGCCGAGGTCCTGCCGATCGCTGCGCCGTTCGAGCAGTGCCCCCAACAATCGCAACGTCTCCGGGTAGTCGTCCAGGTCGAGGTGGCGGGCGATCACGACCGCTTCCTGCGGGCAGGCGCGGCGTCCGTGTCCAGCTCCAGCAGCGTGCTTACCAGCTCCGAGCGGGAGATCCCGCACTCATTGGCCAGGTTGTCGAACACCTCCAGCTCCTCGTTCGAGAGATACAGCACGAACTGGGTGGGGTCGGCCACCCGGCGACGGCGTCGGCGAGGCCGCGAAGGCAGGCCGGCGTTGGGCGCCCCGGGCGGGTCGTACCGATCCCGCACCTCCTGGTGGTGGCGGACGTAGGCCCCCAGCACCAGGTCGCTCAGGTACAGCTCCTCCTGTTCCGCCCGCTCCTTGGCCGAGCGGGCGAGAGCGGCGGGGACATTCGTGGTCACGCGCGACCTCGGCTGCACCGCCTTCGGCTTCGCCTTCTGCTGTTTGGCTCGCCGTCCCGCGCCCCTGCCCTCGCGTTCTCCGCCGGAAGCGCTCGGCGGTGGAGCCTCGGGTGCGGGCTGCTCGCGCCGACGTTGTGGCGGCGGGGGCGGGGGGATGTCGACGCTGCCACTGCCGCCTCCTCCTCGAAAGGCCGACAGATCGAACCGTGACTCACTCATCGCGCCATCACCGCTTCCTCGGCCAGGCGCTCGCTAAAGCGACCCAGGACCTCCGCTCCCAACTTCTCGTAGTCGCCGGCCAGATCGTCGGCGTTGCCGGCAAAGGTGGGCGCCGGGACTTCCCGGTCTCGCTCGTACCAGGGCTGGGCCGCTGCTGCGGCGCGCCCGTACTCGAAGGCAAGCAATCCCGACCGGCGCATGTCCCGAGCCGCCTTGCGGGCATGGCGGATCGCCGCGCCGAACACCGGGGCCGCTTCTCCGAGAGCCTCGGCCAGCTCGGTCCGGGTCTCGGCCAGGATGCGCTTGTCCCCCGCCCCGAAGTCGAACAGGACCACGCCGAGCAACTCCAGGCCCGGGTTGTCCTCCACCCGTAGCGCTGCGAATCGGCGCGCCACCCGCTCCAGGCCCTTGATCGAGCCGTCGTCGGCCCGGGTCGGGATCAGCACGTAGTGGGCGGCGGTGAGGGCGGCGTCGAGCATCACCTTGTCGCCGGGCGGGCAGTCGAACACCACCAGCTGGTAGTCGCCAGCCAAGGGGGCGAGGGCGGCCTCCAGGTCTCGCACCGCCCCTCGGTGCTTGGCCTGGCGCCGGGCCAAGACCTCGATGAGCTCGTCGGTCATCTCCCCCGCCGGCACGACGTCCAGCCCGGGCCGCACGTCCTTCAGCGGGGTGATTGGAGTCCCGGTCAACACCGCCGCGTGCAGCCCCCGCCCATCGTCTGATCCTCCCTCTTGGAGGTAGCCGAGGTCTTGGCCCAGATTGCCCTGCGGGTCCAGGTCCACCAACAGCACTCGCCACCCGCTGGCGGCGGCCACGCCGGCGAGGTGGGCGGCCACCGAGGTCTTGCCAACGCCGCCCTTGCCGTTGGACACCACCACGCCTCGATCCAGCATCATAGTCCCTTCTTAGTACGGTTTTACGTCCGTCGTACGTTACACCTACGGGGGTCGGACGAGTGGGCTACGTCCGTCCTGTGCCTGTTGTATGACCTTCTGATGTCCGTCATCGTCTTGTCTGCACTCCGTCCCACGACCCTCTGAGGTCAATCTTGGTCCGAGCGGCGGGTGGGATGGGGGATGGTGGCCACCCTCGGCCTTCGATCTCCCCGGATTGGCCCTCGTACGGCCGCTGGAGCGGCTGCGGCCGCCCTGGGAGTAGGACGACGGCTCACCGAGAACTCGTGGGCTCTCAGGGCCGCACGAGGAGGCCCGCGTCCACCCGTTCGAGCGGGTTCTCAAACGGCGCTCGGCACACGCCGCAGACGATCGGTCCCGCCGCCGCGACGCTCGGTGCCACCCGGATCCGTCGTTGACAGCGGCACACCAGGGCGTTGCCGTTGTTGCTGCTGGGTCGCTCCTTGCGAGGTTCGGCGTGGCGGAACGCGACCAAGGCGGTGCTCAGGCGCTCGAGGGCCGGCCGGTAGCGCAGTTCAGTCTCCGGGGGCACGGTGGTGTCGCTCCAGCCGGTGGCGCCGATCCGCGCCGCTCGGAGGC
>DASZDM010000171.1:0-13042 GCA_035942015.1 Acidimicrobiales bacterium | reverse complement strand
GGCAATGACCGGCAGGGCATGAGCGCTGAACCGCCATCGCCGTCATCGGCCCTGGGCGGCTCCGACCAACCGGTCGGGAGGGAGGTTGCATCGGCCTGGTGGTGTTGCCGGACCTCACCCATCTCGGCTGAGTTTCGTTGGCCGGTTGAGGGCCCCCCGAGGATCGGATCGCCGCCGCCCGTGGGCGAGCGCCGGGGTTGTCGACTCAGGTAGGCGGCACCGGGCAGTATTCGCGTATGACGACACTCGTGGTCCTTGATCAGGGCGAGCCGATCTCCATCTCCTTCGACGACCTCCTGAAGTACCACGGCAGGAGCTCGATCGCCGGCGTCGCCCACGCCTTCAAGGCGATGGAGCGGGCCTTGCCACTGCTGTCGCCTGGTGGACCGCCGGAGCGCTACGACATCACGGTCGAGAGTGGGTTCCCCGGCGGGGGCGCACGGGATGGGTTCGAGATGGTGACGCGGGCGGTCACGAGCGACCGTTATGAGTTGGGATCCGTGCCTGCCGGGGTCGAGGCGCCGGAGGCTCCGGGGGGCCACTTCTTCTTCCGTCTCGGCTACCAGGGAAGGGTGGTCGACCTGGTCGCGCGGGCCGGCCTCGTACCGGAGGAGTTCGTCGAGGTCGCCTGCCGGGAGGCCCCGACGCCGGCCGAAGCCGCTCGGGCCCAGGAGCTCAAGGAGGAGATGGCGGCGCGACTCTTGAGCCTGCCGGCGGACGAGGTCTACGACGCCGACCTCCGCTGACCGGTGCGCCGATCGAGTGGCGGAGCGTCATCGCCCGGCAAGGGACCCGGCGGGTCAGTGTGGGCGCGCTGGCTTCGGTCACCCGCGCCGGGCGAGGCGCTGCACTCGGCAGGGCAGGGTGCCTGCCGGTCGGAGGGTGAGGCCGGCGTCGAGTGCGGGCGTCTCCACCAGCGACTGAAGGCGGCAGTCCCGCACGACCGTGGCCACGGCGGCGAGGAGCTCGGCGATGGCGAGGAACCGACCGATGCACGCGTGCGGGCCGCCACCGAAGGGCAGATGGGTGTAGCGGTCGCCTGACGATCGCTCCGGCGCGCCGTCGAAGCGGTCCGGGTCGAAGCGGTGAGGGTCGGGCCACACGGACGGGTTGTGGTGGATTCCCCAGACGCTCACGGCCACGATGCGGCCACCAGGGATGCTGTGCCCGCAGAGCGTTGAGTCGTCGGCGGCCTGGCGGACGAGGGTGTGGGCGGGCGGGTAGAGCCGCAGCGCCTCGTCGACGACCTGAGCCGTGTAGTGCAACTCCTCCAGGTTGTCAGCGGTGATCCCGCCGCCGCCCAGAACCTGGGTGACCTCCTGGCGGACCCGGTCCTGCACCGATTGGTGTCGGGCGAGGAGATGCAGGGTGAAGGCAAGGCTGCTGCCGGTCGTCTCGTGGCCGGCGAGGAGGATGGTGAGGGCGTGGGCGCGCACGGCGGCGTCGTCGAGGGCGGCGCCGGTGTCGGGATCGCGTGCGGTCAGCAGGAGGCTGAGAAGGTCGTGCTCCGAGTCACGGTCCCGGCGCTGGACGACCAGATCGTCCACCATCTCCCACAGCGCTCGGCGCAGCCGTTCGGCCCGGCGGTTCGCCGGCGAGGGCCACCAGGCCGGACTCGGCATCGGCGAGAGGCCGCGCCGGGTGGCGTGCGCACTGAGCACAGGGAGGGCGTCGCGGATCACCGGCCCCGCCGATCCCACGTCGTCGCCGAAGAGCGTGTGGGACAAGACGTGGAGTGCGTAGCGCATGGCGTCGGCGTGGAGATCGACCACATGGCCGTCGACGCCGCCGCCCGAATTGGCCGTGGCCCACCACGAGACCAAGTCGGCGGCACCGGCGGAGATGACGTCGACGTAGGAGGTGACGCGTGGCCGGGTGAACACCGGCTGGAGGATGCGCCGGTCGCGCCGCCAGAGGTCTCCGTCGGTGGTGATGAGCCCCGGACCGAGAAGACGGGCCAGCTCGCTGTACACCGGGGCTTCCTTCACGTACCGGCTCGCCTTGGAAGCGAGGACCTCGTGGGCACCCTCGGGTCGGAACACCGCGTCGAACTGGAAACCCACTCGCGGAGGCCCGACCCGGAAGCGGAAGAGATCGCCGGAGGCGGCCATGGCCCGCTCGTAGGTGCCGAGCTGGTCCCGCTGAAGGTCCCGTGCGTCACCGAAGAGCAGCGACCGGGACATGACGGGGCCAGACTACGCCCATGCCGACCGTGGAAACGCGTGTGAGTGACCTCGGGCCCGACTCGGTGCGCCCGGCGTGACGGGCGACGACCGCCTGCTGGCTCCCACGCTGTGGACCGCTCGGTTCATCGTTCCCGTCCTGGTCGCCGCGTGGGTCATCCTCTACCTGTTCCCAAGCGATACGGAGCAACTGTGGGCGTGGACGGTCCGCCCGCCACTCACTGCCATGGTCATGGGTGCGGGTTATCTGGCCGGCGCCTACTTCTTCACACGGGTGGCCGGTGGCGGCAGCTGGCACCGGGTGGGGTGGGGTTTTGTCGCCACGACGGTCTTCACCGCGCTGCTGCTGCTGGCCACGCTCCTGCACTGGGACCGCTTCAACCATGGCCACGTCTCCTTCTGGGCGTGGCTGGCGCTCTACCTGGTGACGCCTCCGCTGCTCCCTGTCCTGTTCGCCCGCAACCGTCGCCACGATGCCGGCCGCCCGGCTGCCGCCGACGTGAGGGTGCCTCGTTCGGTGCGTGCGGCGGTGGTCACGGCTGGCGCAGCGCAGCTGACGTTCGCCGTCGTGCTCTTCATCCGGCCCACGGCTGTGATGGACCAGTGGGTCTGGCCCCTCACCCCGCTCACGGCCCGTACCTTGTCGGCCTTTCTCGCCTTCCTCGCCGTCCTTTGGCTGTGCTTCGCCGTCGACGACCGCTGGAGCAGCTTCGAGATTCCGATGCAGACGGTCACCGTCGGCCTCGTCCTCGTCGGCGTCGCCGCCCTGCTGGAGCGCCAAGAGCTGACCGGCCCGACCGCCGCGGTGCGGGTCTTTCCCTTCGCGCTTGGTGCCGCCATCGTGCTTCTCGCCGCCCTCCAGGTGGCCATGCGCCGGCGCCTCTCGGCGGCGGGCCCGCAGGCAGTGCCTCCGGACCCGCCCGGGACCTGACGCCGGTCACAGCGGTTTGGGGGTGTCAACGGTCACTGAGTCCTGCCCGGTGACGGCCAGCGGCCCTGCCCGGTCATGGCCAACAGAGTTGCCCAGCGGTCGCCAGGAGTTCTGCCGAGTGCTCAACGGGCCAGGGGCATCACCCCTTTTTCAGCGGTGGCCTGGGTGAGGCGGATGGAGTCACCGGCGGTGAGCGCCGTCGCCGAGCAGTAGAGAGAAGTCGGGCGACGTCCTCGTCGGGCACGTCGCGCAAGAGCTCCCACTTCGTCGGGCGCGCTTGGCGTCCGGTGGGGAGGCCGCTCCCCTCTCCGGTGCGATCCATCGGGCCAGCGCCGGGGCCGGCACTCGTCCCCGGCCGCGGTCGCGCCGCCGGTACGAACCGTCCTTTCCAGGCACCCGCCGCAGCACGAACTTGGCAGGAGCCGCAGACTCGGCGTCGTAGTACTCCTGCTCTGGCATGTCAGCTTTTGACCGCCCCTCTGGTGCGGCCGTGATAATCACCGCGGCCAGGGCCACTATGCGCCACGTCTGCACGCCACCCGCTCAGGGTTCTCGTGGCAAATCAGAGTGCCAGGATGCGCTCCACGTTCCTGTCTTTGAAGGCGCGCGAGGGCACGAGCTCGGGGCCGACCAGGCCGGCCAGGAACGGGGCCAGCAGGAGCCTGTTCCCACCGGCCGCGTCGGCCCAGCGCCGGCGAAACGCCGCGCCCTCGGGCCCGAACGTGCACTGCAGGGCGGTGGTCAGCTGGGCATCGATGCGCAGCCGACGCAGGCGCTCGGCCCGCTCGGTCGCGTACTCCTCGAAGGCCGAGGGTGACCAGTCGCGCGCGGCGAGCAGGACGTCGGACACCATGCGGGCGTCGCGCAAGGCAATCGACACCCCCTGGCCGATGACCGGGTCGTTCCACCCGGCGGCATCGCCGACGAGAACGGCACCCTCGACGGCGATGCGGTCGCACCACGAGTCGTTCATGGGGTAGCTCGAACAGGGTCCGGCGGGGCGAGCGGCGGCGATGGCGTCGCCGTACGGCACTGACCGGAACCGGCAGGCGGAGAGAAACTCCTCCTGCCGGTCCTTTCCCGTGAAGCGTTGCTTCTGGGCGGCCGACCACAGCAGGTAGAGCCGGACGCGGGCACCGGGGCGGGGGAAGGCGAGGAGGTACAGCTCTCCCTCGGTCGCCGTCGCGTTCAGGTCGGCGGGCCAGTCCGACAGCTCGTCGACGAGCATGCCGGCTCCGATGGTGACGGGCTCGGTCTCATGGAGGGCGATGCCGAGCTGACGCCGGACGGTCGAGCGCCTGCCGTCGGCTCCCACCACCATCCGGCAGCGGACCTCGTGGTCGACGCCGCCGAGTTCGTACGCCACCGTGGCCGGACTGCCGCCGGCAACGGTCACCTCGCCCACGCCTCGTACCACTTTGGCTCCCGCCGCCTGCGCGGCCTGGGTCAGCGCTTCGCAGGCGTCAGGATGGCCTACGTTCAAGGCGCCCGGTACACCGGGAAGGAGCTGGTCGAGGGAGATCGCCCGGGCCTCGGCCTCCTCCGGGTCGAGCCACTCCTCGTAGCGGGCGACGCGGGTGGTGTAGCCGCCACCGGCCCCCAAGAGCTCGGCTTCCACCCCCAAGCGGTTGACCTCGGCCGCGCCCCAGGGCAGGAATACCTCTCCCCTCACCTTGTCCCGGTAGGCGGTCTGGCGCTCCAGCACCACCACCTCCAGACCACCTCTGGCCGACGCGGTGGCCAGTGCCGAGCCGGCGATTCCGCCACCGACCACCACGACGTCGGCCGACCCGGTCATCTCGGCCCCCGTCTCCCGTAGCTCACGTGAGCGGCTTGGTGTGCAGCATGTGATCTGCAGCTTGCCTGATAGCGCGGCTTCACGAGACGTCGAACTCGTTGCCTTCCGGGTCGGCCAGCAAGGTCCACCGGCCTTCTTCGCCGTCATGGACGCCGAGGACCGTTGCGCCGAGGGTGAGGAGGCGTTGCACCTCGGCACCGTGGCGCTCGGGCCCGACCAGGAGATCGAGATGAACCCGGTTCTTCACCGCTTTTGTCTCGGGGACGGCCTGAAAGAGGATGCGCCGGCCCAGGCCCGCCCCCCGCTCGTCGACCGGGTCCTCTGGATGGCGTAGGGAGGCGACCGAACGCCAACGCCGCTTGCCCCCGATCTCGATCGTGTACTCAACCGGCACGTGGCCGGCGTCTACCAAGCCGCTGACGAAGATATCGATGTCTTCGTGCTCGTACTGCAGGGCCTTGGCCCAGAATGTCGCCAGCGTGTGCGGCTCGGCGGCATCGAAGACGACTTGGGTACGGATGGCGGTCACACGACATGATCGCGGAACACCACGGTCCGAAGGAAGTGCTCAACGTGGCCATGGAGTAGCTCCTGGCGAGGGTTCGGCTCGGTGCGCTGTCGCCGAGGCCGTCTTTGGGCCAGGCTGTACGCCGTGCATGTGATCGTCGTGGGCGCCGGGGAAGTGGGCTCCTACCTGGCCGAGCGGCTGAGTCGCGAGGGCCACAACGTGGTGGTGATCGATCCCAACCCGAGGCGCTTGGCCGACCTCGCCGAGCGGCTCGATGTGTTGACGCTTGTGGGCAGCGGAACCCAGCGAAGCGCCCTCGACGAGGCGGGCATCGCCCGTTGCGGCGTATTCGTGGCCGTCACCAGCACCGACGAGGTCAATCTGGTGGCCTGCTACCTCGCCCGCCAGGCCGGGGCCGATCGCACCATTGCCCGCCTCGAGGAGCGCGAGCTGCGATCGAGACGGGCAGAGGACCTCCACGCGGCCATGGGCATCGACCTCGTCATCGATCCGGACGAGGAGACGGCGCACGAGATCTTCGAGCTGCTGGCCTACCCGGGGGCCATCGATGTCGCCGAGATGGGTGGCGGGGAGGTGGTGGTGATCGGCGCCCGTCTCACCGCCGGCAGCCCCGTCGTCGGCCAGACGCTGTCGGAGATCGCCCGGCGCTACGAGCCGGAGTGGAACTTCCTGTTCGGCATCATCACGCGGGGGGGCCAGACCATCATTCCCCGAGGCGACCACCGCCTCGAGGTCAACGATCTCGTGCGCGTCCTCACCAAGAAGCGGTCTGGGCGTACGTTGACCGAGGTTCTCGGTATCGAGCGCCGATCGCTCAAGCGGGTCATGCTGCTGGGCGGGGGACGAACCGCGGAGCTCCTGGCTAGCCGGTTGGTGCAGTCGGGCGCCGATGTGACGATCATCGAGCGCAATCCCGAGCGGGCCCGGGAGCTGGCTGAGCGAGTGGCCAAGGCCTTGGTGATCGAGGGTGAGATCACCGACGCCGATCTGCTGGCCGACGTCGGCGTCGGCCGAGCCGACGTGGTCGCCGCGCTCACCGGCGAGGACGACGCCAACATCCTCGCCTGTCTGTTCGCCAAGCTGGAGGGTGCCGGCGAGACCATCGCAGTGGTGCACCGGCTCTCACTCCTGCGCCTGCTCGGCGAGGCAGGCATCGATGTGGCCCTCTCGCCCCGAACGGCCAGCGCCAACGGTGTGTTGCGTTTCGTGCGCGGCGGCGTGACGCAGGTGGCCACCTACCTGGAGGGTGACGTCGAGGTGCTCGAGCTCAGTGTGGTCGAGGGCAGCCCCGCTGACGGTGCCGTGGTGTCCGAGCTCCGGCTTCCGAAGGACGTGCTCTTGGGCGCCGTCGTGCGCAACGGCAAGGCATCGATCGCCCGGGGGCGTAGCCAACTGCGACACGGCGACCGAGTGGTGGTGTTCGCCATGCCCAAAGCGGTCGACGAGGTCCGCCGGGTGTTCGGGTAGGCCCGGGCGGTGCGCCGGGCGACCACCTCGACGGACGGCCCGGCGGCGCTGGAGCCGGCGGACCGCCGCATCCCGTCCACCACCGGCTACGTCATGGCCCGCACCCTGGTGGCGTGCGGGGCCGGCCTGGCTGCGGCGTCCGGCATCGCCGTGCTCGACGGCGGGCGGGCTCTCGTTCCACTGGCGACGGCAGGGGCGCTGTGCCTGGTCCCGGGCGGTCTTCTGTGGCGGCGGTGTGCGGTGCCGCTGAGCCTCCGTACGGCTTCGGTGCATGCTGCCGTGCTCTCGGGCTGGCTTCTGCTGATCGGCGTCGGTGCCGCCACCTACCTGGCGTGCGGAACCTTCGACACCGTGCAGCGTGCCGTCGTTGAGTCGGCGACCGGCTTCACCACCACCGCCCTTTCGGTGCTGGGTGACATCGAGGGGCAGCCCCGCGGGGTGCTCCTCTGGCGGGCCTACACACAGTGGCTCGGGGGTCTGGCCGCCGTGCTGGTGGTGGTGGCGGTGCTCCCGTCCCTCGGTGTGGGCGGCCTCGAGGAGTCAGGGGTCGGCCCGGACCGCCGCCGCCTGGCGCTGCGCTCACCGCGCATCGCCGCCGCCGCCCGCCGACTGGTCTCTGGCTACCTCGTGCTCTCAGGTGCCGGCGTCGTGCTGTTCCTGCTGGCCGGCATGGGTCCCTTCGACGCCGTCACATATGCCATGACCACCATCTCGACGGGCGGATTCGGCAACCACGACGGCTCCATCAACTTTTTCGACTCGGCCCGGGTCGAGTGGGTCACGGCCGGCGGCATGGTGCTGGGCGGCACCAGCCTGGTGCTGATGCTGGCGGCGGTACGGGGCCGGATGGCACCCCTGGCGCGGTCGTTCGAGCTGCGGGCTTACGGCGCCACCATCGTGATGGCTGCCGCCCTTCTGGTGTGGTGGACGGCGCCGCCGGGAGGGCCGACCCACGAGAGCGTCCGCCACGCCGTGTTCGCCGCCGCCTCGGCCGTCTCCACCACCGGGCACACGGTGGGCGGCTGGGCCGACTGGTCATCGGGAGCCCAGGTGCTCCTGGTACTGCTGGCCGGGATCGGGGCCATGTCCGGGGCCGCCGGAGGGGGCTTCCGGGTGGTGCGCTCCTTGGTGCTGTTGGGCTTCGTGCGCCGAGAGATCGTACGCCAGTTGCACCCCCGCTCGATCGTGGCGGTGAAGGTGGGTCAGGCCACGGTGGACGAGGGCTTGCTGGCCCACATGGTCGGCTACCAGGTGGCGTGGTTGCTGCTGGCCGGCGCCGGCGCCCTGGCGCTCGCGGTCTTCGGCGTCGATCTTCCCGGGGCCATGTCGGGAGCGGTGAGCGCCCTCGCCACCTTCGGCCCCGGGCTCGGCGACCTGGCCCCCGGCGCCGGCGAGCTTCCCCGTGCCGTCGAGCTCCCGGGGGCCGCGCTGGTGGCCTTCGCCGCCTTGGCCCTGGCCGGACGGCTGGAGATCTCGCCGGTCCTGGTGGGGGCGGTCACGATCCTGACCGGGAGGGCACGCGAGTCGAGGCGGGCCCGGGTGACCAGGCGATGAGGGCTGTGGCCACCCGGCGACGGGTGGCGCAGGTCCAGACCTTCCAGGGCCGCGACCATCGCCCCGTCAGCGCGGTCGCCAACGTGGTGGGCTTCGCCCTCCTGTGCACGGCAGCCGGGCTGGCCGTGTGCTGCGCCGTAGAGGCGCTGGCCGGCGACGACGCCGTCGTGCCGCTGGCGGTGCCGGCGTTGCTGAGCGGTGTGGTCGGTACGGCGCTGTGGAAGGGGACTCGTGCGCCGGACCGGGTCTCGGCCCCCTCGGCCTTCGCCGCCGTTGGCTGGACGTGGATCGCCATCTCGGCGGTCGGGGCACTGCCGTTCTGGTGGTCGGGAATGTTGCCCGCACTCGACGACGCCCTGTTCGAGTCGGTCTCGGGCTTCACCGGCACCGGCGCCACGGTGCTCAGTCCCATCCAGGGCAACGGTGCGGGGCTCCTGCTCTGGCGCCAGGCCACCCAGTGGTATGGCGGCATGGGCGTGATCGTGCTGGCGGTGGCGGTACTGCCCCTGCTCGGCGTGGGCGGCTTCGAGCTGCTGCGGGCCGAGAGCCCGGGCCCCACGTCGGACCGCCTGGCGCCCCGGGTGCGCGATACCGCCCGCCGGCTCTGGCTGGTCTACCTCGGCCTCACCGTGGTCATCGGAGTCGCCCTGCTCGTGAGCGGGCTCTCCCCCTACGACGCCCTGGCCCACGCCATGACGACCGTGTCCACCGGGGGCTTCTCTCCTTACGACGCTTCGATCGCCGCTTTCGATTCGGTCGCCGTCGAGGCGGTGCTCATCGTCTCCATGTTCGCCGGCGCGGTGAGCTTCGCCCTGTGGTGGCAGGTGCTGCGGGGAGGGGGGCGAAGGGCGGTCGCCCAGTCCTCGGAGCTGGTCACGTTCGTGGCTGTCATCCTGATGGCAACCACCTTCGTCACGGTGGCGCTCGCCGCCGGCGACACCGGCGTGGCCGTGTTCAGCGCCCTGCGCGGCGCCGCCTTCACGGTCGTCTCGACCATGTCGACCACCGGGTATGCCACGGTCGACTTCGCCCTGTGGCCGGCCGCCGGCCAACTGGTTCTCCTGGCCTTGATGGTGAGCGGAGGCATGGCCGGGTCCACCTCGGGCGCCATGAAGCTGGTCCGCGTCCAGGTCATGGCGGCTCATGCCCGGCGGGAGCTGCGGCGCCTGCTTCACCCCAGCGCCGTCCTTCCGGTGAAGCTCGGCGGCCACGTGGTTCCCGACCCCATCGTGAGCCGCATCGTCGGGTTCTTCGTGCTCTACGTGGTACTGGCGATTGTGGGCACGGTGGTGCTCGCTGCGCTCGGCGCCGACCTGGTGACCGGGGCCAGCGCCATCATCTCGGCCATCGGGGCGTTCGGCCCGGCACTCGGCGACGTGGGCCCGACGACCACCTATCTGAACCTCGACCGCCCGTCGCGGGCGGTGCTGGTCGTCTACATGCTCCTCGGGCGCCTCGAGTTGTTCACGCTCCTGCTCATGTTCGTGGCGCCGGTCGAGTCGCTGCGGTACCGCGTTCACGTCCGCCGCCGCCGTCCTTCGACGCAATGAGAACAGGCCAGTCGCACGACTCAGAGACCGCCGCAAGTTCCGGTTCATCCCTGGGGAGGTAGGGAGCCAGGCGGTGGGGGCTACGCCCGCTCGAGGCCGTCGAGGATCAGATCGAGCCCGAACTCGAACTCGTTGCCGTAGTCGTAGCCCGGCCGAAGGACGTGCTCGACGGTCAGCTCGGTGAGGTGAGGGTACTCGTCGGCGCCGTGCTGGCTCAGGATCATCTGCGCCACCTCGGCGGCCTCGTCTGCCGTGTGGAACGGCAGGCCTGCCTCTTGCAGGGCGAAGCCGTAGATGTAGCTGTCGAGGACAGAGAAGGCGTGGGCAGCCAGCTCGATCGAGAAGCCCGCCGTCCGAAGGCTTCCGAGCACGGCGTCGTGGTGGCGCAGCGTTTCGGCGCCCGGTGACGTCCGTGACTCCATCAGGCCGATCGCCCAGGGGTGGCGAGACAGGGCGTGGCGGGCGGAGACCGCTCGCCGCCGCATCGCCGTCTTCCAGTCGGCTCCACCCGATGGCAGGTCGATCTCGCTGAAGACGAGGTCGATCATGCCGTCGAGGAGGTCGTCCTTGTTGGCCACGTGATTGTAGAGCGACATCGCCTCGACGGCGAGAGCGCCACCGAGCTTGCGCATGGTGAGCGACTCCATCCCGTGCTCGTCGGCGAAGGCGACGGCGGCCCGCAGCACCCGTTCCCGGCTAAGCGGCGCGCGGGCCCCTGTCGCGGGCTTGGACGGCGGTGCCATCTGAGACTCGCCCCCTTTCGGCCTTGACTGGCTTACACCGTAAGCGTATACTACTTACTAAGTAAGCCTACGAGCATCGGAGCTACCATGAAGAAGGCAACCCTCGATCGACCGACCGAGCAGACTGCGACCACCATGGTGGCGATGGTCCAGGACCGCTACGGCGACGAGCCGGAGGACGTGCTGCACCTCGGCGCGGTGCCCACGCCCACAGCTGGCGACGACCAGGTCCTGGTCCGGGTCCATGCGGCGGGAGTCGACCGCGGCGTCTGGCACGTCATGGCCGGCCTGCCGTATCCCATACGTCTCGGGGGGTACGGACTGCGCGCCCCGAAGTGCCCCGTGCCCGGCATGGACATGGCCGGGGTCGTCGACGCAGTGGGCAAGGGCGTGACTCGCTTCCAGCCCGGCGACGAGGTGTTCGGGATCGGCAAGGGCAGCTACGCCGAGTACGCACTCGCGCTCGAGGACAAGCTTGCCCCGAAGCCGGCGAACCTCTCGTTCCAACAGGCCGCGGCGGTGGCCGTCTCCGGCCTCACCGCCCTCCAGGCACTGCGCGACCACGGCAAGGTCCAACCGGGAGACAAGGTCTTGGTCGCGGAGCGTCGGGCGGGGTGGGCACCTACGCCGTGCAGCTGGGCAAGGCGTTCGGCGCCCACGTCACCGGCGTGTGCAGCACCACCAAGCTGGACTTGGTCCGTTCCATCGGCGCCGACCGTGTCATCGACTACACCGCCGACGACTTCGCCGCCGGTGCGCAGCGCTACGACGTGATTGTCGACATCGGGGGCAACGCGACGTTGTCACGCCTGCGCCGCGCCCTCACGCCCAAAGGCACGCTGGTCATCGTGGGAGGCGAGACGGATGGACGCTTGCTCGGGGGCTTCGATCGCCAGGTCCGGGCCCTGCTGCTGTCGCCGTTCGTGGGCCAGAAGCTGGGCACGTTCGTGTGCTCGGAGAACCACGAGGACATGCTGGTTCTCAAGGAGCTCATCGACGCCGGGAACATCACGCCGGTCATCGACCGGACCTACGCCCTTGGCCAGGCCCCGGCGGCCATCCGCTACGTCAAGGACGGTCGGGCACGAGGCAAGGTGGTGATCACTGTCTGACGGACGGCGGCAAACGAGCTATCTCTGTTCGACGCGGCGGACATCGAGGTTGCGGAACTTGGGAGGCTCATCACAGAGCGACGCCATCTTTTCGGCCACCCCGGCCGTCTCCGGCCTGTTCGAGTTCTCCATCGCCGCTTCATACGATTCGAACTCGAGAATGGACAGGTAGCGATCTGGCTCATCGCGATCGGCGGTCATGGTTGCTCGGACCATGGGCATGGGCCCGCCTCCGGCTCGTATCTCCTCGATCAGCGCGTCGACCTCATCGATGCGAGAGGTCTTGATCTCGATGATCTGCACGAACCCGGCCATGCATGGTCCTCCTCCTCCGCCAGGTGGCGGTCACGGAAAAGAATAGATCCGCCGCCGCCCGGGCGGAAGGGCCGGATCGGTCACCTGGACCAAGGAGTCAAAGGCCGCTCCTCGGGGACACCGTCGATGATCAAGTCGACTGCCTCGTTGAGGAAGCACACGAGCCCGGCGATCCGTGGGCACTCGGGCACCGGCTCCCGGTACGTCCAGGCCACATCGGGGTGGAGGACGTCGCCGATGCGCACGGACCAGTAGCTTGCCCTTCCCTTGTACGGACAGCGGCTCACCGTGGTCGATGAGACAAGATCCTGGCGGACATCCTCGAGAGGGAGATACCACCTCGTGGGCAGGGTCGTCTCGAACAGGGCGTGAGGTCGGTGCGACTCGGCGACCAGCTCGCCGTCGAGCTGCACCTGCACGTGGCGCTCGCTGGGCACCACATCGACCCGCTTGGAGGGGTCACGAGCGTGGACGTGGACCTCGAGAGCCTCCTCGAACCACGAGAGCCCGTCATCCCACGTGAAGGTCCAGTACCCGTCGAGGGCCTGCAGCGGGGCTGGCGGGTCGTGAAACAGTTGGGCCGACCGCGGCACCATGAGGTCACCGACGGTGAGGTCGTGGTCGCTCACGAAGTCGTGGGCCCCCGACGTGGGGGAAGTCCCAAGGAGATCCCTGCGGACGTCGTCGCCGGGCACGCAATAGGTGGGGAGCATCCCGGGTCCGTACCAGACGAGGAGTAGCGCCCGCCGGCTGTTGGCCACCTCCGTGTCGCCGGCACGCACGCGAACCCACCGCGGGCTCGGCTCAACGCGCGGCGGTGGGACATCGATCGTCCACGTCGCCAGATCGGACACGCCGAC
>DASZDM010000170.1:0-1557 GCA_035942015.1 Acidimicrobiales bacterium | reverse complement strand
CAGGCCACCGCGAGAGCGCGCAAGACGTACCTTTGCGGGATGGCGGCGTTCACCCAATGGGTCACCGGGAAGCCTTCGCCGTGCCTCCGCCCGTTCGTCGACGGCTACGTCGGCTACCGGCTCACAGGCTTCCCTCCGGGTCTACATCGGGGATTGCCCTCACGCCATCTGACGTTCATCGTCAGCATCGGTCCCGCCATCAAGGTCGTGTCCCAGGCTGACTCCAGGCAGGCGCCCAACAGCTACTACTGCGTGGTGAGTGGGCTGCAGGCGAGCGCCGCGCTCATCTCCCATTCCGGCAACCAGGAGGGTGTGGCCATCGAGTTGACGCCGCTGGGGTGCCGCGCGTTGCTGGGGATGCCGGCGGGGTCGCTGTGGAGCACGTCCGTGGAGCTCTCGGACGTCGCCGGCGTGGCCGGTCGCCACCTGTGGGAACGGCTCCAGGGCGTCGGCGGATGGGCCGACCGCTTAGCGGCCTGCGACGAGGTCCTGGCCCGACTGGCCGCGCCCGACACGGAGGTCGTACCCGAACTGCGCCAGGCCTGGCTGACCATCGTGCGCTCTGGTGGGGGCGCCCCGATCACCACGGTTGCGAACAGCGTCGGGTGGAGTCGCCAGCACCTGGCCCGTCGGTTTACCGACGAGTTCGGACTCGGCCCGAAGCTGGCAGCGCGGATCGTCCGCTTCGAGCGGGCAAGGCGGATGCTCCAGGCGACACCCTCGTTCGTCACCATCGCCCAGGTCGCCGCCGCATGCGGCTACTACCACCAGGCGCACCTCAACCGCGACTTCGCTGAGCTTGCTGGCTGCACGCCAACCGCGTTGTTGGCGGACGAGCTTCCATCCTTCCAAGACGAGGCCGCTGCCAACGTGTGATCGTTCCACCATGACGAAGAACACTCCAACGGTGTGGCCCATCCTCTCGTATCGTGACGCACGAGCGGCGCTCGCCTTCCTCGCCGACGCCTTCGGGTTTGAACAACGCTGCGCGTACGCCCACGACGACGACCCTTCGATCATCGAGCACGCGGAGATGCGCTGGCCCCTGGGCGGCGGGATCATGTTCGGTACTGCCGGCAAGGACGATTCGCCCTTTGGACGCCGGATCCCCGGCAACGATTCCGTCTACGTCGTCTGCGACGAGCCAGACACCCTCTTCGAGCGAGCCGTGTCCGCTGGCGCCGACGTCGTGCGTGGCCTGGCGGAGGAGGACTACGGCTCGCGGGGATTCACCGTCCGGGACCCCGAAGGCAACCTGTGGAGCTTCGGCACCTACCGAGGCGAGTGACCAGCCAACTCACAATCCAGCCCAAGCGCCTGGAGCGGTTGCGCCAGATCTGCCTAGCCCTTCCCGAGGCGCAGGAGAAGGAGACCTGGGGGGACCCGACGTGGCGGGTGCGCGACAGCATCTTCGCCATGCAGAAGGGCAACTTCCCCGGGGGCCGGCCATCGGTGTGGCTCAAGGCCCACGACGGGGTTCAGAGGGCCCTCGTCGGCACGGCTCCGGACCGCTTCTTCGTCCCGCCCTACGTCGGGCACAGGGGCTGGGTGGGGGTC
>DASZDM010000169.1:0-1756 GCA_035942015.1 Acidimicrobiales bacterium | reverse complement strand
CCAGGACGACGATGGCGAGCAGGATGAAGAAGAAGAGGAGGCTGCCGTCGAGCGAGACCGTTTCGGCGAAGGTCACGACCCTGCTCCTCTCACCGGCGCTGACCGCCCCGGGCGACGAACCGGAGGGCACCGTAGCCTCGGCCCGATGACGTCTGGTCCGTTCCGGGCCCTGGCCCTTGGTCCAGCCCCGCCGTTGATGGCCTCCCAACGCCCGGCCCGAACCCCACCGCCATGCCTGCCGCGGGCCGTCCGGGGCGTAGGGGTAAGGGCGCCCTGACCGACGCACCCGAGGGCATCGCCGGAGGAAGGAACAATTCTCGTCTGACTGCTCGCTTCACCTCCTGTCGAGCGCCGCCACCAGGCGCTTCGGTGCGATGAGGCGGTAGCTCTCCTCGATCAGGTCGGCAAGCTCATCCCAGTCCACCCTGCGCCCGTCCATGTAGACCCCGACCCAGCCCTTGTGCCCGACATAGGGTGGCACGAAGAAGCGGTCGGGAGCAGTGCCGACGAGGGGCCCCTGCGCCCCGTCGAGGGCCTTGAACCACACTGACGGCCGGCCCCCGGGAAGGTTGCCCTTCTGCATCGCGAAGATGCGGTCGCGCACGCGCCACGTCGGGTCCCCCCAGGTCTCCTTCTCCTGCGCCTCGGGAAGGGCCAGGCACATCTGGCGCAACCGCTCGAGGCGCTTGGGCTGAAATCCGTGAGCTGGTTGGTCACTCGCCTGGGTAGGTGCCGAAGCTCCAGAGGTTCCCCTCGGGGTCCCGGGCGGTGAACCCCCGTGAGCCGTAGTCCTCGTCGGCCAGGCCACGCACGACCTCGGCACCCGCCGACACGGCTCGCTCGAAGAGGGTGTCCGGCTCGTCGCACACCACGTAGACGGAGTCGTTGCCGGGGATCCGCCGTCCAAAGGGCGAGTCGTCCTTGCCGGCGGTACCGAACATGATCCCACCGCCGAGGGGCCAGCGCATCTCCGCGTGCTCGATGATCGAAGGGTCGTCGTCTCGGGCGTACGCGCAGCGTTGTTCGAACCCGAAGGCGTCGGCGAGGAAGGCGAGCGCCGCTCGTGCGTCACGATATGAGAGGATGGGCCAGACCGTTGCAGTGTTCTTCGTCATGGTGGAACGATCACACACCGGCTGCAGCCTCGTCTTGGAAAGATGGAAGGTCGTCCGCCAACAGCGCCGTAGGCGTGCAGCCAGCGAGCTCGGCGAAGTCCCGGTTGAGGTGCGCCTGGTCGTAGTAGCCGCATGCGGCAGCGACCTGGGCGATGGTGACGAACGAGGGTGTGGCCTGGAGCATCCGCCTCGCCAGTTCGAAGCGGACGATCCGCGCTGCCAGTTTCGGGCCGAGCCCGAACTCGTCGGCAAACAGCCGGGCCAGGTGCTGGCGACTCCACCCGACGTTGTCCGCGACGCTGGTGATCGGGGCGCTCCCTCCAGATCGCACGATCGTCAGCCATGCCTGGCGCAGTTCGGGTACGACCGCCGCGTCGGGCTGTGCCAGTCGAGTCAGCACCTCGTCGCAGGCCGCGAAGCGGTCGGCCCATCCGGCGAGGCCCTGCAGCCGTTCCCACAAGTCGCGACCGGCTACGCCGGCGATGTCCGAGAGTTCCACCGAGTGGCTCCACAGTGACCCCGCCGGCATCCCGAGCAACGCACGGCACCCCAGCGGCGTCAACTCGATGGCCACACCCTCTTGGTTGCCGTCATGGGAAATGAGCGCGGCGCTCGCCTGCCGTCCGCTCACCACGCAGTAG
>DASZDM010000168.1:0-36639 GCA_035942015.1 Acidimicrobiales bacterium | reverse complement strand
CGGACAACGAGGCCGACAACGACCAGGACGCCGACGCCGACGCCGACAGCGACGGCCGACACTGCTGTGGCGGTGACGCCGTCGCCATCAATGTCGGGGGCGCCTCGAACCACTCCGACGGCTCGGCGCACATCGACACCGGTGACGCCATTGCCGTGGGAGTCCACTCAGCCACCTTCATCAGCCAGGTGGCCGAGTCCCGTTGCGGCGACTGCGACTGGGACCGCAAGCAGCGTTGCGACGACTGCAAACGGGACCAGAACAAGGGTTGCGACGACTGCAAGCGGGACCACAACAACTCCTGTGACCGCTGCGACTCGAGAAAGAGCGTGTGCCGCTGATGCGCACACGCTGAGCAAACCAGCAACCCCGACAGCGGGGGCGGGCATCCGGCTCGCCCCCGTTCTCGCGCCTATGATCCATTGTCCGCCAGCCATCTGCGAAGGAGACACCGCGTGCCCGGCACCGTGGTCGTGGGCACTCAGTGGGGTGACGAGGGCAAGGGCAAGCTCACCGACATCCTCGCCGGCCAGATGGACATGGTCGTGCGCTACCAGGGTGGTCACAACGCCGGGCACACCATCGTGGTGGGGAACCAGCACTTCGCCGTCCGCCTGGTGCCGAGCGGGATTCTGCACCCCGAGACCGTCAACGTGATCGGCAACGGGGTCGTGGTCGACCCCGAGACGTTGCTCGGGGAGATCGGCACGCTCGAAGCCGAGGGCATCGACACCTCCAACCTCCTGGTCAGCGGCAACGCCCACCTCATCCTTCCCTACCACCAGGAGCTCGACCGGCTGGCCGAGCGCTACCTCGGGCGGAACAAGCTGGGAACGACGAAAGGTGGGATCGGCCCCTCCTATGCCGACAAGGCGGCCAGGGTGGGGCTGCGAGTCCAGGACCTGCTCGATCCCAAGATCTTCCGGGAGAAGCTCGACGTGGTCCTCAAGGAGAAGAACGCCATCCTGGCCAAGGTCTACAACCAGCTTCCACTATCGGCCGACGACATCGCCGGGCGATACCTCGACGACATGGCTCCCCGCCTGGAGCACCGAATCGCCGACTCGGTGCACCTGGTCCACGAGGCGCTGGAGGCGGGCCGGGACGTCATGTTCGAGGGTGCCCAGGCGACCTTCTTGGACCTCGACCACGGGACGTATCCCTTCGTCACCTCCTCGAACCCCGTGGCCGGAGGTGCCTGCGCCGGCGCCGGCGTGGGGCCTCGCCACCTTGACCGCATCATCGGCATCACCAAGGCCTATCTGACTCGTGTGGGCTCAGGCCCCTTCCCCACCGAGCTCTTCGACGACGTCGGGGACCTCCTGGTGGAGCGGGGCAAGGAGTGGGGCACCAACACCGGGCGGCGCCGGCGCACCGGGTGGTTCGACGCCGTGATGCTCCGCCATGCCGTTCGCCTGAACAGCCTGACCGACATCTTCCTCACCAAGCTGGACGTGCTCGATCCCTGCGAGGTGGTGCGGGTCTGTGTGGCCTATGAGGTCGACGGCGAGCGTCTCGACCACATGCCGTACCACCAGTCGGTCCTGCACAAGGTGGTGCCCGTCTACGAGGAGTTGCCCGGGTGGCGTACCGATTGCTCGAGGGCGACCACCCTCGACGAGCTGCCACCGGAAGCCCGCGACTACGTGCTGTTTCTGGCTGACCAGGGCGGTGTGCCGATCAGGTACGTGGGGGTCGGCCCCGAACGTCTCCAAACCGTCCACGTGGCGTAGGGATCCCGTGCGGGTCTGTGTGGTGGGTTCGGGTGGGCGCGAGCATGCCTTGGCCGTGGCGTTGGCTCGTTTTGGGAATGAGGTGGTGGTCACGCCCGGCAATGCCGGTGTGCCCGGTTCGAGGGCTGTCGATCCGGTGGCGGTCGACGCCGACTTGTTCGTCATCGGGCCCGAGCAGCCCCTGGTCGACGGCTTGGCCGACAAGCTGCGGGCCGCTGATCGCCTGGTGTTCGGGCCGGGGGCCGACGGCGCCCGCCTCGAGGGTTCGAAGCGGTGGATGAAGGTGATGCTCGACGACGCCGGCGTCCCCACGGCCCGCCATGGCTCGTTCACGGAGGTTGCGCCGGCCGTGGCCTTCCTTCGCTCCCTCACGCCGCCGTGGGTGGTCAAGACCGATGGCCTGGCCGCCGGCAAGGGCGTGTTGGTGACCACGGACCTCGCTCAGGCGGAGGACGACGTGAAGGCCAAGCTGTCCGGGGCGGCCTTCGGCGATGCCGGGCGCACGGTGGTGGTCGAGGAAGGGTTGGCCGGGCCGGAACTGTCGGTGCTGGCCATCTGCGACGGAACGAACGCGGTTGCCCTCGCCCCCGCCCAGGACCACAAGCGACTGGGCGACGGCGATGCCGGCCCCAACACGGGCGGCATGGGTGCCTTCTCCCCCGTCCCCCTCGCCCCACACCAGCTCATCGAGACGGTGCTCGAGACGGCTGTGCTACCCACCCTCGCTGCGCTGAGACGCCGGGACATCGACTACCGGGGTGTGCTCTACGCCGGCCTGATGCTCACCGACGATGGCCCCAAGGTCCTCGAGTTCAACGTGCGCTTCGGCGACCCCGAGGCCCAGGTGGTGTTCCCCCGCCTCGACTCCGACCTGGCCACCCTGTTGGCCGAGGCGGCCGGCGGTCGCCTGCGGAGTCAGCCGGTGTTCACCTCCGCCGCAGCCGTCACCGTGGTCTGCGCCAGCGAGGGCTACCCGACGTCGCCCCGTACGGGCGACCTCATCGAGGGCCTGGAGGCGGCCTCGGCCGTGGAGGGAGTCACGGTGTACTGCGCCGGGGTGGCGGCTGCGGAAGTCGGCGGTCTGCGGACCGCCGGAGGCCGCGTCCTCGACGTCACCGCCCTGGGACCCACGCTTGCTGAGGCCCGCAAACGGGTCTACACCGCCGTGTCCCGCCTATCGTGGCCCGGTATGCAGTACCGAACTGATATCGCTTCAACCGGAGGAGGCCGACCAGCGTGAGGGTCGCCGTGTTGATGGGCTCGACGAGTGACACAGCCAAGATGGCGCCGGCCGTCGAGACGCTCCGTCGCTTCGGGATAGAGGTGGACGAGCGGGTGCTCTCGGCCCACCGCACTCCCGAAGCCGTCGTCGAACTGGCGAAGGGCGCGCGGGAGGCGGGGTATGTCGCCTTCATCTGTGGTGCGGGGATGGCCGCCCATCTGGCTGGCGCCGTCGCCGCCCACACCACCCTCCCGGTGGTGGGCGTCCCCCTTTCGGGAGGGGCGCTCAACGGCGTCGATGCTCTCTACGCCACCGTGCAGATGCCCAAAGGCGTTCCCGTGGCCACCGTCGCCATCGACGGCGCCTTGAACGCCGCCCTTCTGGTGGTCCAGATGCTGGCCATCGGCGACGATCGCCTGGCTGCCGCCCTCGCCGACGATCGCCGGCAGAGAGCATCGGCATGATGAAGGAGCCGATCCCGAACGTCCTGGCTCAGCGCTATGCCAGCCCCGCCATGGTGGCGCTGTGGTCCCCCCGCCACAAGGTCGTGCTGGAACGACGACTCTGGTTGGCGGTCCTCGAAGCCCAGCGCCGTCTCGGCGTGGCCGTACCCGAAGGGGTGATCGAGGCGTACGAGAAGGTCGTGGACGACGTCGACCTGGTGTCCATCGAGGCGCGCGAGCGTGTCACCCGCCACGATGTCAAGGCCCGCATCGAGGAGTTCTGCGCCCTGGCCGGCCACGAATACATCCATGCCGGCATGACGTCCCGTGACGTCACCGAGAATGTGGAGCAGGCCCAGGTGCGCGACGCCCTGATCCTGGTACGCGACCGCATGGTGGCGGCGCTGGCTCGGTTGGCCGCCCTTGCCACCGAGCACTCCGAACTGGTGATCACCGCTCGAACCCACAACGTCCCGGCCCAGGCCACCACCCTGGGCAAGCGCTTTGCCACCTCCGGACAGGAGTTGCTCCTCGCCCTGGCCCGGGTGGACGACCTCCTGGCCCGCTATCCCTTGCGGGGCATGAAGGGGCCGGTGGGGACCAGCCAGGACCAGCTCGAGCTGCTGGGGGGTCATCCCGACCGCCTCCACGCCCTCGAAGCGCAGGTGGCCGAGCAACTCGGCTTCGACGCCGTCCTCGGCAGCGTGGGACAGGTTTATCCCCGGTCGCTCGACCTCGATGTCGTGGCTGCACTCGTCCACGCCGCAGCGGGACCGGCCAGTATGGCCACGACGCTCCGCCTCATGGCCGGTCACGACCTGGCCACCGAGGGCTTCGCTCCGGGTCAGGTCGGCTCGTCGGCGATGCCTCACAAGGTCAACACCCGCTCCTGCGAGCGCCTGTGCGGCCTGGCCACCGTGTTGCGGGGCCACCTGGCCATGGTCAGCGCGCTGGCTGGTTCCCAGTGGAACGAGGGTGACGTGAGCTGTTCGGTCGTGCGCCGGGTGGCGCTTCCCGACGCCTTCTTCACGCTCGACGGAGTGCTCGAGACCTTCCTCCACGTCCTCGACGGTTTCGCACCCCACCCCGGCCGCATCGCTGCCGAGCTCGACCGAGAACTGCCGTTCCTCGCCACCACCCGGGTGTTGGTGGCCGCCATCCAGGCCGGGATGGGCCGAGAGGAAGCCCATGGCGCCATCCAGGCCCATGCCCTGGCCGCCGCCGCCGCCCGCCGTGAGGCCGCTGGCGGCGACGACCTGTTCGAACGGCTGGCGACCGACGACCGTATCCCGCTCGACCGGGCCGCCCTCGATGCCCTTGTCGTCGATCCGGCGGCCTTCGTGGGGGCGGCCCGGGCCCAGGTCGCGGCCTTCGTCGCCGAAGTGGCCGAGGTGACCGCTCGGCACCCCGACGCCGCCGCGTACACACCGGCGTCGTTCCTGTGAGCGCCGACGCCGTCGGGCGGGACATCGGCCTGCCCCATGTCTACGGCGGCAAGATACGTGATCTCTACGATGCCGGCGACGGACGCCTGGTGCTGGTCGCCTCCGATCGCATCAGCGCCTTCGACGTGGTCATGGCCGAGCCGGTGCCGGACAAGGGTCGGGCCCTCACCGCCATGTCCGCCTTCTGGTTCGACCACCTGGGCGATGTGGCCCCCAACCACCTAATCTCCACCGACCTCGACGACTTCCCCGAGCCGGCCCGTCGACCGGAGCTGGCCGGTCGGGTCACGTTGTGCCGGCGGGCGGAGATGCTGCCCATCGAGTGCATCGTGCGGGGCTACCTGTCGGGCTCGGCGTGGAGGGAGTACCGCCGCGAGGGGACCGTGCACGGTGAGTCCCTGCCCTCGGGGCTGCGGGAGTCCGATCGCTTCCCTGAGCCCCTGTTCACTCCGTCCACCAAGGCCGACGAGGGCCACGACGAGAACATCTCCTTCGAGCGGGCCGTCGATGTGGTCGGCCGCGAATTGGCCGGCCGGGCCCGGGAGATCTCTCTGGAGCTCTACCGACGGGGGGCGGCGTGGGCCGCCGAGCGTGGTCTGCTCGTGGCCGACACCAAGTTCGAGCTCGGGTTGATCGACGGCGAGCTGGCGGTGGCCGACGAGGTACTCACCCCCGACTCGTCGCGGTTCTGGCCGGTCGACCAGTGGGAGCCGGGCTCGACGCCGCCGTCCTACGACAAGGAGCCCTTGCGTCGCTGGCTGGACCTCCTCGACTGGGACAAGCGTCCGCCTCCGCCGGCACTGCCCGCCGAAGTGGTGGAGGCCACCAGCGAGCGCTACCGGAACGCCTACGAGCGTCTGACCGGTCGATCGCTGGACGACTGGCCGGGGCCGAACGGGTCGGCCGATCACAGTGCGCAGGCATGAAGTTCGACGTGTTGGTGGAGGTTCGGCTGCGGCCGGGCATCGCCGACCCGGAAGGCGCGACCATCGAGCGATCGCTGCCGGCGTTGGGCTTCAACGGGATGTCCGCGGTCAAGGTGGGCAAGGCCGTCCGGTTGGTCGTCGAGGCTCCGGACGCCACGGCCGCCCGCGAGCAGGTGGATGAGCTCTGCCGGCGCTTCCTGGCCAATCCCGTCATCGAAGACGTCGAAGTCACGCTCGGGCCCCGAGGCGCACCATGAGCGTACGGATTGGCGTTGTGGTCTTCCCCGGGTCGAATTGCGAGCGCGATGCAGCCGAGGTGCTCGGCGACGCCGGAGCGACAGCCGAGATGCTCTGGCACGCCGACGCCTCGGTCAAGGGCTGCGACGCCGTGGTCGTGCCCGGTGGTTTCGCCCACGGTGATTACCTCCGCCCCGGGGCCATCGCCCGGTTTTCCCCGGTGATGTCCGCGGTCACCGCTTTCGCGGCGGCGGGAGGCCCGGTACTTGGGATATGCAACGGCTTCCAAGTCCTCACGGAAGCCGGCTTGTTGCCTGGGGCCCTACAGAAGAACGCTCGGCTGAAGTTCCTGTGCACGACGGTGGACGTTCGTGTCGAGTCCTCCAATTCTGTCCTCACGTCGGGGACGTCACCAGGCAAGATCCTGCGCCTCCCCATAAACCACTTCGAGGGCAACTACACCTGCGATGCCATGACGTTGGACACGCTGCGAGCCGACGATCGTGTGCTGTTGCGCTATGTCGACAACCCCAACGGTTCGATCGACGATATTGCCGGCATATGCTCGGACGCCCGTAACGTCGTCGGCCTCATGCCCCATCCTGAGCGGGCCTGCGATGTGCTTCTCGGCTCGGACGATGGCAAACCCCTGCTGCGGTCGTTCCTTGCCGCGGCCGCCGGCGTCAACGGGCTGAGCGGGTGATGCCGGCCCTGGTGAGCACCGAGGCGGGAACGCCGAGCTCGCGCCATGCCTGATAGCTGATGCCCCTGCGCTCACCGTACGACTTGGCATTGGCCACGAATGCCGCTTCATGAGCGGAGAGATCGACCTTGCCGTCAAGGTTCTTTCCCTCGGCCAACAGGTCGAGACGTTCCTGGATGAGCGACAGCCGTTTGATCTGATTGGCGCTTTCCAGCTCGCGGTCAATGGCCTGCAGGCGACGGTCGATCGACTCAGAGGTTCGCTTACGGCCTCGCTTGGGCCGGTCGGCCTCGAGAGCCTCCAGGTATGGGGAAATAGCTCGGCTCTGCGCCCTTCCTTCGGCCATGGCCGATTTCTGGTCGTCGGAGACGGTGCGCTTCTTCTTCTTCCTGGTAGCCATGAGCCGGTACTGTAGCCCTCTATGGCAGGAATAGAGGGAGCGCGCTGACATGTCAGGTTCCTCTGTCCACCGAGCTCTCGGCCTCACCGATGAAGAGGCGGATGCCATCGAGCACATTCTCGGGCGGGTGCCCAATGCTCTGGAACTGGCCATGTATGCCGTCATGTGGTCGGAGCATTGCTCCTACAAATCTTCCCGGATCCACCTGCGTCGGCTTCCGTCGGAGGGAGAGCGGGTGCTGGTAGGTCCCGGTGAGAACGCCGGCGTGATCGATGTGGGCGACGGCATCGCCGCGGCCATCCGTATCGAGAGCCACAACCATCCTTCGGCCATCGAGCCTTACCAGGGAGCGGCGACGGGCGCAGGAGGCATCCTCCGCGACATCTTCACCATGGGGGCCCGTCCCATTGCCCTCATGGATGCACTACGGGTCGGTCCCCTCGACGACGCACGGAGCCGGTGGGTGCTCGAGGGCGTCGTCAGCGGGATCTCCGGCTATGGGAACTCGGTGGGGGTCCCGACGGTGGGAGGTGAGCTGGTCTGCGACGCCACCTACACCGGTAACCCACTGGTCAACGTGGCCTGCCTCGGGATCCTGCCCGTCGACCGCCTCGTGCTCGGCCAGGCGTCCGGTGTCGGGAACCTGGCCGTCTTGTTGGGCTCGGCCACCGGGCGGGACGGCATCGGCGGGGTGAGCGTGCTGGCGTCGGCCGGCTTCGGCACCGGCGCCACCGACGACGACGGCGGCGAGGGGCACGACGTCGCCAAGCGCCCGAGCGTCCAGATCGGCGACCCCTTCGAGGAGAAGCGCCTGATCGAAGCCTGTCTGGCCCTGCTGGACGCCGGCCTGGTAGTGGGCATCCAGGACCTCGGCGGGGCCGGGCTGACCTGCGCCACCAGCGAGACGGCCAGCCGGGGCGGCGTGGGAATGGATGTCGACGTCGCTGCCGTCCCTCGGCGGGAGCCGGGCATGGAGCCCTTCGAGGTCATGACCAGCGAGAGCCAGGAGCGCATGCTGGCCATCGTCACGCCCGACGATCTCGACGAGGTGATGGCGGTGTGCGCGCGCTGGGAGGTGCGGGCCGCTGTGGTGGGCACGGTCACCGGCGAGGGAGGCCGCCTGCGCATTCTGGACGGTCCGGGAGGCAGCGTGCTCGCCGACGTGCCCGCCGGTTCCCTCCACGACGACGCGCCGCACTACGAGCGTCCTCTGGCGGCACCCCGTCGGCACGCGGAGCCGGTCCCGACGCCCGATCCCGGGACCGCCGGCGACGACCTGCTCGCCGGCCTCATGGACGCGTCCTGGGTGTTCAGTCAATACGACTCGCAGCTGTTCCTCAACACCGTGGAGGGGCCCGGAGGCGACGCCGCCGTGCTGCGACTACGTCATCCGGTCAGCGGCCAGGACACCGGACGCGGCCTGGCCCTCACCACTGACGGGAACCACCGCTGGTGTGCCCTCGACCCCCGACGGGGCACAGCCATGGTCGTGGCCGAGGGCATGCTCAATCTGGCGTGCGTGGGCGCCTATCCTCTGGCCCTCGTCGACTGCCTCAACTTCGGCAACCCCGAACATCCGGAGGTGATGTGGCAGCTCTCGGAGTGCATCGACGGGATGGCTGATGCCTGCCGAGCCCTCGACATCCCCGTGGTCGGTGGCAATGTCAGCCTCTACAACGAGAGCCGGGGGGTCGACATCGATCCCACGCCGGTGGCCACGCTGCTCGGCATGATCGACACGCTCGACCGCCGGCCTCCGGGCGTACGTCTGGTCGACGGCGGTGATGTGTTCCTGGTCGGTCCCCGTTCGAGCGACCTCGGAGGCTCCCGCTGGGCGGCCCGGCGATGCGGAGGCCGTCCGGCAGGAGCGCTTCCTCCGCTTGATCTGGCCGGCCACCGGGCCGTCTGCACGCTGGTGAGGGACCTGGTGGTGGATGGATCGGTGGTAGGCGTCCACGACGTGGCCGACGGCGGCTTGGCGACGTGTCTCGGCGAGCTGGTGGCCCGCTCGGAGGTCGGTCTCCGACTGGGCAGCCTGGAATCGCCTGCGGAACTGTTCGCCGAGGCGGCATCGCGCACCGTCGTCTGCGCGCCGCCGGGGGTCGACCTAGGGAACATCCAGCGGCGGGCCGAAGCGGCCGGCGTGGCGTTGGTGCGGCTGGGCCAGGCCGGCGGCGACCGCCTGGTGATCGAGGGCCTGGTGGACCTGCCTCTGACCGAAGTGACCGACGCGTGGAGCAACAGCCTTCCCCGGGCTCTGGCACCGGTTTCCTAAGTTGTGCAATACGGTGAGTCGGAGGCTGGTGTGGACGACGGGAGGGTGATGCCAAGCGCCAAGGACGTCGAGGGCGGATCGGTCAGTGGGGACGGCGACGAGAACATCCCCGACTGGACAACATGGTTACGGTCGCGCCTAGAGCGAGTTTCGACTTCAGAGCGCACGGCGGCGGCGAGCACCGAGGCCCCCGCCGAGGAAGTGGGCGCCGACGAGCACCCTGACCAGCGGAGCGCCGGAGACAGCCCGCCCGAAGACCAAGATGTGTCTGCCGAGGGTGTCGGGTTCGCCGACAGGTTGCCGGCCGAGGCCGTGGCGTCCGAGCCGTCGTCGCCCGTGGAGCCCGACGTTCCCATGGAGGACAACGCTCCCGTGGAGCCCGACGTTCCCGTGGAGCCCGACGTTCCCGTGGAGGAGGACGGTCCCGAGGAGGCGTCGGCGGGCCTTCGGACGGTGCCGGCCTCGATCGCACCCGTCCCGACGGTACGGGACGTTCCGCTCCGATCCGCCCCTGACCCTGCCTTCGTGATCGAGATACAGGCGCTGCGGGCGGCGGTGACGGCGCTCGTGGCCGGAGTAGGGGCGCTGACCGACATGTTCACCGGCTTCCGGAGTGTGGTCAGCGAGCGTCTCAACGAGTACAACGGGCTCGAGATCGGTGAGCGTCTCCAACGTCTCGGCCACGGGATAGAGGGTTTGGGCAGGCTGCGGGGGGAGTTCGAGGAGAATCGGAGGTTGCAGGCCACCACGATCGCCGAGCTGCGGCACAGCGAGGCCGACATCGGCGAGCGCCTCCAGGGATTGGCCAAAAGCATGGAGACGCTGGTGGCGATCCGCAGCGACGACGACCGGTGGGCGGAGGTGATGGGCCGGTTGCTGGACGAGGTCGACGCCGAACGCCAGGCCGGCGAGCGCGAAATGCTGGCTGCCCAGGGCGTGCTCGAGCGACTGGGCGGGCTGGAAGAGGCGGTCCGCTGTGTCACTGCGGACGTGTCGGAGGCGATGACCAGGTTCCTCGATGTGCCGGATGCCGAGCGCCGGGCCAGGGAGCAAGAGGAATTGACGGCTGCGAAGGTGATCGGCCGTCTCGACAAGCTGGAGGAGGCGTTGGATCGGATGGCCGGCGACGTCGCCGACATGACGGCGGTCCTGCGTGCATCGGAGGACCGGGTCGACGCGGTCGCTTCCGCCGAAGCGCGACGTTCGCCGAGCGCAGGCCACGGTGATGACCGCGCCACCGCGCCGTCATCCACCCGTCGGCCTGCTGCCCGTCCGCCGGGGCGGCGAGCGATGCCTCTGCGAGCCGAGCGCCCAACCGGTGGTTCCCGTCGCCGGCCGGGCGCCGGCTAGGGCTTCGGCCCTCAGGGTCGACGCTCTGGCGTCGCTTCCCTGCCCGCCGTGGCATCCTGGGCGGGTGCATCCCCCCCAGACGGACGTGCTCGACGACTCGCCGCGGGAGGCGTGCGGCGTCTTCGGCGTCTACGCCCCCGGGCGGGCGGTATCCCAGTTGGTCTTCCTGGGCCTCTACGCACTACAGCACCGGGGTCAGGAGTCGGCGGGCATGGCGGTCAGCGACGGCGAGACCATCGTGATCGACAAGGACATGGGCCTGGTCAGCAACGTGTTCAACCACCACCGCCTCGCCCCCCTGACCGGCCACCTGGCCATCGGCCACACCCGCTACTCGACCACCGGAACGAGTACCTGGCGCAACGCCCAGCCCGTCTACCGCGATGTCGGTCACGCCGAATTCGCCCTCGGACACAACGGGAACCTGGTCAACACCGACGTCCTCGCCGATGAGGCGGGAATGCTCGCCGGCACCGTCGCCAGCGACAGCGACCTCGTGGCTGAGCTCCTGGCCGCCGACATTCGCTCCGAGGGGGGCGAGCGCAGCGACGGGCGCGACCTCGAGCACGCCCTGGGCCGGGTGCTGCCGCGGCTGGGCGGTGCGTTCTCCCTCGTGCTCATGGACGAGGGCCACCTGGTCGGCGTACGGGACCCCAACGGGTTCCGTCCACTGTGCCTCGGCAGTCTGGAGGCCGAGGACGGCCAGGAGGGAGGTTGGGTGCTGGCGTCGGAGACCCCGGCGCTCGAGGTGGTGGGAGCCACGTTCGTGCGTGAGCTGGAGCCGGGTGAGGTGTTGGTGATCGACGCCTCCGGCTGCCGCTCGTTGTACCCCTTTGCCGTGGATGCCATCACCCCCACGCTCTGTCTGTTCGAGTTCGTCTACTTCGCCCGGCCCGACAGCCGTCTCTACGGCCAGAACGTCCATCAGGCCCGTCAGCGCATGGGCGAGCTCCTGGCCCGACAGGCCCCGCTCCCGCCTTTGGCCGACGACATCGCCTCCATGGTGATGCCCGTGCCCGAGTCCGGCGTGCCGGCCGCCCAGGGGTTCTCCCGGGCGTCGGGCATCCCCTACGGCGACGGGCTGGTCAAGAACCGCTACATCGGACGAACGTTCATCGCCCCCGACCAGAAGGTGCGGGCCGACGCCGTGCGCCTCAAGTACAGCCCGCTGCGGGAGAACATCGCCGGCAAGCGCCTGGTGGTGGTCGACGACTCGATCGTGCGTGGGACCACGCAGAAGGCGGTGGTTCGCATGCTACGCGAGGCGGGGGCGGCCGAGGTGCACCTTCGGATCATGTCGCCCCCGTACCGCTGGCCGTGCTTCTACGGGATGGACACCGGTGCCCGTTCCGAGCTCTTGGCGGCCAACCTGGATGTCGACGCCATCCGTGAGCACCTGGGGGCTGACTCCATCGCCTACCTCGACCTCGACCTGCTGGTGGAGGCGACGGGCACAGGCGGGGCCGGTTTCTGCAGTGCGTGTCTCACCGGCGACTATCCCGTCGACGTTCCCGTCCACCTCCGCCACAAGGCCCTGGAGGGCAACGACATGCCGGCCTCGGGCGTCGACCGGGCCGTGCGCGAGGCCGTTGTCGCCGGCGTCGAAGGGTGAGTGAACGACGGCGGCAGCCGGAGACCTACGCATCGGCCGGCGTCGACATCGCCGCCGGCGAGGCGGCAGTGGAGCGCATCAAAGCCGACGTCCGGTCCACCTTCCGCAGTGAGGTCATCGGTGACGTGGGAGGCTTCGGCGGGCTTTTCGCCCTCGATGTCGCCCGCTACCGCCACCCCGTGCTCGTGGCGTCCACCGACGGGGTCGGCACCAAGGGCATGGTCGCCTCGGCCACCGGCCGCTTCGACACGATCGGCCTCGACCTGGTGGCCATGTGCGTCGACGACTTGGTGTGCCACGGCGCCGAGCCGCTGTTCTTCCTGGACTACATCGCCGTGGGCACCCTCGACCCTGCACACGTGGAGGCCGTGGTGGAGGGTGTGGCCGAGGGCTGCCGCCAGGCCGGCTGCGCGCTCGTGGGCGGTGAGATGGCCGAGCACCCCGGCGCAATGACCAAGGGCCATTTCGACCTGGCCGGTTTCGCGGTGGGCGTGGCGGAACGGGACCGGCTGGTCACCGGTGATCGGTTGATCCCGGGCGACGTCCTGGTGGGGTTGCCCTCGCTGGGACTGCGCTGCAACGGCTACTCCCTTGCCCGGCGGGTCCTTCTCGAGCGTGCGGGCCGCTCCCTCGACGAGCCCGCCTTCGCCGGCGCCGGCCGGTCGCTCGCCGACGAGCTGCTCGAACCCTCGGTGATCTACGCCCCGGCGGTGGCCGAGCTCCTGCGGGCTGTCGATGTACGAGCGGTGGCCCACATCACCGGCGGAGGGATCGTCGGTAACCTGTCCCGGGTGTTGCAGCCGTCGACCGATGCCGTGGTACGCCAGGACAGCTGGGAGGTCCCGCCAATCTTCGGTGAGATCCAACGGCTCGGCGAGGTGGCCGACGAAGAGATGGCCCGGGTATTCAACCTCGGGATCGGGATGGTGGTGATCGTCCCCCCCGCTGATACCCACCGAACGATCGACGTGGCCCGCTCGGCGGGTCATCGGGCTGTCCAGATCGGCGAGGTGGTGGTCGGGTCGGGCCGGGTGGTGCTCGACAAGGGCCACGGCACCGCGACGCCGACCCGAGGTTCCGCCCGGTGAAGGGACTCCGGCTCCTTCTCGTGCTGGGTGTCGTCCTGGTGGTGAGCCTCATCGCCGGTGCGTACGCCGCCGGCCAGGACCCCCGACCGCTCACTGCTCCGGAGGCCCGGGAGTTCACCGAACGGGCCTTCACCTTCAGCGGCGTCGAATCAGTCGAAGTGACGGGTGAGCCGCGTGCCGAGGTGTTCAACGTCACCGAGCAGGAAGAAAACCGGGGAGAGGAGGCTGAGCCCGGGGAGCCGATCGAGGTGTGGGTCGTCCCCGCCACGGTGTCGGGGCAGCCTGTCGAGCTCTACGTGACCCGCCGGGGTGACCGGGCGGTCAACCTCGACGATGCCCTGCCCGGGGGGGGATACGTCCTCACCGACGAGCAGTTCGACCGCCTGGCCGAGTTCCGCCTTGATCTGGCCAGGGAAGACCTCCAGGAACAGCGCCAGGGTCCGGCCCTGGTGGCGGGCCTACTGATTGGGTTGGCGGCCGTCCTTGTGCTCGTCGCCGTGCTGCGGGGCCGGAGAGGCGAAGACGGCGCACCGCAGGCCGCAGCGGGCGCCCAACGCGCCGGCGAGTGAGCGGTTTCCCTGAGCTGCGGGATCACCTGCTCGCGCACGCCGTGCGCAGCGGCGACTTCCTGTTGAAGTCAGGCCGCCGCAGCTCCTGGTTCATCGACGCCAAGCAGACCACGTGTCGACCCGACGGCATGTTGCTGGTCGCGGAAGCCGCCCTCGAGGTGGTGCCCGACGACGCCACGGCCATCGGGGGGCTCACCATGGGGGCCGATGCCGTGGCCTTCGCCGTGGCGGCCGTCGCGGCTACCCGGGGTCGTTTGCTGCGCAGCTTCAGTGTGCGGGCCGAGGCCAAGGACCACGGCGCCGGAGGCCGGGTGGCGGGAGTGATCGAGCCCGGCGACCGGGTCGTCATCACCGAGGACACCGTCACCCGGGGTGTCTCCATGCTCGAGGCGGCCGAGGTGGTGCGGGCCTCTGGCGGCGTCCCGGTCCTGTTGCTCCCGCTGGTCGACCGGGGTGGGACCGCAGCCGGGCTGGCCAAGGACGCCGGGCTGGACTACCGGCCGCTGGTCTCGGCCGCCGATCTCGGCGCCCCCTACGAGGACTGACGGCTCTCCTCTGACGCACTGGCCGGCCGCCAGCAGGGTCAGGAATGGACGGCGCCGAGTCGGGCTTCGGCTATCCGATCGGCAGCTTCCACCGTGGTGATGCCGTGGTGGGCGGCATCGGCGAGGACCCGTGCGGTGGTGCGGCCCACGGCGGCCACGGCGGCCAGGGCCCGGTCCCTCTGGTAGCCGCCCGGGCGGAGCTCTTCGGCGATGTTGATGATGCCTCCCGAGCTGACGACGTAATCGGGGGCATAGACCACGCCGGTGTCGGCCAGCCGGGCGGCGTCTGCCGGCTCGGCCAGCTGGTTGTTGGCCGACCCACAGACGGCGGTGGCGCCGAGGACGGGGATGGTGGTGGCATCGAGCACGGCCCCCAGGGCGCAGGGGGCGAGCACGTCGCATGGATGGCTCAGGGCGTCGTCGACGTCGAGTGGGGTGACGCCGAAGCGCTCGACCACGGCACGTACCCGTGCCGAGTCGATGTCGGCCACGAACACCTTGGCACCGGCAACGACGAGGTGGGCGACCAGGGCCGAGCCCACCTTGCCCACTCCCAGCACCACCATGCGGCGGCCCTCGAGAGTTGGCCCACCCCAGAGTGTCTGGGCCAGCGACCTGATGGCGAAGAGGACGCCCAGTGCAGTGGCCGGCGAGGGATCGCCCGAGCCACCGAGGTGCTCGCTGCCGCCGGCGACGTGTTTGGTTTGGGTCCGGAGGAGGTCCATGTCGGCCTGGGTGGTGCCGACGTCCTCGGCGGTCACGTACCGGCCGCCGAGGGAGTCCACCAGTCGTCCATAGGATCGCAGGAGCGGTGCCCGCTCCGCGGCGCTGGGGCGTCCCAGGATGACGGCTTTGCCTCCGCCGAGGTCGAGCCCGGCGGCTGCAGCCTTGTAGGTCATGCCGCGAGCCAGGCGCAGTACGTCGACGAGGGCGGTGTGTTCGTCGGGATAAGGGCGCAGTCGGACACCGCCCAGCGCGGGACCGAGGGAGGTGGAATGGATGGCGACGATGGCCCGGAGCCCGGTCCGATCGTCCTGGCCCCACACCACCTGGTCGTGGCCTCCGTCGGACAGGAGCTCGAAGACGGCCACGCCCGAGCGTAACTTCCCGAGGGCATAGATCCGGTCACTCATAGTGGTACACACCTGAACGAAGGGTGACTCCCCCATGTCCGTTTTTCCCGAGCTGGCCGTATCCTGAAGGGCCATGAAGCCGCATCGATGAACTCCAAGGGAGACGAACGATGACCATCCAGGACCATGACCTGCAGGCTCGGGAAGCCCTGCTGACTCCCTCTGAAGTGGCCGAGCTGTTCCGGGTGAACCCCAAGACGGTCACGCGCTGGGCCCGTGCCGGAAAGCTCCACGCTATTCGCACCCTTGGCGGTCACCGCCGCTTTCGGGCGTCCGAGGTCAAGCGTTGCCTCGAGGAGATGTCAGCCGAGGAGCACCCGTCCTAGGAGCGTCCGACCGCGAGAGGAGCGCAATCACGCCGGCGCTGCCCAGGACGGCGCCGGCGGCGACGCCGACGAGACGGACATCACCCCGGACGAGGGCGACTGCCGCCAGGGGAGTGAACATCAGGTTGGCCACCGGTTCGAGTGACTGGTTGATCGACAGGATGCGCCCGTGGGCGGCAATGGGGGCATAGCGCTGTAGGAGCGTCTTGGCCGGGGCGTAGAAGAAGGCTACGCAGGCGCCCCAGGCGAACACACCGACAAAGGCGAACGGCAGCCAGGTGGTCCCCACGTAGAGCATGGCGGCCAGTCCGGAGGCGATCGTGGTCAGGGCGACGAAGCCGGGGCGGGCCAGCCCGTGGCCCCATATGGCCAGGACAATCCCGGCACCGACCAGCCCAACGCCGAAGGCGGTTTGGAGAAGGGCGAAGGCGGTGTCCGGCTCCCCGAGCACGTCTCGTACGTACAGCGGCTCCACCACACCGAAGACTCCCCACACGGCATAGGTGGCGCCGAGCAGCGTGAAGGTCCAACGAAGGCCGGGAATGCGCCACGCCAGCGCCGCACCTTCCCGTACCTCCCGCCACGCCGATCGCCTCCCCTGCGACGATTGGTCCACCGGGGCCACGTCCAGGCCAAGGGCTACCGCCGCCCCGACGAGGAAGGTGCCGGCGTCCACCAAGAAGGCGCCGGCGAGGCCCCAGTGGAGGTTCACCACGGCGGCCAGGACGGGGCCGACCACCATGGCGACGTCGTCAGCCCCGCCCAACAGGGCGTTGGCCGCCACCAGGTCGTCATCGTCGAACATCCGGGGAGGCAGGGCATCAAGCGAAGCTGCGGCCAGCGCTTCGATGAGGCCGAGGGGGAGGGCCAGCAGGATGATCGTCTCGTAGCTGTCGGCCTGGGTCAGCGCCAGGGCGTCGAGGAAGCCGAGGACATTGGCCAAGACGAGGGTGCGGCGAGGACCGAGGCGGTCGATGGGCACGCCCAGCAGTGGTCCCAACAGCGCACCGGGCACGGACAGGGCGACGAAGAGCAGCGCCAGGTCGCCGGCGCCGGCGTCGAAGCGGAAGGCGGCGAAGCCCCAGATGGCGATGATGGCCACCCAGTTGCCGATGGCGTTGACCGACTGACCGGCCAGGAGGGGGGCGAAGCCGGGGACCCGGAGCAGCCGCACGGCCAGAAGGTAGCCAGCCAATCGGCATGGTCAGTCGGAATTCCGGGTCAGCTGCTCCGTGGTCGTGGTTGGGGAGTGTGCTCGGGTGGCACTCGTTCGTCTGGTGGCGGCGGGTCGGGTGGCGTGCCGTCGCCGAAGGGTCGCCCACCGAGCGCCTGGCGCCCGTGAGGGGTGAGCCAGCCGCTCACATCCGGACCGGCGGGAACGATCTGCGTGGGATTGATGTCGGTGTGGACCATGTAGTAGTGGCGCTTGATGTGGTCGAAGTCGACCGTGTCACCGAATCCGGGCGTCTGGAACAGGTCGCGGGCGTACGCCCAGAGGATCGGCAGCTCGGTCAGCTTGTGCCGGTTGCACTTGAAGTGCCCGTGGTAGGCGGCGTCGAAGCGCACGAGCGTGGTGAACAGGCGCACGTCGGCCTCAGTGATGGTGTCGCCCACCAAGAAGCGCTGGCGCTCCAGGCGGGCCGAGAGCCAGTCGAGGCGCTGGAAGAGCCGTTGGAACGCCTCGTCGTAGGCGTCCTGGCTGCCGGCGAAGCCACAGCGGTAAACGCCGTCGTTCACGTCGGTGAACACCAGCTCGGCGACCTCGTCGATCTCGTCTCGATGTCGCTCCGGGTAGAGGTCGGGCGCACCGGGACGGTGGTGGGCCTTCCACTCCGTCGAGAAGTCGAGGGTCATCTGCGGGAAGTTGTTGGTGACGACCTGTCCGGTGGGGATGTCGACCAGAGCCGGCACGGTGATCCCCTTGTCGTAGCCCGGGATGCGCGCGAAGTAGGCGTCTTGGAGGCGCTCGATGCCGAGCACCGGATCGCGCCCACCGGGATCGAGGTCGAAGGTCCAACTTCGCTCATCGTGGGTGGGTCCGGCGACGCCCATGGAGAGGACGGGCTCGAGGCCGAGGAGGCGGCGTACCGTGATGGCCCGGCTCGCCCATGGGCACGCCCGGCTGACGACGAGGCGATAGCGGCCCGGCTCCACCGGGTAGCCGTCTCGCCCGTCAGCCGTGATCCGGGTGGTGATGTAGTCGGTGTCCCGTTGGAAGCTGCCGGAGGCGTCCACGTAGGTCCCGCCCCCGGGCTCCCGTCGGTCGTCCTTCACAGCCTGACCCTACCGTCTATACAATCTCGCCGATTCGTCGGCAGAGGGGGGCAAATGTACAGGTTCGGGAAAGTTTTGGTAGTGGTTGCAGCGCTGTCGCTGGTCGCCACGGCGTGTGGAACAGACGATGTCGCCGAGGACGCCGCCGACCCAACCACCACCGAGGAGCAGTCCACGACCACCGCGCCTGAGGATGGGGGCGAAGCCACCGCGGTGACGATCGTCGCCGACGACTACGTGTTCAGCGAGGCACCGGCAGAGATCGAAGCCGGTCTTGTCGACGTCACGTTCGAGAATGTGGGCGGGGTGGAGCACGAGCTGGCCCTGGTCGAGATCGGGGACACCCCCATCGATCAGGTCGGTGAGGACCTCGCCCCCACACTCGAGGGTGGACCGTTCCCCGACTACGTCGAGAACCTGGCCATCCCCCTCGTCGCTGACGGTGGTGAGACCGTGACGTCGTCAGCGCTCGTAGCGGAGGGCAACTACGCCCTCATCTGCACGTTCACCGGCGTGGCGCCGGAGGAGGACGCCAGCACCACCACGGCAGTGGAGGGCATCGGTGGTGAGGAAGAAGAGGAAGGCCCGCGCCACTACGACCTCGGCATGATCCGGCCGCTCACGGTCACCGCCGGCGAAGCAGACGCCACGCTGCCCGAGTCCGAGAGCAGTGTCACGGCCCGGGACTACAGCTTCGACGTCGATGTGTCGGCCGGCCGGCAGACGGTGAACTTCACCAACGAGGGGCCCGATCAGGTGCATCACGCCGTGTTCTTCCCCTTCAACGAGGGCGTCGACGAGGCCGCGGCCGAAGCGGCGCTCGATACCTTCTTGTCCTCAGAGGACGAGCAGGCGCCCCCACCGCCTGAGATCGACCTGGAAGGTTTGGAGAGCTCTCCGGAGTTCGGGGTGTTCAGCACCGGCCTGGGAGCCAGCTACGACGCCGAGTTCGAGTCTGGAAGGACCTACGCCGTGGTCTGCTTCATCCAGGACCGCGCCGGCGGCCCGCCCCACGTGTTCGCCCACGACATGAAGGAGATCTTCACGGTCGAGTAGCGGAACCTCCCTCGTTCTTGCGTCAGTCAGACACCTCTACAACCAGCCACTGACGCAAGAACGAGGTCGGACGGGCCCTATGGGTTCAGGGTCGGACCTCCCGAGCGTGCCCGATTGGTCAGCGCCTGCCCAGCTGCTCCAGGAACGACACCGACGACGCCAAGTCGGGCAACTCGGCCATGGCGGCGGCGACTCCTAGGGCCTTCTCCTTGTAGGCGGGGTCGCCGAGGACCTCAGTCAGGGCCGGCACCAGGGCCGAGGCCGCGTCCGGTCCCCCTTCGAGACACAATCCCGCCCCGATCGCCGCCACCCGGTCGGCGTTGATGAACTGGTCGAAGGCGAACAGCGGGATCACCAGCTGCGGCACTCCGCCGGCCAGCGCCGTCATCGTCGTGCCGAAGCCGCCATGGCCGACAACCACGTCCGTGTGGGGCATCACGGCGGCCTGAGGCCACCACTGCTCGACTCGCGCGTTGGCCGGCAAAGGCGCCAGTGAGCCCGGCTCGACGGCGCTGCCTGTGGTCATCAGGATCCGGAGTGGCTCGCCGGCAAGTGCCTCGAGGACACATCGGTACATGCCGGCGAACGAGGGCAGCCCTGCGGCCACCGACCCGAAGGTGACGTAGACGAGCGGATGGTCCTGGTCGCCCCATGGCGGTGGTGGCGACCCTTGCCCGGAGGTCAAGGAGGCGTCCCGGAATCGTCTGACGCGGAAGCCGCCCCTCTCGGGCTCGCCGTCAACCTCGGCGGGGATGCAGCTGAGTACCGGCCCGGAGGCCAGCGTCCTGGAGGCCGTACCCTCGGGAAGGCCGGCGATGGCATCGAGTTCGGCCAGGGGGGAGTCAACGATCTGCATGGCGAAGGCGGCCGTGGCGGCCAAGCCGATGGCTACCTCTACCTGCGGGACCCCGGCCTTCGCTGCCGCGACCAGCGACCCGAACTCGCAGAACTCACGCACGACGACGTCGGGCCGCCAGTTGACCATGATCTCGGTGAGCCCGGGTAGCGCAGCCTGGGCATCAAGGCGGCCGAACACTTCGGCGATCACGGTACGGTTGGCTTCGACGCGCGACAGCCCGGGCAGACGGCCGAAGATGGGCTTCAGCACCTCGGGCGGGACGTCGGCGAACGGTGCGTGGTCGAGCCCGGTAGTGACCACGGCGTCGGCGAAGGATGCCGGGGCGGCGACCCTCACTTCATGGCCAGCGTCGCGACAAGCCTTGGCGAATGGCACCACCGGCCCGAAGTGGCCAGAACCGGCTGTGGTGCAGAAGAGCATTCGCACGCCACGATCGTTTCACACAGCGCAGACGGGAGGACGGTTTGAACTCTGCTGTTCCACCGGCGTGGCCGGTGATGTGGGTGGTGATCAGGCGTGCATCCTCTGTCACATTGATCTGGATCGGCCCCTCGACAGCGACATTGCTCTCGACTACCGGGGTCAGGCCTTGTCCGCCGGGACCGTGTGCTGATGCCGTACCTGGCCAGCTCACCAGCACACTCGCCACCGTCGCGGGGACGACGTCGCCGGCACCGTCGCCTGGCCGAACGGCGTGGACTTGGACCCCGACGTGCTCCATGGCGATCACCGCCCGCCGACCGGCGAGCACCCCGTGGCCTTGGGTGATCACATCCTCCGCCAGACCGGCTGACGCGTCGGCGACGTCGTCGCCCGACGTGCTCCGACGGATCTTTCAGCTGGCCCGACAGGGAGGCTTGGCACCCCTGCGTGTTGTCCCGGAAACCACTCGTCATGGTGAAACCAGCAAGGCCAGGAAGCTCCCGACGGCCGACTGCGGATTCGCCCGCGGGATCCTCGCGGGATCGTCGAGCTCGAGCAGAGCGCCGGTCAAAGCCATACCCGTTCTGACCTGGACTTTTGTGGTGGTCGGGACCGGCGTCGATCCGGTGACCTCGCGCTTTTCAGGCGCGCGCTCTGCCAACTGAGCTACCCGACCGCTGCTCCTTACGCGGTCCCGACGAGATTTGAACTCGCGACCTCCGCCTTGACAGGGCGGCGTGCACTCCAAACTGCACCACGGGACCTTGATGAGCGCATATGTCCGCCGCTCGTGCGCACCCCCAACGGGATTCGAACCCGTGTTACCGCCTTGAAAGGGCGGCGTCCTGGGCCGCTGGACGATGGGGGCTCGAACTGACGAGAGGGCGTGGTCAACTTAGCAGGCTCCACGTCGTCCCCTCCGGGGAATCGTGAATCTCCACCCCGGCCTCCAGAAGCCGGTCCCGCAGGGTGTCGGCCGCTTCCCAGTCCCGGGCACTGCGGGCGGCGGTACGCGCGGCCAGAAGGGCGTCGACCAGTGGGGCCATCGTCTCGGCAGCGGGCGGGCCCGTCGACACCGCGAGCTCGCCCAGGCGAACGATCATCGACCGGAGGGCGGAGCGGGCCAGATCGGCTTCGTTCGACTGGAGGGTGTCGTGCGACCAGGAGGCGATGGCGGTGTCCAGCTCCAGCGCGAGGGCTACCGCCATGTCCACCTGTCGTTCGGCCACGGCGGCGGAGAAGCGTTGCTCCAGCTCCCGGCGAACGTCTGACAGCGACGACGGGGTCGCGCTGCCGGCGGTGGCCCCGTCGGGTGGCGTGGACGGCGCCGGGCCACGTTCCGGCTGTCCTCCGCTCGCCTCTGCTCGAAGGTCGGCGATGGCCACGACGGAGCCGGAGGGGAAGCTGGTGCTGCGGCCCCGCCGGCGCACCGTGACCCCGCCCCGCCCCACGACGGTGGCGGTGGCGGCGTCGAGGTCGAGCACCAGGCCGGTGTGCTCGTCGACGCCCAGGACGAAGCCCGAGTCGGGTAGTTGCTCCTCCATCGCCATCAGTCGTTCCTCCCCCAGGTAGCAGTAGCGGGTGTCGTGGTTTCCACCCTCGGCGTTGTCGTAGTGCGGGATCACTGCGACTTCGGGCAGTCCTGCGGCTGCAAGGAGGTCGAGACCGTCGAGCCAGTGGGGCTCCTGGCCCACCTTGTAGATCTCGTACACCGGAACGGTGGCCGCGCCCAGGGTGAGGGCGGCGGCGCTGGCGAAGGTGACGCAGCCCCCCTGCCCCAGCTTGGACATGAGCGCTTCCGGAACGGGCGACCCCGCCCATTGGCGCAAGGCGTAGGAAGGGCTACCGGGACCGGCGAAGACGTAGCGGGCGGCGCGGAGGCGCGCCAGCGATTGTTCGCTGGCCAGGGAGGCGGCGTCGGCGGCCGACCGCCACGTCGCCACCTCGATGTCGAGGCCAACGCTGTCCCGGAAGTAGGACAGGGCCCGCTGGCCCAGGACGTCGGCGTTGGCCTGGAAGCCGAAGGGCGTGTCGAGCATCACCGCCGGCACCGGCGGCGGCCCGAGTCTGGCGACCAGCCGCTGGTGGGTGGTCACCATGGTCGGGCTGGTCTCGCCCGACCCCATGATGGCGAGCAGCCGGGCCACGGCTCAACCCCCCGTGTTCTTTGTCGGCTGCGCCGTCTGTGGCTCTGCCAGCTCGACAGAGAAGGAGGAGAGCAGGGCGGCGACCGCCTGTGGATGCTGGGCGTGCAGGTCGTGGTCACCCGCCATCCAGCGGACCTCGCTCCTCGGCAGCGCCGCCGCCGCCGCCGCCACCTGCTGCCGGCGCTCGCCGTCCGCTGCGCCGTCACCGGCCGGTAGCAGCAGGACCGGCACCGGGATCTCCCCGAAGCGGGCCGATGGTTGGTGCTCCCACAGCGCCCTCAGGAGGGCCATGTGCCGTTCACGGGTCAGCCACGGGGCGACCGTGCCGTCGCCTCGGCGTTCGAAGCAGGCCAGTGCTCCCTGGATGCCGGCCTCGGGCCAATCGGGATGGCGCGACCGCACCATGGCGTCGATGGCGGCGAACGCGCGCCCCGCCGTGGCCGGTGGTGCCAGGGCGGCGGCGCAGTCCTCCCAGTCGGGAAAGCGCTGGCGGAGCTCGATCCAGCCGCCGTCGATGCATGCCACGCCCCGCAGACGGCCGGGGACCCGCCAGGCCAGCTCGACGGCGACGTTGCCACCCATCGATTGTCCGGCCACCACGGGGCGGTCCAGCCCGAGACGGTCGAGGACGGCGACGAGGTCGTCGGTGAGCGTGGTGAAGTCGTAGCCGTCGTCGGGCTTGTCGCTGGTGCCGTGGCCGCGCAGGTCGACGGCGGCCACCGGGTGACCCCGCCCCGCCAGTGCCTCGGCCACGCCGTCCCACAGGTGGAGATTCGACGCCAGACCGTGGAGGAGCAGGAAGGACGCGCGGCCAGCAGCCTTGCCGTCCCAACGGCGAACCGACAGGGCGACATCCTCGGCGACCTTCACCTTCTCCACGCGGGCGGACACGGAGGCGACGGTAGCCACTTACCCCGTCGCGGGCAGCGTTTCAACCGACGCTGTAGCGTGCGGGTGGTGAGAGGCGTTCGTGTCGCCGTCGCCGCCGGGCTTGGGTACCTGGCCGGAACGCTTCCCTCGTCCGATCTCGCCTGCCGGTTGGCGACCGGGGGAGCCACCGACCTGCGTGCCGTGGGCAGCCGTAATCCGGGAGCCAACAACGCCGGCAAGTACCTCGGCAAGAGGTGGGGCTATGGCGTCATGGCCGCTGACATGGCCAAAGGAGCGCTGGGCTGCGCTGCCGGGCGGATGGCAGCCGGCGCCACCGGTGCCCAGGTCGGCGGGGTGGCCACGGTGGTCGGTCACTGTTATCCCGTCTGGACCGGCTTCCGGGGTGGCAAGGGCGTGGCCGCCAGCGTGGGCCAGTGCGCCGCCACCTTCCCCCTGTGGTCGGTCCCTGACCTTCTGGTGGCCTGGGCGGCGGCGGAGGTGCCCCGCCGGCGTGCCGCAGCTCATGGCGGGTTCTGGTTCGGGGATCCGGGCGACCCCCGCTGGTGGCGACGCCGCCACGTGCGAGCGACCGTCGTGTCGTCCTGTCTGTGGGTGGCGGCAGCGACCCTGTGGTGGCGACGGGGGTGGCCGAACCTCTGGGGGCCCCGTCCCAGCGCCGCCCTGCCTCTGGGGGCAGCCGCCACCAGCGCGGTGATCCTCTTTCGCCTGGTGACCGAGCCACCGCCGCTCACCCCCCATTCACCCGACGAGCCACCTCGGCCAGACGGGGGTGACCGGGAGCCGCTGGCCCCAGTTCCTTTCGTCCCCACCCTCGAAGCCGAGATGTCGCCGGCGTGATCGCCCTGGTGACGGATTCCAACGCCCAGCTTCCTCCCGAGCTGGTGGAGCGCTACGGGGTGGAGGTCGTTCCCCTCACCGTGACCGTTGACGGCCAGGCCATGCTCGAGGGAGTCGACCTCGACGCCGATGCCTTCTACGCCCGCTTCCAGGGTGGGCACCGGCCCCAGGTGTCGACGTCGCAGCCCAGCCCCGGCACCTTCGCGCAGGTCTTCGCCGATCTGGCTGCACGAGGTGCCGAGCAGATCCTCGCCGTGCACGTGGGCTCAGCGATCTCGGGCACGGTCAACAGCGCCCGCCTGGGGGCGGACGGTTCGCTGGTCCCGGTGCGCATCGTCGACACCGGCACGGTCAGCTTCGGGGTGGCCTGCTGCGTATGGGAAGCCGGAGAGGCGTTGTCGGGCGGAGCGACGGTGGACGAGGCGGCCGCCGTGGCGGCTGTGGTGGGGGAAACGGTGGACACCGTGTTCACCGTCGGCGCCCTCGAGCTGGCCATGGCCGGAGGGCGATTGGCATCCGCTGCCGGCACAGCTCCCGGTGGCGGCGCCGGCGCCCGGGCTGTCCCCATCCTCACCATGGCCGGCGGGCAGATGCAGGTGGTGGGCCAGGCCGGCGACGTGCAGGAGGCCGCGCAACTCATGGCGGAACATGTGCTGACCGCAGCCCAGCGGTCGCCGCTGCGGGTGGGTCTGGGCGTCGCCGACGTCAGCGCCACAGCCCTGTGGCGCGCCCTGGAGGACCGTCTGGCTGGCGCACCAGGCGTCAAGGAGATCGTGCGGTACCGCGTCGGCCCGTCTGTCGGAGCGCACACCGGTCCGGGAACGGCCGGCGCGTTCTTCTATCCATCGGCGTAAGCCTCCGGCCTCACGTCAGCGAGGAGGCCGACGAGGGCCATGTCGTAGCGGCGGCGTGGCCAGCACCGTTCCGACGGTGGAAAACAAGCACGTCTTCGTCACCGGCGCGCCGGACTGACCTCGACATCCGCCCCATTGCCGAGGAAGACTAGGAGGAGTGATCGACCAGGAGACCCTCGACAGGGTGGTCGGGTTCCATGGCCACATGTGTGCCGGGCTGGCCCTGGGCATCCGGGCTGCCGAGGTGGCGCTGGCCGAGGTGGGGGCCCATGCTCCCGACGAGGAGGTGGTCGCCGTGGTGGAGACCGACATGTGTGCGGTGGACGCCATCCAATTCCTCACCGGGTGCACCTTCGGCAAGGGCAACCTGGTGCACCTCGACCACGGCAAGAACGCCTACACCTTCATCCGCCGCTCCGACGGCAGGGCGGTCCGGGTGAGCACCCGCCCCGGTGGGTGGAGCGCGAGAGACCCGGAGTGGCTGTCGCTCTTCACCCGGGTTCGGGCGGGGACGGCGACCCCGGAGGAACGTGCCGCCTTCGCCACGTCACAGAAGGACCGTTCCGAGGGCGTGCTGCATGCCCCCCTCGAGGAGCTCTACGACGTCCGAGAGGTCACCGTGGAAGTGCCCCGTCACGCCCGCATCCTGGCGTCGGTCGTCTGCGAGGCGTGCGGCGAGGCGACGATGGAGACCCGGGTCCGTCGCCTCGACGGGCGTGAGCTGTGTCTGCCCTGCTTCGAGGACGCGTTGGCCGGGACGTTCCGGGTCCCCTCGCCGGGGTCCTAGGGGAGTCCACCGCGTAGCATTCCCCGGCACATGACGCCCGTGGCGGTGCAGCGATGAGGTCGTCGATCGCCGACCAGGTCGGTTACGCCGACAGCACGACACTACGGGGCGACGTCGATGGTCATCTCGGCGACCAGTTCCCGGTGGTGCCCGGAGGGGAGGTCGAAGCCCCCCTACGTAAGCCCAGACGGAATTCGCGCCGCTCACTGTTCGCTTCCTACGCCATCACCGTGCTCGCGCTCGTGTGCCTCAACTTCTTCCTTCCCCGGGTTTTGCCAGGGGACCCGATCTCGGCGCTGATTGACTCGGCATCTCCGTCGTATGTGCAGAGCGAGGAGCTCCGGGCCGAGTTGGAGGCGTATTACGGGCTCGACCGGCCTCTTGTGGCGCAGTTCGGCGATTACGTCGGTGACCTGGCCACCGGGGATCTGGGGACGTCGATCCGCTACAACCGGCCGGTGGCGGAGTTGGTATGGGAGCGACTGCCCTGGACACTGTTGCTGATCACCACCGCCATGATCCTGGCGGCGGTCATGGGATGGCTGGCCGGCGCCCACTCCGGGTGGCGCCGCGGGCGGCCGGTGGACAGCGGGCTGCTTGTGGTATTCATGGGCCTCAGGAGCTTCCCCGGCTTCTTCCTGGCGTCGATCGCCCTGTTCATCTTCGCCGTGCAAGCCGACCTCGTCCCGCTGTCCGGGGCCCAGACTCCGTTCGCCTCCATGGGCGCCCTCGAACGCGTCGGTGACATCGCCCATCACCTGGTCCTCCCGGCCTTCGTCATGGCTCTGCCCTTCGCCGGCGGCCAGTACCACCTGATGCGGGCCAGCGTCGTGACTGAACTGGGAGCCGATCACCTGGAACTCGGGCGGGCCAAAGGCTTGCGCAATCGTCGCCTGAAGTACCGCTACGCCGCCCGCAACGCCCTACTTCCCGTCGTCACGCTTGCCGCCATCCATTTCAGCGGGGCGGTTACCACCGAAGCCATCGTGATCGAGACCGTGTTCGCGTACCCGGGTATGGGCCGCCTGCTGTTCGACGCCGTCCCCTTCCGTGACTATCCGACCCTGCAGGCATGTTTCCTCGTCCTCGGTCTGGTCGTGGTCACCGGGAACCTTCTCGCAGACCTCCTCTACCGACGCCTCGATCCGCGGACGAGAACTTGAGGAGCCGGAGGTCACCGATGCTCTTCGTCGGTGCGGTCATCGTCCTCTCGCTGCTCGTCGTCGCCCTGCTGGCACCCCTGCTGGCGCCGTACGACCCTCGCCTCCCGGTGGGTCCGTCACTCACCTCGCCGTCCGGAGACCATCCCCTCGGGACGAACATCCTCGGCCAGGACATCCTCTCCCGGGTCATCTGGGGCGCCCGTTCGTCGCTGGTGGTCGCCCTGGGATCGACCGCCCTCGCCATCTCGGTGGGAGCCCTGGTCGGTATGAGCTCCGGGTTGATCGGGGGGACGGCGGACTCGATCGCCATGCGCGTGGTCGACATCTGCATGGCCCTCCCGCGTGTTCCCCTCCTCGTCCTGGTCGCCGCTCTGGTCGGCCCCAATCGGCTGACCTTGGTGCTGCTCATCGGGTTCGTCTTCTTCGCCGCACCGGCCCGCATCTTCCGCAGCCAGATCCTCAGCGTGCGCCACCGCGGATTCGTGACATCCGCCAAGGGGTTCGGCGGCGGCGTTCTCTACCTGGTCCGTCGGCATCTGGCCCCGGCCATCGGGCCGATCCTGATGTCGGTGTCCGTAGCCATCCTCGGCAACACCGTTCTCTTCGCCGCCACGCTTGCCTTCCTCGGCCTGGCCGATCCCACCGACGTCAGCTGGGGTCTGATGCTGAACAGCGCGCTGGCCACCCCGGGGCTCTACTTCACGTCGGCCTGGACTTGGTTGGTGCTGCCCGCCGGCTTCGCCATCACCTTGGCCGTGCTGGGGTTCGCCTTCCTCGGCGTCGGCCTCGAGCCCTACGTGAACCCTCGATGGCAGAGGAGTCGCGCGAGCTGACGCTGCGCAAGCGCTAGGTACCGGATGGATCGATCGGAGTGGAGATGGCCAAGCTGATCTATTCGGTACTCACCTCGCTGGATGGGTACTTCGAGGACGCGGACGGGGGGTTCGACTGGGCGACGCCGGATGAGGACGTGCATGCGTTTGTCAACCATCTCGAGCGGCCCATCGGGGCCTATCTGTACGGGCGGCGGATGTACGAGACGATGGGCTTCTGGGAGACGGCGCCAACGGACGGCGAACCGGCGGTGTTCCGCCACTACGCCAGGATCTGGCGGGCGGCGGAGAAGATCGTCTACTCACGGACGCTACAGACGCCATCCAGCGCCAAGACTCGGATCGAGCGCGAATTCGACCTGGACGCGGTCCGGCAGCTGAAGCTCTCCTCGACCGCCGACCTTTCAATCGGGGGCGGCGATCTCGCCGGCCAGGCAATCGACGCCGGGCTTGTCGATGAGTGCCATCTCTTCTTGTGCCCGGTTCTGGTTGGTGGGGGCAAACGCACCCTGCCGGACAACGTCCGCGCCCCACTCGAACTGCTCGATGAGCGCCGCTTCAAAAACGGCTTCGTTCATCTCCACTACCGCATAGGCGCCTCGTCACGACAACGTGACGGGGGATAGGCCGCCCATTGCGACGTAGCGGACCGGCGGGAACAGAGTTTGTGCTTCCACCATGTGGACGCGGCTATTAGCGTGATCTTTCCATGAGACGACGGACGTTCCTGACCGCCAGCCTCGGCACTGCCGGCGTCATCGTCTTGGGCGGCTGCAGCGATGAGGACGATGCCGCCTCACCGCGGACCACGGCGGCCACCGGTGACGATCCCGCGGGCCTGGTGCCCGCCCCCCGCCCGACCATCCGCCTGCCGGGTGAGGACGTCGGTTTCCCTTCGCCCTTCGCCTACATGCGGGGGCCCGGCTACGTCCAGATGAGCTACCTCTACGACAGCCTGCTGTGGAACGACGCCGACGGTGAGGTCATGCCTTGGCTGGCCAGCGAGTTCGACCAGTCCGACGACGGGCTCACCTACAGCTTCGTGCTCCGCGACGGCGTGACTTGGCACGACGGCCAGCCCCTCACACCGGACGACGTCGTGTTCACCTTCGACTACTTCACCTCCCAGACACTGTCGCCCCAGGTCATCGTCCAGCCGTCCCAACAGGGCGGTGTCGCCGAGGTGGTGGCGACCGGCGGCCAGGCCGTCGAGTTCCGTCTCGACGCTCCCGACGCCACCTTCTTGGAGTTCGTGGCCGCCGCTGTCCCCATCGTTCCTCGTCACATCTGGGAGCCGGTCCCAGAGGCGGCGAGGGCCACCGACCCTGCGCTGTTGGTCGGCTCCGGCCCCTACCGGTTGGAGTCCTACACGTCGGGGGAGGGGGCCTACCTCTACACCGCGAACGACGACTACTTCCTCGGCACGCCCTTCGTCGAGCGCATCGAGAACATCCCTGTGGGTGACGAGCTCAACGCCCTGCTGACCGGCGACATCGACGCCGCCGGCGGCTCGGGCCTGCGTCCCGAGATCCTCGCTCCGTTCGAGGCCGACGACGCCTTCGACGTGCTCGAGGGTGACCCCGGCGCCTTCCAGATCGGGCTCTACTGGAACCTGGCGCGAGGCGGCGCACTGGCCGACGTCGTCTTCCGCCGGGCCTGTGCCCGGGCCATCGACCGGGAGGAGCTGGTCGAGCGCCTGTTCGGAGGCAACGGCACGCCGGGGAACCCCGGGTGGATCCCGCCGGGCGATCCCGCCCACGTCGAGGTGGAGCAGTACCCCTTCGACCGTGACGCGGCCAACCAGATGCTCGACGACGCCGGGTACACGCGCGACGGCGACGTCACCCGTGTGCACCCCGACGGCCGACCGTTGCAGTTCGTCCTGTTGACGACAAGTCCGCCGTCGCCCGTCACTGAGCTGATCGTCAGCTCACTGGCAGAAATCGGTGTCGAACTGACGGCCGAGGCGCTGGACACGCCGACGTTCAACCAGCGGGTGCTCGGCGGCGACGTGGAGATGTCGCTCATCGCCTCGGGGGGCATGAACGGCTATCCCGACTACCTGCGCCGGGTCTACGCCTCCTACACCCGCCTCACCCAGCACGCCCAGGGCTACATGAACCCCGAGGTCGATCGCCTGTGCCGTGAGCAACTCACCACGCTCGACGACGAGGAGCGCCAGGAGATCCTGGCTGAGATCCAGGAGCTGGTGGCCGCCGACCTTCCCCTCCTGCCACTGTTCTACCCGACGCCATATCACATCTACCGCCCGGAGACCTTCGACGCCTGGTACTACACGCCCGGCGGACTGGGCGGGAACATCCCGACCGCCACCAACAAGCACGTGTTCGTTACCGGGGTGCCCACCGGCACCGACATCCGCCCGATCGCCGAGTGAGCCTCTGGGAGGAGCTGTCCTTCCTCGCTCCTCCCGATGAGGTCCAGGACTGGAGGATGGTGGTGCTGTGCAACGCCGCCGCCGAAGCCGGCATCTTCACCGCCCTGCCCGCCAGCCCCGCGGCGCTGGCCGGCCGCTTGGGGCTCGACGAGCACGCCGTACGAGTGGTTCTGGAGGCGCTGGCGGTGTGGTCCGTCGTCGAGGCACCTGCGGCCGGTGTGTGGGAGCTCGGACCGGCGGCACCGTCAGTCGATGCCGCAGCCGTCCTCTGCCACCACGCCCGAGCGCTCACGTCGTGGAGCAGCAACCTCGACGACCGCCTGCACGGTCGTTCCTCGTCCCAACCGCCGCCGTCACCCCAGAAGGTGGCGCAGATGCTCGATGCGCTGACGGTCAATGGCAGGGAGTCTGCGCCCGGCACGGTCGACGCCTGCCTGGCCCGGGTGCCCGGTGCGACCCGGGCACTCGACCTCGGCGGCGGCCACGGCGAGTACGCCTTGGAGCTCGCCCGCCGGGGACTGGGGGTGACCATGCAGGACCAGGACCACGTGATCCAGACAGCCCGGGAGGTCGGCCGGGTCGAGCAGGCCGGCATCGTCCTCTTCGCCGGCGACTTCTTCGAGGCACTCCCGCAGGGACCGTTCGACCTCGTCCTGTGCGCGGGGGTCACGTACACCTTCGACGGTCCCCGCAATGTCGAGCTCTACCGACGGGTACGCGCCGTTCTGGCGCCCGGTGGCCTTCTCGCCGTGCACACCTTCCTGCGGGGAACCGATCCTCGGGCCACCCTCTTCGCCGTGCAGATGCTGTCGGCAGGACGGGGTGGCGACACCCACAGCGAGGAGGAGCACCGGCGCTGGTTGGGAGACGCCGGGTACAACTCTGTCGAAGTGGTGACGCTGGCCCGCCGGCCGGAGTCCCTAGTCTTCGCTCGGGGTCCCAATCCTCAGTCGGACAGCGCAGCGATCATCGACTCCAGCAGGAAGCCGAGGTAGCCGTACACGGCCAGTGCGGGGGCGTCGGGATCGTCGGGGTCAGGGACGAGGTCGCTCTCCTCGCTCACGTCGAGACGGGTGCCCAGCACCAGGCGCAGATCGTTCACGGCTCCCATCCACGCCAGTAATGCCTCTTCATCCAGCCGGGTGGCGGCCAGAGTGGACTCCATGGTGTCGAGGGCGGCGTGGCGCCGGGCCAGGAGGTCGTCATGGACCATGGACCGGTACTCGAGGTCGCGGCCCTCGTCATCGGGATAGGCGGTCGGGAACAGCCGCCGCAGCGTCGGGTCCTTGGCCCCCCCGGCGCCGCTATCGGCCTCGAGGGCGGCGCGGAGCTGGGGGACCAGCGAGCCCAGGAGCTGCAGTTCCGGCTGCGAGAGGCGGATCTCGAAGTCACCCTTGCGGGTTCGGCGAACGGGCTCGCGGAACGGCAACCGGTCCTCAGCGGTCGTGTTGCATCGTGGCCCAGAGACCGTGCTCATGGAGGCGGAAGACGTCGAGCTCACATTTCTCCCGGCTGCCGTTGGCCACCACCGCCCGTCCCTTGTGATGGACGTCGAGCATGAGGGTGGTGGCCTTCTCCAGGCTGTAGCCGAAGAGCTTCTGGAGGACCCAGGTGACATACGACATGAGATTGATGGGATCGTTCCAGACGAGGACGATCCACGGCGTGTCGGTGTCGGTGACCTCCCCGAGGGAAGGTTCGTCGACTTGGACCGGGGCGGTGCTGGGAGCGGTCACCGCCGCGCTCACGATGCGACGCCGGCGACAGCCCGATCCCCCCGGCCCGGGGGCAGGGGAACAGGAGTGGGCGGTCCGGATACGACAAGGTTCAGGTGCACCACGGCAATCCACACCCCGATGGCCCCGAGGATGTGGAAGCCCACCAACACGACCGGTACCCCGGTGAAGTACTGCGTGTAGCCGATGGCGGCCTGAGCAGCCAGGACGACCACGAGCAGCCGGGCTGCCCGCTGGACGGACGACGGCGCCGCCTGGCGGGCCGAGCCGACCGTGAGCACGAGCGTGAGCACGACCAGTAAGACCACCCACAGCCCGTGGACCCTCGCCACGTCCGGCACGTCGAGACCGAGGCGGGTGGCCTGCGTGTCGCCGGCGTGGGGGCCGGAGGCGGTGACGACCGTGCCGGTGAAGATGACCAGCGCGCCAACGACGAAGATGCATCGGGCCAGCTGCACCAGGGAACGTCCCACCAGGGGCGTGACCGGGCCGCCCGGGCGCCCGGCCCGGTGGTGGAGGACCACCGCGTTCCAGAGGATGAGCATGGAAACCAGGAAGTGACCCATGACCAGCCTGGGCGACAGTTCGAAGAGCACCACGAGGCCGCCGAGGACGATCTGGCCGAGCACGCCGGCCACGAGCCCGGCGGCCAGCCACACCAGGTCCCGGCGCCGGGGGATCCGTCGGGCGGCGCCGGCCACCGCGAGGATCACCGCCACCGACACGAGACCCGTGATCAGGCGGTTGACGAACTCGATCATGGCCGGGGCGTCGGTGATCTCACCGGGAGCCAGGCGACCCTGCTCGCAGGTCGGCCAGTCGGTGCAGCCCAGCCCTGATCCGGTGAGACGCACGGCCGCCCCGGTCAGCACGATGAAAGCCAGCGCCACAACGGCGAAGAGGGTGATCCGCCGGTATCTGGCGGGCGAGACCGCAGGCAACGCCATTCCTCCCGATGGTAGAGGGACGGCGAAGCCACGCTGCGCAACGCCAGGCAGCGCAGCATGACCGGCGGGTCCAGTTCGGCGAAGCCGGCGCCGGCGGATTATCGCCGGCGCAGGTGTTACTGCCTCAACTTCTGTTTGTGTCGCTGAAAGGCCTAGTGTCCGCTTCCGATGCAGCACGTGGCCGGACCTGCGCTCAGTTCCAGAGTGGGGGCATACGTCGCCCTCACCAAGCCCCGTATCATCGAGCTCCTCCTGGTCACGACGCTGCCCACCATGGTCGTGGCCCAGGGAGGCATGCCCCCGATCTGGCTCATGGTGGTCACCCTCACCGGTGGTGCGCTGGCCGCCGGGGGCGCCAATGCCCTGAACATGGTCATCGACCGCGACATCGACCGGGTGATGCACCGGACCCGCAACCGCCCCCTGGTCACCGGCGCCGTCCAGCCGGCACAGGCGCTGGTCTTCGCCCTCGCCCTGGAAGCGGCGGCGTTCGTGTTGCTGTGGTCGAGCGTGAATGCGCTCAGCGCCGTCCTCGCGCTGAGCGCCACCGCCTTCTATGTGTTCGTGTACACCCTTTGGCTAAAGCGGAGCTCGTCCAACAACATCGTGATCGGGGGAGCGGCGGGAGCGGTGCCGGTCCTGGTGGGATGGGCAGCGGTCCAAGACGCCCTCGGGTGGGCGCCCTTCGTCCTCTTCGCCGTCATCTTCATGTGGACGCCTCCGCACTTCTGGGCTTTGGCCGTCCGCTATCGCGACGACTACGCCGCCGCCGACGTCCCCATGCTCCCGGCCGTGGCCAGCCTGCACACCACGGCAGTGCGCATCCTGGTCTACAGCCTCATCCTCTGGGCCCTCACCCTCCTCTTCGCTCCCGTCGCCGGCATGGGAGTCCTCTATGTGAGCGCCGCGGTGGCGCTCGGGGGGCTGTTCACGTGGTACGCCGTGCAGCTGCTGCGAGCACCCTCGCCTGAGCGGGCCATGCGCTTGTTCACCTGGTCGATCACCTACATCAGCCTGCTCTTCGGCGCCATGGCCCTCGACCAGCTCCTGCGTTCGTGAGCCGACCGTGACCATGACCGAGACCAGACCGGACGGAGGTACAGCCATCGCCGAGGTGCCGGTGCCCTCGCCACCGCCGCCGTCCGGCTTGGCTGGTTGGCTGACGACCTTCGACCACAAGGTGGTCGGGCGCCTGTTCGTGGTCACGTCCCTGCTGTTCCTGTTGCTGGGTAGCGCGGCCGGAGCAGTGCTCGGCGCCGAGCGCATCGACAGTGGCCTCCAGGTGCTGAACGAGGTCACGTTCTTCCAGGTCTACACCCTCCATGGCGAGGTGGCGGTCCTGCTGTTCCTCGTGCCGCTCTTCCTCGGACTGGCGACCTATCTCGTGCCGCTGCAGGTCGGTGCCGCCACCATCGCCTTCCCGCGCGGTTCGGCCACCGCCTACTGGGCCTACGTGGTGTCCGGCCTCACGCTGTTGGGCGCCTATGCCGCCGACGGGGGGATCGGTGGCGACAGCACGGTGGGGACCGACCTGTACCTGCTCAGCCTGGCCATGCTGGCGCTGGCCACTTCACTGGCCCTCGTGAGCATCCTGACCACTGCAGTGGCGCTTCGGGCGCCCGGCATGACCATGGTGCGCACGCCGTTGTTCACCTGGTCGATGCTGGTCGGCGGTGGACTGACCCTGTTGGCCACCCCCGTCCTGATCGCCCGGCTCATCGAGCTGTACATCCTCAACCACTTCGGCGGTGACCTGGCTGAAGTCGACGCCTTGGGCCAGATCTCCTGGTTCTGGTCCCTGCCCCAGGTCTACGTCCTGGCCGTACCGGCCATGGGGGTCGCCCTTGAGGTGGTGCCCGTGCTGAGTCGGGCCCGGCTGCGCCGCCACGTCTCGGGGATCGCCGTGATCGGCTTCTCGGGGATCCTCGGCTTCGGCGCCTGGGCCCAGGTCGAGTCGACCTTCGACGACCTGCTCTACGTGTTGGCCGGGCTGGTGGCCGTGCTGCCGCCGCTGGCCCTCCTCGGCCTGCTCGGCGACAGCGTGCGCCGGGGCAGCTTCGTACGGAAGGCCCCGTTCCTCTTGGCACTCGGTGCCGCCGTCCACCTCTTTCTCGGCGCTCTCTCCGGTGGGATCTCGGTGATCCCGGGCCTGGAACTGGGCGACACCGCCTGGTCGGCCGCCCAGGTCCATTTCAGCCTTTACGGAGGCGCCACCTTGGCCGGTTTGGCCGCCCTGTGGTACTGGGCACCCAAGCTCTGGGGCGTGCACCTCTCCGATGGGGCGGGTACGGCGGTGTTCGTCCTCAGCTTCTGGGGCGTGCTGCTCATGGCTGGCTCCGATCTGGTGAGCGGGTTGTCCGACCAGCCCCTGATGGCCACTGACTTCGCCGGGTTCGACCTCGCCACCGTCCTCAACGGCGCCAGCGTCGCCGGGGGGCTCGTGAGCGTCCTCGGGCTGTTGTTGGCGGTTGCCAGCGCCCTGGGGGCGGCCGCCGGTCGAGGCACGCGTGCCCTCGCCGACCCCTGGGAGGCCAACACCTTGGAGTGGGCCACCACGTCGCCGCCCCCGCCGAACAACTTCGACAGCCCGGTGCTGGCCGTGGCGTCGGCTGCGCCGCTCGCGGACGACCGGGAGGGCCCTCGGGCATCCGAGACGGAGGAGTCGACGTCGTGACGGCGCCGACCACCATCGCCGGCAATCTTCCCGCCCTCCCGCCGGCTCCCCGGGCCGGTCGCCGCCGCGTCATCCTGGTGGGGACGTTCTTCGTCATCGCGGCCGGAACGGTGCTGATCGGTGCACTGCTCGCCGGGTATTTCTCGGCGCGTGACCTGGTCCAGGTAGCGGGAGAGCCTTGGCCGCCCGAGGAGGTGCGGCTTCCGAACGTCCCTCTCTTCATGGGTTACCTGACCCTGCTCATGTCGTCGTTCACCGCCCAGTGGTCGGTCTCGGCCATCAAGGCCCACGACCGCCGGACGATGTACGTCGCCATGGGCCTCACCCTCCTCCTCGGTCTCGCGTTCGTCAACGCATTGTCGTTCTCGTGGAGTCAGCTCGGTGTGGCTGCGGAGTCGAGCCGCTTCGCCACCACCATGTTCGCCGTCACCGTCACTCACCTGCTGATCGTCATTGCGGCCCACATCGGGTTTCTGGTGATGGGATTCCGAGCGCTCGGTGGCCAGTTCTCGCCCGACAATCACGAGTTCGTGGTCAGCGCCGCCGCCTTCTGGCACTTCAGCGTGGCCGCCGGCCTGGTCATCTGGTACTGCATCTGGTTCCTCGAAGGCGGCCCATGATCACGTCGCGGCCATCGTCTCAGGCCACGTCGCCTGGAAACGGGAGGGTTGGCTGATGGTCAACACCGGCTCGCGGTTCTGGTGCGGGGTGGTGGCGCTCGGCGTGGTGGGCGCGCTGGCGTACCTGCTCACC
>DASZDM010000167.1:0-5474 GCA_035942015.1 Acidimicrobiales bacterium | reverse complement strand
CTACGACATGGCCGAGCCAACCCCGCAACTCTCCGACCTTCTCGATGAGATCGACGAAGACCCCACCGGCATCTTCTGGGGGTAGCGCCTACGATCGACTGGGCTGGAGATCACTTCTCCACCACGATGAGGGGCGTCATCGCTGGACGTCGGAGCCGGCACCGGTCTCCTCAGTGTCCCGGCCGCCACCCAAGTGGGGCCCACCGGCCTGGTGATCCCGCTCGACGTCTCCGGCGACGTGCTCCAAGAGTGCCGACGCACCGTGAGTGACGCGCCACTGGCCGCCGTGGTCGGCGACGCCTTGTCAGTGCCGTTCGCCGACGGCACCTTCGCCGCAGCGCTCACCCGCTCGGTGCTTATCTACGTCGGGGACAAGGCGAGGGCACTGGAGGAGCTGCACCGAGTGCTGGCCCCGGGAGGACGTCTGTCGGCCTGGGAGCCGATCAACCGCGTCCACAAGGACTACGGCATAGAGGAACTTGTCGACCACTCGATGCTGGGAGCAGACTACGAGCGCGTGCGGGCCCACCAGTACGAGCGGTGGGAGGCGAGGGACACCATGGTCGGCTTCGACGAGCGGGATCTCGTTCGCTGGTGCCTGGCGGCGGGCTTCGAGCAGGTGTCGCTGCGGTACGACCTGAACTACATCTGCGAGCCGGTGGCGGCAGAGGTGCTCGACAACCGCGTCCGTGGGCGGCCGAACCCAAGCATGCCGAGCCTGCACGAGGCGGCTGTCGCCGTCCTAGGCGACGGCGCCTCGGAATTCCTAGAACGGTACCGGCAGGTGGTGACGAGCGAGCCGTCGAGGATGCTCAGCGCCGTTGCTCACCTGACGGCGCGGCGAGGGTAGCGGGCGTTGGTGCCAGGGACCTCCGCGCTGCCTCCCAGTCGTCACCGTCACCGCGATCGGTCTTCAGCGGTCCACTCATGACGAGGGAAGCGCGACGGGACGATCGGTCCCGGTAGTACGTCGGTGGGGCCTTCGTAGCGCGAGGCCGCTGGCGTGGGGCCGATCGGCACGTGAGAGGAGTCCCGGGTTCTGCCATGCACCCGACGTTCAGGGCAGCGCTCTACCCCGGGCAGCGACGAAGATGTACTCGCGGCTGTCTGAGTTGAGCGGGCTGCGATCGAAGCTACCGTAGAGCGCCTCGAGGTCTAGCCCGGCGACGTCGAGTAGCGCGAGCCACTCGTTCTTCGTCGTCCACCACAGCGAACTGGTGGCGCCGTCATCGAGCTTGATATCGATGCGGTTGTCGGGGACGTCATAGTGCACCGAGTGCGGAACCGGCTTGTCGTGGTGCTGCCCGTCCAAGCGTGTAGCGACGTGATGATCGAACGCGAAGGCGTTCCAAGCAAATTTGCCACCTGGGCGAAGCGAGGCAGCGACGCGCTCGAACACACGGCGCCGGTCAGCCCACGTCGGGAGGTGGAGGAGCGCCCGAAATGGACAGTAGATGAGGCTCGCTGGCTCATCGAGCTCGAGGTCTCGCATGTTACCCTCGCGCAGATGCAGCGCGGCCCCCGCCTCGATGGCGGCCGCCTGGGCCTGCGCAAGCATCGCCGGTGAGGAGTCGATCCCGATAACGCTCCGACCGGTCGCGACCGCTACAGGAATCGCGACGCGGCCATTGCCGATGGCTAGCTCCACGAGCGGTCCGTCGGCCTCGCGTGCGAGGCTGACGTAGAAGGGCACGTCCTCCGTCATCCCCGCCGACCACTCGTCGTAGCGCGACGCAAACTCCTCGTCCCAGCTCACACACACAGCATATGAACACGCCGCGTGCCGCACGGCGAATTTAGGCGTCGCGGACTGCATCCCTAAGTGCGGGTCGGAACAGCGCCATATCAGCAGCTCGATGTGCGATCGTCCGTCCGGTGAGGCTGGACTCAACGGCGCATCGTCGTGTACGTCCTGCAACTGCGTCTGTGCGTTGTCAGTCCCGTTGGTAGATAAGGCAGCTGAGGGCAAAGTGCTCGATCTCCTGTCCTCGTGACCGAAGTGCGGCGATCCCGGCGGCCACCTCAGCCTCGGACATTGCGGTGAGAATGCTGTCGGCGTGGCGCATCCTTGCGGAGTACTCTGCTCGAGCTTCATAGGTCTGAGTTCCCTCCATGACGAGGCCGTCGCGCACGAGCCGGAACCCCTGGAGGGAGAACAGACGGTTGATCTCTTCAAAGCTGGGGAACCTTGCGACCGCCTTGAGCGAACCGGGGAACAGGTGGAGCCACTCGAGTTCGCTGTGCCCAGGGACGAAGCCACGGATGACGACGTAGCCGGCCCCCACGAGCACGCGGTGGCACTCCCGTGCCGCCGCCGTTGGCTCCTCGAAGTGGTGGAACGCTGTGGAGATCCAGACCAGTTGGGAACTGTGGCTACGGAGAGGGATGCTCTCCGCCCGCGCCCTGACGTGGTCGACGCCATCGGTGCGCGTAGCTTCCGCCTCCATCGCAGACGACGGCTCGACCGCGATGACCCGACTGGCGCCCCAATCGTGCAGCGCACTCGAGAAGCCACCGGTGCCAGCACCGAGATCAACGGCGATGTCGACGTGCTCAACATACGGACCGACCTCGCCGGCCCAGACGGAGAGCCGACCCTCAGTGAGTGATCGGCGTTCCGCATAGTCACCGGCCGAAGTCTCGTAGTCCACATGTGGCGACGTCACGCCCTGATGGTGGCACGGCTGTGCAGTCGAGGCACCGGAGATCAGCAGCTGAGAATGCCAAGTCGCTCGCGCCGCGGTGCTCGGAGAACCGCGCGTCTCTTGGGTGGCGCCGCTCTGTTGGCGACCACCCCGTCGTCCAGAAGCGGCCGATTCTGTCGCGGGTCGGCTGCGACGCACCGACTCCCGGCACGTACCCCGCGAGCGGGCCTACTTCCCGTCGGTCACCGCTTGAACAACCCACCTGACGATGGCCTCGAAACGCTCAGCTTCGAGGGCATGCCCGCCGGCAACTCGAACGTGGGAGAGCGTTCGAGGGTCCCCCGGTGCACCGAACGCTGAGAGTGCGAAGTCAACGACTTCCTGAGCATCGGCCGCGTACTTGTCTTCGGTGCCAGAGACGACCAGGAAGCGCCGTGGCGCGATGGCCGCGAGCACGTGCTCGATGTCGAACCGGGTCGCGAACCCCGGAATCACCTCCGCCATTTCGATGCCCGTACCGTCAGTCATCTTCCGCCGGTAGGAACCCACCGCGCCGCTCGCACAGCCGACCCGAACTCGCTCGTCGACCGCCGTCAGGAACAGTGTTGTGTTCCCTCCGTAGGAGTGCCCCAGGGCTGCGACGGCATCTGTCTTCACGTCCGGCCGGGCAACCAGGGCTGAGACAGCAGCCATCCCGTCCTCAAGGACCTTCCGCATAAGGGTGTCGCCGGCGACGAGGCGGTAGGCGAGTGCGTTGTAGTGCTGATCCCAGTCGTCGTTGCGGGGGTCGGTACCTGGGCCGGCGGGGCGGCGATCCTCAAACGCGACGGAGTCGGGGGCGAGCACTACGAAGCCGGCCCGCGCGAGTGCTGGTCCGAACGCCTGGTACCAATCGCCGACAAGACCGAACACCTCCGACTTGCCGAAGTGGCGCTGACCGGCGTGCTGGTGAAAGACGACGACAGCAGGGAACGGACCGGTGCCCGGCGGCACGGCAAGGAGCGACGGGATGGCGTCGTCCTCGGTGACAAGGCGGACCAGGTGGCGGACGTAACCGTCTTCTTGCGACGACGAGAGCACCTTCACACTCGGAGGCGGCCCAGGTGACTGAATCCGGAGGAAAGATCGGAGTTCTCCTCGCAGGCCGTCGGCGTCATCGAGATTGCTCCTCACGTGACCCATTGTGTTCACGGCCGCCCGGACCGTGCGAGAAACTTTGTGGGCCACGCTCTGCATACTGATCGACGAATTCGCAGGACTGGCGGAGCGCCAGAACGCCGTGGCGGCGATCTCGAGAATCAGGCAGTGTATCGGCGTGAACGGCTCGGCATGGGAACCCTTCAACGCGGGGGAACTCGACGTCGGACAGGGTCATGTCCTGTATTTCGAGGAAGTAGGCAACCGCGCTGGTCTGCCGATCGTCTACTTCCATGGCGGGCCGGGATCGGGATGCACCGTGGGTTCCCGTCGCAATTTCGATCCGTTGCGGCACCGCGGCATCTTGTTCGATCAACGTGCGGCCGGCCGAAGCCGCCCGCACGCGAGCGAGGAGGGTGTCGACTTCTCCTCGATCGATCTCGACCATCACATCCCAGACATCGAAGCGCTTCGCGAACATCTCCAGATTGACCGATGGGCGGTGTTTGGTGTCTCCTGGGGCTCCGTCCTGGCCATCGCGTATGCCCAGCGCTGCACTCCAAGAGTCGCCGCCGTGGTTGTCGCAGCGGTGAGCACCGGCACCGCTGACGACATCGAGTGGCTCACCGTCGAGGCTCGTCGCTTCTTCCCTGATGAGTGGATGGCGTTCAACGACCATGTGCCTTACCACCTGCGCGACCGACGACTTGTCGAGGCATACAACGAACTGGTGATGGACCCCGATCCCGCCGTCCACGGACCAGCAGCGCTTGCCTGGTGCCAGTGGGAAGACCGCCACATGGCTACGACGCCGGGAGCGGGCCACAATCCGCGCTACGACGACCCGGCGTTCAGGCTCGCCTTCGCCCGCCAAGTAACCCATTGCTGGCGGCACAACAGCTGGCTCGCCGACGACGAGCTCGTAGCGAACGCGGAGCGCCTCGCCGACACTCCGGGCTGGCTGATCCACGGCCGCCTCGACGTCAGCAGCCCCCTGCTCGGACCTTGGCGCCTTCATCGCGGGTGGTCCGGCAGCGAACTCATCGTCGTGGACAACGAAGGACACGGTGGCCCCGACATGCAGAGCGCGTGGCGCCGAGTGCTGAGCGACCTCTAGCCCGACTAGTGAAGCGACCAGATCGGTGGCTCTCGGTGCTCCTCGGGCTCCGACTGCAACAGAACGCGCGCCCCATAATCCGGGAGCGGTCTCGCGACTACCGCGCTCTAACGAAATCCTCTTTGTTGTCAAGGCCCTTCACCCGACGCTGTCGGGCGCGTGTGTTCGTCCCGCGACGAGGCGGCGTGGGTCGGCGTAGCGTGGTGTTCGGGTCCGGGAGTGGCTGGTCCGAAGAGCCGGCTGTCAGGGTGTGAGGCCGGTCGCGCCGGATGAGAGAGTCGCCCCTGGGTGCCCTCCCGGGCCCGCTACTTGGTCAGCTTCGGGTCGGTGACGAGCTGTCTAGGAATGTCAACCCCATCTGGCCCCCGGTACGGGGCACCCGCTGTAGTCCCACCGCCGCCCCCGGTCGCTCCGGCGACTCTTGCTCCTCACCGGGCCCGCCGTGGCGCTCGACGTGAGGTCCCTGTGGCCCCCCCCGGTGGCTCCCGATGAGGGTGCTGCAGCTGGGGCCCATGAGGTGCAGCTCAAGGCGGGTGCTCGGCGGATCCTCGCCGCCCTCGCCCGCCACTACCCCA
>DASZDM010000166.1:0-6768 GCA_035942015.1 Acidimicrobiales bacterium | reverse complement strand
GGCAAAGTCTTCGAGTCGATCGCCGCCGCCCAGGGCGCCCTCGACGGCTGGGTCTTTGAGTACAACCACGAGCGGGAGCACCAGAGCCTGGGTGATCGCCCGCCCATCGAGCGCTTCCGCCTGGCCCGCACCGAGGTCGTCGAGCCGGTGGAGGTGGAGCGGGATCCCGTCCCGCCGGCCGAGCCGGCCATCGACTCCGCTCCCCGGGTGACCCGGGTCGTCGACCCCTCGGGGCGCATCAGCCTGGGCGGGCACCGCTATCACGCCGGGCGGTGGCTGGCCCTCGAGCCCGTCGAGGTGCTGAGCCGGGACGGACTCGTCGAGTTGCACCACAACGGCGTGCTCATCGCCACTCACGTCCGTCGTCACCCGCCCGACAAGGAGCCGATGGCGATGCGCCGCCGGGGAAGGCCGCCGCGGACGCCGAAGGAGTCGGTCGTGGTCACCCGCAAGGTGGACCGCAGCGGATCGGTCTGCTTCGCCGGCGCCAACTACCGGGCCGGCAACGCCTACCGGGGAAAGCAGGTGCAGGTGAGCGTGGTGGCCGACAGCGTGCAGATCAGCTTCGAGGGCAAGCTCGTGCGCACCCACCCCGTTCGCCACGACCGCAACAAGGAGCACGGGGCCTTCGCGAACCCCGGCGGTAGACCGAGGAGGATCAATGCGGCTTAGGAACCAAGGGGCACTGTCACAGACCTACCGGAGCCACTTCGTCGCTCGGGTACCGGGACCGGACACGAGATCACCTGGTCCACTGCCTCCGCCAGCGCCCGTGCTCTCTGCATCGTGGCGTGTTGGTAGCGCATGGCCGCCTGAGGACTGGCGTGGCCAGCGAGCGCCTGTAGCTCAGCCACCGTGGCGCCGGTCGCCGCCGCCAAGGTGAGGGCCGAGTGACGCAAGTCGTGGAAGTGGAGCTGATCGAGCCCCACCGCCGCCCTCGCCGCCCGAAACTCGGCGTTGAAGACGTGGCGGCGCCGTGCACCCCCTTTCACTCCATGGAAGAGCCACCCGTCGGGGCCGGTGCCTGCCCAAAGCCCCAGGTGCTCCTCGAGTTCGGCTGCTACCGCACTCGGAAGCGGGACCAATCGTCGCCCCGCCTCCGTCTTCGGCTCGACAAGCACCTGGGAGCCGTCGGGCATCTCGATGAGCTGCTGCTCAACAACGAGGAGTCCATGCAGTAGGTCGACATGGCGAACGGCTAGACCAAGGCACTCGCCCAATCGGAGCCCGAGGAACCCGGCGAGCACCACTAAGCAGCGGCGCGGTCCGGGGACGGAGGCCGCCAGCTCCCACACCTGCTCAGGGGTTGCTACCGGGCGCTCGGGGGAGTGGTCCTGGCCGGCGCCCTTCACCGAGCAGGGATTAGCGAGGATGATCGAGTCCTCGACGGCCGTGGCGCAGATGGCCCGGAGCACCCTGTAGGAGCGAGCCACTGTTGGGGCTCCGACGCCCGCCCTGAGCAGCTTCGCGTGCCACGCCCGCACGGTGGCCACGTCCAGGCGCCCCAGCTCCACGGCACCAAGCGACGGGAGGACGTGGCGATCGAGCACCCCGCGGTACTCCGCGACGGTTCTAGGACGGAGGGTAGGCCGGCCGTCCAGCCAATGGGCCGCGTAGTCGGCCACCGTCACCTTGCCGGCCCTGGGATCAAGCAGCCCCCCCCGATCCTTATCTGCCTCCACCACGGCAGCGAAGCGCCCTGCCTCCTTCCGATTGCGGAACGTCTTCGTGCGACCGACCCCGGAGGCGAGCCGGTAGCGGACGTCATAACGAGGCGAGCCGTCCTTGGCAGCGCGCTTGTGGATGCTGGCCATGTCAGTCCTTCCTGGTGATGGGAGGGAGGTAGCCCGCCTGACGAGCCCGACGTATCAGGCTCCGGGCTGCGTCCTGACCCTGCTTTCCGGTGCTTTTCCCGAGAGCACGGGCTACGGCCACCGTTGTCGGCTCCCCTTTCTCCTTGGCGGCGAGATACGCGTCCGCTGCCGTCCGCCAATCCTCTTCTGGGCTCTTTCTCCGACGTCCACCCCTCCGTACCAGAGACTGAGCTTGGTCGATCGTCACCGGGCTCCCGTCGCTGTTGTGGCTCCACGCCATGACCGCCACGAGCAGGAGCCGGTGAATCGGTACGCGGTGGAAGCCCTCGGCGTTCAAGGGCTGATCCTCCTTCTCGTTGACCTCGACCTTGATCGAGGACACCCCGAGGCGCAAGGAGTCGTCCTCCTCATTGCCGAAGCGGTCCACGATCAGCGTCGTCAGGACCAACTCGTCATCGTCCAGCTCGACGATCGATGTGAACTTGAAGGGGAGCGAGTTGGTGACGGTTTCGACCGTCCCTGAGTCGGAGCGGTATCCCACCGCGCGGTCGAGCGAGGAGTCGGCGTAGCTCGTCCAGGCGGGACCGATGTGCTTCCCGAGCCGTGTTGGGCCGGGGACCTTGACGAGCGTCCCGTGGTTTTGTGTGACGTCCATGGCGAAAGGGTAACAGCGTCACGCCGTGACGCAATCATGATGTCCGTGGACACGTCACAGCGAACCCATCAGGAGCCCTTGGCCTACGGCATCGATGATGCCTGTGTCGCCACCGGGCTCTCCCGACCGACGCTCTACCGCCTCATGGCGAGCGGAGCGATCCCCTACCGCCAGTGCGGCGCCCGTCGCCTCATCCTGGCGGCTGACCTCCAGCGTTGGCTCAAATCCTTGCCCGAGGGGGCGGCATGAGCATCGTGTGGAATCCCGAGACCCCCGCGATCGACCCCCGCTCCGTGGTCGAGTCCATGCCGATCGAGGACTTGGCCTACGTGGTGTCCCAACACCACGCCTTCGGCTACCTGGACACCGAGGAGCTTCCCATCCGCTTCGTCTGCCCCCTCTGTCAGTACCACGACTTCAACGGCGGAAGCGCCACGGTCGAGGACGCCTGGACGTGGTACTGCACCCGATGCCGCGGCGAGAGTCGTGACCGGAGCTACACCAGGCGCACCCGCTACGCCCTGGAGCGCGTCGTGCTGGAGGATCTCCGCTTCCTCATGGCTGCTTGCAAGATGGCCACCGAGGACGCCGAGGCCCGTGTCTGAGCTTCCGGCATGGCGGCCGCCTCCAACTGTGCGCCGTCTTCATGACCCCGACGGGGAGCACCGAGGCGCGGTCGTGACGTTCCCGAAGGGCTGGACCGCCACCGAGCTGCTGGCTGCGGTGTTCCCCGACCCGAAGTACGTCATCCCCGGCATCGTGCCCGAGGGGTTGACCATCGTCGCCGGCCCTCCGAAGGTTGGGAAGTCGTGGCTCGCCATGAACGGCGCGGTCGCGGTGGGGTCGGGGGGGAAGGCGTTCGGCCGTATCCCCGTCGAGCAAGGCCACGTGCTGTACCTCGCGCTCGAGGATCCCGGTCGGCGGCTCCAAAAGCGTCTGCGCCAGGTCATGGCCGAGGGCCCGACCCCGACTCACCTGACGTTCATTCCTGAGTGGCCCCGCCTCGACCCCATCGGGCTGGGAATGCTGGAGGCGTGGATCACCGCGCACCCCGGCGTCCGCATGGTCATCGTGGACGTCTTCGCCCGGATCCGCCCGCCGGCCGATGAGTCGACCGGCATCTACGCCAGCGACTACGCCGCCCTCATCCCCCTGAAGGACATCGCCGACCGCTACGGCATCGCCGTTGTGGTGATTCACCACACCAGGAAGCAGAAGGCGGACGATTTCTTGGACACCCTCAGCGGTACCCAGGGCATCGCCGGGGCGGCGGACACGGTGGTCACCATGGAGCGGCTGCGCGGGAGCGCCGACGCCAAGCTGAACGTGACCGGCAGGGACGTGGAAGAGGCGAGCTACCCGATGTCGTTCAACGCCCGGCTAGGGCTGTGGACGTTGCTGGAAGGCCCCGCCGAGGATTACGAGCTGTCGGAGACCAGGCGAAGAATCAAGGCGTTCCTGACGGCCACCCCCGACCAGCCCACCAAGGAGATCGCCGCCGCCACCGGGCTCGACTACGAGGTGGTGAAGAAGACGTGCCAGCGCATGGCATCGGACGGCCAGTTGGTCACCCTCGGGGACGGCATCTACTCCGTGCCGGGGACAGGCGGGGACACCTCTCTCCTGTCCCCATTGTCCCCGGACTTCACGTCGTCTCATGCACTGATCACTAACGTAGTGTCCCCGTACGGGGACCGCGGGGACTTTGGGGACAGGGACACCCCCGCAGCTGTCCCCTGCTGGGACTGCCATCGCCCTGCCGTCAAGATCGCCGACGACGGCTGGGGACTCTGCGAGATCCACTCGCTCACCACCAACCCGAAAGGAAACCCATGACCGTTCACCACCTGCTCGACAAGTCGACGGACCCGGAGGTCATCGACTGCGCCAGGCCCTCGACCGCCTGCTCGGCATTGAGGAAGCTGGAGCCAGACGCTGGCAACCATCGCCGCCGGGATGCGCGGCGAAGCGTGAAGGAGAACGCAGGGTGGCGCGCGCCGTGAGTAAGTCCACTGCGGCTCCTTCTATCGGCGCCACGATCGCCACCATGGAACTGAATGCTGTCCTGGTCTGCAGCAAGGGGCTCCCGGTGAGGCCCTCTTGATGGCTCCGAGGATGGAGCCTGTCGATTGTTGTGGTGCCGTCACCCGCACGGGGGGAAACTGCCGCAACCCCAGGGGCCACCGAACGGACCACGCCGGCTTCGGCCGTTGCTACCTCCATGGCGGAGCGGCGCCAAACGGTCGCAAGGCCGCCGAGAAGGAGCGGATCATGACCGAGATCGGCAAGCTCATCGCCGCGGAGCGGATCGAGGCCGACGACCCGCTGGCAGCACTAGCGGAGGCGCAGCGTCGAGCGCAGACGATGGCCCGGGTGCTCGAGGGGATGGTCAGTGAGCTCGAGGTGCTGTGGGTCGGCAACCAGCCCCACGTGGCGTTTGATCTCATGGACCAATGGAACGACAGGAGCGCCCGCATCTCCAAGCTGGCCATCGACGCCGGCCTGGAGGAGCGACAGCTCGCCCTGAGCGAACGCCAGGGCCAGATGCTGGCTGACGTGCTGCGGGCACTCCTAGAGGCCATCCACACGGCTCTGGTGGCGGCAGGGGCCCCGGAGCCGGTCGTGCGCCAGGTGTGGGCCGGTGAGGTCCCAGGGATCGTCAGGAAGGCCTGCAGCGAATCGAGCGGAGGTACGCCGACCGTGACCCCCCTCCGGGCCCCGTGACCTCATGGACAACGCCGCGCGAGGCTGAACCCATGGACAACGCCAATCGCCACCTTCCCGGTGACGTGGGTCAGTCACTCCGGTCCGCGCGCCGCCGAGGATGGAGCTTTCGGACGGCAGAGCGCAACCTCGGGGTCTCAGCCGGTTACCTCTGTCACCTCGAGCGTGGCCACCGAGTGCCCTCTGCGGTCGTAGCCGAGGTCCTGATCGACGGCTACGGCATCGACCCTCCTCACGCCGAACGTCTTCGCAGTCTCGCGGTGCCGGATGTTGGCAGGGCAAGTCCATGGAAACTGGTTCGGCCACCTCTGCCAGGTCACGAGGACGGTCGTGGTCATGGCGACCTACACCGCTGAGCAGCGCGACGAGGCGCTAGCTCTATACGTGGCGTACGGCACCAGCGAGGCGTCGCGGCGCACATCGATCCCGAAGTCGACAATCGATGGTTGGGCTCGCCGCTCCCGACTTCGGACGGTGCGAAACGAAAAAACGGCAGCGGCTACAGAGGCTGCCCAGGTTGATGCCCGAGCGAAGCGCGTCCGGCTCCAAGGCCGCCTCCTCGACCAAGCTCTCGAAGCGCTGACTCGGATGGACGAGCCTCACGAGGATTTCCGAGGCAAGGATGGCCGGGAGGTGTGGTGGGAGAAGGCGCCTCGCGAGGCCATGCGCCACTACGCCATGACGTGTGCCATCTTGATCGACAAGCTCCGTCTCGAGGAGGGCAACCCCACAGCGCGGACTGAGTACGTCGACCCCCGTCAGCGAGCGCATGAGGTGCTGGATGAGCTCGCTGCCAGGCGGCAGCGGGTTGCAGCGGGTCCTCAACGACTCGCCCGCCCCCCAGGGCCAGGTCTGGGCCATGCGGTGGTGAGCCCGCGCCCGCTGCCCGTTCTTCGAGGCGTCTACGCCAGCCGCCGAATCGCTCGGCGGGCCACCGGCGATGTACTTGCACTAAGCGGCTGACGACGGAGCTGATGAAGACCTTGGCCAGGTCAGACTGACGCGGAGAGATGCTGCTCGAGGACTGCCTTCACATCATGCATGGGATGCTCGACAGTGACGTGCACTCGGGCCGTGCGGTGGTTGACCGTCACGAACACGGGATCTTCCCACGAGGTGTTCGGCAGTTCGATGATGACCCCCGTGTCGATGTCCTCGTGCATCGGAACCCCGGCGATGGTGAGGACGGCATCCCATCGCATTGAGGGAACGGTCTCACCGGCATCAAGGTCGGGAGCAACCACGTTGTAGCGCCCGCTGAGGATCGACTCCATTGCTGTGGCGAGCACGTACGGCACGACCATCACCAGAACGGTTGGCCGGTCCTGCTCACGGACCTGTGGCTCAGCAGCGCTCATCGTGATCTTTGTACGCTCTTGGCGCCGAAACGGTAACTGGCAAAACTACCTACACGGGAGCAGCGCATTGGCCGGAGCGGCAGCGTCGATCATGATCGTTGATGACCACCCGGTGATCGGCGACAGCATGGCCATGGCGCTTCGGGCCCACGGGTTCGAACCGGTAGTTGCGGTCCCTCCTGAGGACCTCAGCGTCAGGACGGTGGTCGACACCGCC
>DASZDM010000165.1:0-21253 GCA_035942015.1 Acidimicrobiales bacterium | reverse complement strand
ACAGGACGGGCACGCCGGCGCCCACGGCGATTCCCATGGCCTCGACCGCCGCCAACTGGTCGCTCATCCCCTGCACCCTACGGCGTGAGGGAGCGGGCGGGTCGTCGAGCCGTGCCCGCTTCCATCGCCGGAGTCGCCAGGTAGAGTCGTGCCTTCGTTCCGCACATAGGCGAGAGGTGCACCATGAGAGACGCCCGTCCAGCTCCGCTCGTTGTGCTGTTCACTCTCGCCGCGCTGCTGGCCACTACTCTCTCCGCCGGTCCGGGTGCGGCATCGACGCCTGCCTCCGAGCTCGACACAGCCGCCTTGGCATCGGTGCGCGACATCCAGGAGCGCTTCGAGCAGGCGCTGCGCCCCCCCGTCGCTGAGCACTCCAGCCCCTCGCCCGGCGAACCGGCGCGGCGTCCGGAGGTACGCACCTACATCGTCACGCTCGAGGAGAACCAGCGCGGTCGGGCCCAGAACTTCGCCGAGGAGACGGGTGGTGATGTCGTCCACGTCTACGACCGTGCCCTCACCGGTTTCTCCGTCGACCTCGTGCCGCAGGCGGCCGAAGCGCTCCGCCAGGTCGACCGGGTTGTGAGCGTCGAAGAGGACCAGCCGGCCGAGGCCGCCACACAGACCATGCCCACCGGAGTGGACCGGGTGGCTGATCCTGACGTGTGGGGCGTCACCACCGCCACGCTCGGAATCGACACCGTGGACGGAGCCCGAGTGAACGCCGGCATCGCCGTTCTCGACAGCGGCGTCGCCGTTCATCCCGACCTCAACCTGGTCAGCCAGGTCGACTGCACCCGGGCCGGTTGCCCGAGCGGCGGCGACGACCGCTACGGCCACGGCACCCATGTGGCCGGTAGTGCGGCCGCCATCGACAACGGCTTTGGTGTGGTGGGCGTGGCCCACGGTGCCCGTATCTACTCCGTGAAGGCGCTGGGCGACGACGGGGGAGGTTACTTCAGCGACATCATCGCCGGCATCGACTGGGCCACGGCGCGGCCAGGAGCCATCGACGTCATCAACATGAGCCTCAGTGGTCGGGGCCACCTCGACTCCCTCGACCGGGCCATCGACAACGCCGTGGGCGCCGGCATCGCCGTCGTAGTCGCAGCCGGGAACAACAGCGGAGGCGCGGTCGACGTCATTCCTGCCAGTCACCCCGACGTCCTGGCCGTGTCGGCCCTGGCCGACACCAACGGTGTCTCGGGCGGCGGGCGCGGCTCCTGCAGTGGTTCCGACGACCATTTGGCCACCATCAGCAACTTCGGGGCCAACATCGACGTGGTCGCCCCGGGGGCATGCATCCTCTCGACCCTGCCGGGCGGCTACGGGACCAAGACCGGCACCAGCATGGCGGCCCCCCACGTGGCCGGGGCCGCGGCCCTGTTGGCCGCCAACGGCCGATCGGTTGACGGCATCCGCTCCACCATCCTCGGCGCGGGCAACTTTGACTGGGTCGATACCAGCGGCGACGGGCGCAAGGAGCCGCTGCTCGACGTCAGCGGCCCGGCGTTCACGGTGGCGGGGGCGGGGAGCTCGGGCACCACCACGTCGTCGTCGACCACTTCGACCTCGACTTCGACCACCAGCAGCACCTCGACCACGACATCGATCACCATGGCGGCGAGCACCACGACGGTGCCGTCGGGTGGCAACCGACCGCCCACCGCCATCATCAACTACGAATGTCGCCGCCTCGGGTGTCGCTTCGACGGCACCGCGTCCTCCGACAGCGATGGGGCCGTGCGGTCCTTCGAGTGGGACTTCGGCGACGGCTCCCGCGGATCGGGGAGCGTGGTGCAGCACACCTACCAGCGTGCGGGCAGCTTCACCGTGACGCTGACGCTGGCCGATGACGACGGCGCTGCCGCCACCGCCACCCGGAGCTTGAACTGCACGCTGAGTTCCGGCCGGGTGACCTGTCGCTGAGCCCGAGCTCGACCGCCCCCTCACCCGGATGTCGGGTGCGTCTCCGCCGGTACCGTCGGGCGGTGCGACAAGGATGGCCACGCCGGCGCGGCATGCTGGTGGTCGCCCTGGGCCTGGCTGTCGTGGTCACGACCGGGTGCGAGATGCACGTGGGCGTCGGCATTGACGTCGAGCGTGACGGGTCGGGCCAGGTGGCCGTGACCGTGACCATGGACGACGAAGCGGCCAACCGGCTCCCCGACCTGGCCGCCCAGCTTCGTCTCGACGATCTCACGGCCGCCGGCTGGGAGGTGGAGGGGCCGACGTCCGCCACCGACGGGTCGACGGTGATCGTCGCCACCAAGGCGTTCGCCACGCCCGGGGAGGCCACGGAGGTGCTGGGCGACGTCAGTGGTGCCTCGGGTCCGTTCCAGGCCCTCGAGGTAGCCCGTCGGTCGTCGTTCCTCACCACCGACTACTCCTTCACGGGAGTAGTCGATCTGAGCGCCGGGGTCGAGGGCTTCGTCGACGAGGAACTGCGCCGGAGCCTGGCGGGCAGCGACCTGAGCCTGGCCAGGGCGGATCTGGAGGAGCTCACCGGCGCCCCGCTCGAAGAGACATTCGCCTTCGAGGTCCGGGCCAACCTGCCCGGCTCGGTCACCGCAGAGGGCAAGGGCGCCGAAGTCGGCGATACCGCGGTGTGGCGCCCCTTGGTGGGCGAGCGCCTCACCTTGGCCGCCAGCTCAGAGACGTTCCACCGCCAGCGGCTTGCCTGGCTGAGCGCCTCCGGCGCCGCCCTGCTCGCCATGATGGTCGTCCTGGTCCGCGGTCGACGACGCCGGCGGAACGGCTGAACACGCTCGCTCCGGCGGGCCCAGGTTCTTGTCGCACGGAGTTCCTATCCTCGCCCCCGTGACCCGACCCCGGCCTCTGCACCGTTGCCAGGAGTGTGGCGGCACGAGCGCGCGCTGGCTCGGCCGGTGCCCGGCTTGTGGCGCCTGGAACAGCCTGGCGGAAGAGCCGGCGCCGGTGTCGGTGTCGCCGTCCGGCTGGCGGGTGGCATCGTCGGCTGCGACCCGGCCCATTGCCATCGCCGACGTCGACGTCGATCGCTCCGGCCCCCGGCCGACAGGGTTGGCGGAGCTCGATCGCGTGCTCGGTGGCGGACTCGTCGCCGGATCGGTCACCCTCCTGGGGGGCGAACCGGGGATCGGAAAGTCCACCCTGTTGCTCCAGGCGCTGGCCGCCATGGCCTCGGGAGGCGACAAGGCACTGCTGGTCACCGCCGAGGAGTCGGCGCGCCAGGTTCGCCTGCGAGCCGAGCGGCTCGACGCGCTGGTCCCGGCGCTGCACCTGGTGGCCGAAGGTGCCCTGCCGGCGATTCTCGGGCACCTGGCCGACCTGCGCCCCGACGTTGTCGTGGTGGACTCCATCCAGACGATCTTGGATCCCGAGCTCGCATCGGCGCCCGGCTCGGTGTCCCAGGTGCGGGAGTGTGCACAGCGGCTCGTCGTCGCCGCCAAGGAGCTCGGGGTGCGGATCGTGCTCGTCGGTCACGTCACCAAGGACGGATCGTTGGCCGGTCCCCGGGTGTTGGAGCACGTGGTCGACACCGTGCTCAGCTTCGAGGGTGACCGCCACCACGCCCTTCGACTCCTGCGGGCGGTAAAGCACCGCTTCGGTCCGTCGGAGGAGCTCGGCCTGTTCGAAATGGGGGAGCGGGGCCTGGCGGGGGTGCCCGATGCCAGCGGCCTGCTCCTCACCGACCGCCGCTGTGGCGTGCCGGGCTCGGTGGTGGTGCCGACGATGGACGGCCACCGTCCGCTGCTCGTCGAGGTCCAGGCCCTTGTGTCGCCCTCGAAGCTTGCCCAGCCCCGACGGTCGGCCCAAGGGCTCGACCATGGTCGCCTGACCCTGCTGCTCGCCGTCCTCGCTCGCCGCGTCGGCCTGGGTGCCTTCGGGGACTCCGACGTCTACGCCTCCGCGGTGGGAGGGGTGCGGGTGGCCGAGCCGGGAGCTGATCTGGCCCTGGCCCTGGCCCTGGTGTCGTCGCTCACCGATCGTCCCCTTCCCTCTGATCTCGTGGCGCTGGGCGAGGTCGGCCTCGGCGGTGAGCTCCGCCAGGCCGTCCAGATGCCCCGCCGACTGGCCGAGGCTGCCCGCTTGGGCTTCCGCCGGGCCGTGGTCCCCGCGTCGGCCCCCGATGCCCCACCCGGCCTGACGCTCGTTCGGGCCGGCACCCTGGTCGAGGCGATCCAGCGCCTGGCGACCTGAGCTCGGGCACCGACACGTCCGTCGCGTCGGCCACGCCAGGTGCACGCGGCAACGCCATGGGGAAGGGTCCCCTCGTGATGGCAGTCCAGCCCAGCACTAGGATCGCGACGATGGGGTCCCGGCGTCACAGCAAGCTCCTGGACGCCTTGGCGGCGGTGGCCCCGGGAATTCCGCTGCGGGAGGGCCTCGATCGCATCCTCCAGGCCGAGATGGGCGCCCTCGTGGTGGTGGGCGACGGGCCTGAAGTGCTCAATATCTGCTCGGGTGGCTTCCTCCTCGACGCCGCCTTCAGTCCCCAGCGACTCTCGGAGTTGGCCAAGATGGACGGCGCCATCATCCTGGCCGCCGACGCCAGCCGCATCGCCCGGGCCAACGTCCACCTGGTGCCCAATCCCAATGTGCCCACGTCGGAGACCGGGACCCGCCACCGCACCGCCGAGCGGGTGGCCCGCTCCATCTCCGTCCCGGTGATCTCCGTTTCCGAGGACCAGTCGGTCATCGCCGTCTACGTCAACGACGAGAAGCACCCCCTCGAGCCCATTCCCCGCCTGTTGGCACGGGCCAACCAGGCGCTCTCGACGCTCGAGCGCTACAAGACCCGGCTCGACACCGTCGCCGGCTCCCTGTCCGCCCTCGAGATCGAAGATCTGGTCACGGTGCGCGACGTCGTGACCGTGCTCCAGCGAACAGAGATGGTCCGTCGCATCGCCGAGGAGATCGACCGCCACATCATCCAACTCGGCGTCGACGGTCGCCTGGTCCGCCTCCAGCTCGAGGAGTTGATGGGCGGCGTCGAGGACGACCACCGCTTGATGATCCGCGACTACTTCCACGAGGAGGCGGGCTGGCACGTCGTCGAAGCGCTGGATGGGATGGCCGCGCTGGGGACGGAGGATCTCCTCGACCTCAAGACCGTGGCCACCATCCTCCACCTGCCCGGCGGTACGCCCGATCTCGACCAGCCTTTGTCGCCACGCGGGTACCGGATGCTATCCAAGGTGCCGCGGCTCCCGGAGTCGGTGGTGGACGAGATCGTCGACCACTTCGGCAGTCTGCAGAAGATCATGCGGGCGTCCATCGCCGACCTGGATGCGGTCAAGGAGGTGGGGGAGACGCGGGCTCGTGTGGTCAAGGAGGGCCTGTCCCGCCTGGCCGAGACCAGCATTTTGGATCGCTACAACTAGCTCCCTCACGATTCCGGGTTGAGCGGGCCCCAGGTCGCCCCGTCGTCGAACAGCACGCACTCGCCAGCCGGCCCGCTGGCCGCGCCCCCCCATACCAACACGTCTCGGTCGGTCCACACCATGGCATGCCCGTTGCGGGGAGCAAGCGGCGCCTCGTCCAGGGACCGCCACGAGTCGCCGGCGATGGAGTACCAGAACCCGGCGGCGGTCGTCGCGAGATACTCGAACTCGCCACACGGCGGATCGGGGTACGTTCCCCCGCCCCACACCACGACCGCGTCGCCGGTGCTCACCGCACGTGCGGGCATGTCCGTCGGAGGGGGGGCACTGGCCGTCCACTCGCCGACGCCCCCGTCGAACCTGGCGCCGGGGAGCCGCGGGACAGGTTCCTCTCCTGGCCGGTCTGCGTCTCGCCATGGCCACACCACGACGGCCTGGTCGGTGGCGAAGGCAGCCGGGAACAGCGGCGGCGAGGAGAAGCAGGGCGCCGAACCGGCGGGCGGCGGCTTCACGCCGCTCCACTCGTTCCGGGCGTTCTCGTACGCGGCACCGTAGCGCCCGGCACACCCCCATAGGTGCAGGTCACCGCCCGTCTCGACGATGAACACGTCTTCCGTCGTCGGTGGCGGCGCGGGGAGGACGTCCCAATAGTCCGACGCCGGATCGTAGGAGACGACGGACGTGGACCCGTCGACCGAACGGGCGATGACGAACAGCATGTCTTCGGTCGCTACCGCTGGTGCCCCCAGGGTCAGCTGGTCGGGGGGCGAGGCGAGAGGAAGCCATCGCTGATCTTCAGCTGTATAGACGGCGCCGGCGGCCAGCTCCGGGTGCCACGCGTCCACCCACACCACCAGGCGATCGTCGATCCAGTACGCGACCTGATGGCCCCGCTCGGGCACCGGTGCGGGAGGGATCGGCGTCCACAACCGGCTTTCGGGGTCGTAGCTGGCGCCGTCGACCAAGGCCTCAACCGAGGAGGCATAGCCACCCCACAACACCACCTGGCTGCCCGTCCAGACGGCGGTGGCGTCCCAGCGAGCGCTGAGCGGCGAAGACGGGAGCGGCCGCCAAGTCCCGGCCCTCACCGGCAGTGCCGACGCTTCGCCGCTGTCGTCTTCGGGGGGTGCAACCACCACAGGGGTGACGTGGCCGCTTCCCGAGCAGGCGCTGAGGACGACGAGGACAGCAGCTGCCAACCGGAGAACGAGCGCTCTCACTCGTCCAGCAGGAAGTCGCTCCGGAGAAGGTCGTCGTGGAGGTCCTCGGCCCTCGAGAGCGGCAGGTCCATGAGCCCCGTCGGGGAAGAGACGTTGGTGTCCAGGCGGACGAGGTCCTCTTTGGGGGCCGTCATCGGCTTGTCTGACGCGTGATATCCACCGATTATCGCGCGCCAACGAAGACGAGTTGCAGCTGCTCGTTCTGGCCCCCTGAGCGGTTGCGGTCACCATCGCTGGAGGGGCCAGAACATCCGGACCAAGGCCGCCGTTCAGCCCGGGTCCGATGAATGATCGGCCGTGTCGAGTGCCGTCGGACGATGTGGTTCACACCGGGCCTCGTAGTGTGAGCGGTTGTGCGGGTGTGGACGATCGTCGTGGCTGCCGGTACGGGGGAGCGGTTCGGAGGGCCGAAGCAGTATGAGGTCGTGGCGGGGCGGCGGCTGTTGGATTGGGCGTTGTCGGCGGCCCGGTCGGTGAGCGACGGGGTCGTGGTGGTGGTCGATGCCGCTCGGATCGATGCTTCCGAGCCGTTGGCCGATGCCGTGGTGGGAGGAGGGGCCACCCGGTCCGCGTCGGTGCGGGCTGGGCTGGCGGCCGTGCCCGGGGAAGCCGAGGTCGTCGTCGTCCATGACGCAGCCCGGCCCTGTGCGTCGCCGGCCCTGTTCGCTGCCGTTGTCGACGCCGTGGCGCGGGGCGCCGACGCCGCCGTGCCCGGGGTGGCGGTGGTCGACACCGTCAAACGTGTCGACGGCGACGGTCTGGTGACGGCCACGTTGGAGCGGGGCGGTCTGGTGGCGGTGCAGACTCCCCAGGCCTTCGCCGCCGGTGCATTGCGGGCCGCCCACGCCGGGGCCGGTGATGCAACCGACGACGCCGCCCTGGTGGAGGCGGCTGGAGGACAGGTGTCGGTGGTGGCGGGGGAGCCCACCAACGCCAAGGTGACCGAGCCGGGCGATCTGGACGCTGCGGCTGGTCACCTTGCCGGGTCGGTCCCCTCGACCCGGCGCCCCGGCCGGGTCGGGCTCGGCTTCGACATCCATCCCTACGCCACGGGCGGCGACGGACCACTGGTGCTCGGCGGGGTGGTGTTCGAGGGTGAGCGGAGCCTCGTGGGCCACAGTGACGCCGACGTGGTGGCCCACGCCGCGGCCGAGGCGCTCCTTGGGGCCGCCGGGCTCGACGACCTCGGGACGCAGTTCCCGGACAGCGATCCGAGATGGCAAGGCGCCGACAGCGTCAAGCTGCTGGCCGCCGTCGGCCACCTCGTGCGCGAGGCGGGGTGGGCCCCGGCCAACGTCGACTGCTCGGTGGTGCTCGACGGCCCCCGGCTCGCCCCCCGGCGTCTCGAGATGCAACAGCGCCTGGGGGCTGCGGTCGGTACCGACGTCACGGTGAGGGGCCGGCGGGCCGAGGGGCTGGGTGCGCTCGGCCGTGGTGAGGGAATCGCCTGCTGGGCGGTGGCTCTGCTCGAGCCGGCGGGGCCGGGGGCTCCTTGAGCCCGGCACGCGGTCGCCCCCCGGCATCAGGCAAGCCCCGTTCGGGTTCGGGCAAGCCCCGTTCGGGTTCGGGCAAGCCCAGGTCCGGCCCCGGAAAGCCCAGGTCGGGTCCCGGAAAGCCCAGGTCAGGCCTCGGAAGGCCCCGGGTCGATGAAGGCACGCGTCGCCCGGGCGGATCCGGACCCGGCCGGGCCCCCGCCAGTCCCCGCCCGGGCCGCCGTCCGTCGGGACCTGCGACCCGCAGCCCGGTCACGGATCGATCCGGTCCGCGGCCCCTCGGGGGTGAGCAGGTCGAGGGCCGTCACGCCGTTCGCGAGCTGCTCATCGCCGGCCGACGACGGGTACGCGACCTATGGATGGTGGAGGACGCCGGCGACGCGCCGATTCTGGGTGACATCCTCGAGTTGGCTACCGAGGCTCGGCTACGGGTGCACCGGGTCGGCGCTCTCGCGCTCGCTGCCGAGGCACGGTCGGAGGCTCCTCAAGGGGTGCTGGCCCACGCCGACCCGCTGCCCGAGGCCGACTTCGAGGAGCTCCTGTCGTCCCGTGACGCAGTGGCGCCCTTCCTGGTCTTCCTCGATGGAGTCACCGATCCTCAGAACCTGGGGGCCCTGCTTCGTTCCGCAGAAGGGGCAGGGGCCACGGGCGTCGTTCTTCCTCGCCACCGTGCCGCCCACGTGACACCGACGGTCGCCAAAGCCGCCGCCGGCGCCATCGAGCACCTGTCCCTGGCCGTGGTCGGCGGGCTTCCCGCCGCCCTGTCCCAGGCGACCAAGGCCGGCGTGTGGGTGGTCGGCCGCGACAGCGCCGGCGATACCAGCCTGTTCCAGCTCCCCGTCGCCTCCGAGCCTGTGGCCCTGGTGCTGGGTGCCGAGGGCAGGGGGCTGAGCCGCCTCGTGCGCCAACGCTGCGATATCATGGCCTCCATCCCACTCAAAGGGGCGCTCTCCTCACTCAACGTGGCCAGTGCCGGGGCGCTGGCCTGCTTCGAGATCTCCCGTCGGCGCTGATCTGACGCCACGGCTTTGTCACGGTGTTGTCACCTCGCTGTTGGAGTCCGCTCGGCCTGGAGGGGTACTGTTCCTGCAGACCCACCCGGCACAAGAGCAGAAGAACAGCGTCGTACCAGCCCAGGAGACCCCGTTGTCCCCTCGATCCGGACTTGTCGAACTCGAAGGCCTGCACGATGACGCACTGGTGGCGCGAGCCCAAGCCGGGGACGACCTGGCCCAGCAGGCGCTGATCCAGCGCTACCGGCGATTCGCATCCAGCCGCAGCCGGGGCTACTACCTGCCCGGTGGTGACGTCGACGACATCGTCCAGGAGGCGCTCATCGGGCTGTACAAGGCGGCGCGCGACTACCGAAGCGACCGTCAGGCGTCGTTCCGGGGCTTCGCCGAGGTCTGCATCACCCGCCAGATCCTCACCGCGGTCAAGACCGCCGGCCGGCGCAAGCACGAACCGCTCAACCACTACGTGTCGATCTCGAGTTCCCCTGGTGAGGAACCCAACGACTGCGAACTGGAACGCATCCTCGACGATCACCATGCGCAGGATCCGGCCGAATCCGTGGTGGCTGACGGAGACGCGGCCGCCGTCGACCAGGGGATGACGTCGGTGCTCTCCGGGTTCGAGGTCGACGTGCTGCGCCTGTTCGTGGCCGGCGAGAGCTACCAGGAGATCGGAACCCTCCTCGGCCGCCAGGTGAAGTCGGTCGACAACGCCCTGCAGCGCATCAAGCGCAAGCTCTCCGACAGGACGCCGAGCGCAGCAAGACTCGCCCTTTCGGAGTAGCTGCTCTATTTCTTGGCGGCCTCGTAGTAGGGGTTCGAGCCGCTGGCGTGATCGGTGACGTCCGTCACGCGGATGATCTCGGGAACCGACTCCCGAATGGCCACCTCGATGCCCTGGGTGAGGGTGACGGTGGCCATCCCACAGCCCTGGCAGCCTCCGGACAGGCGCAGGTAGGCGGTACCGTCGTCGACCGCCACCAACTCGGCCTGACCGCCGTGGGAAGCGATGCTGGGGTTGATCTGGGTGGTGATGACCTGGGTCACCCGCTGGGCCACGTCGCCGCTCAGGTCTGCCGGCGGAGGAGCGGTGATGGAGGGGCTGGCCGGCTGGGGCGGGCGGTTGGGGTTGGTGACGGTCATGCCCGGATTGAGCAGGTCACGGCTCACTCCCAGCGTGGCCCCCCGCAGATCGTCGACGCTGGCCGCCGGGATCACCACCGAGACGTCGTCGTGACGCTGCACGGCGTCGTCCGGGCCGGCCTTGTCGAGGGCGTCGAAGTACAGGTCGTAGGTGAACTCCGTCCCGGCCACTCCGGTGATCTCGAGCCACAGCGCCAACGTCTCGGCGTTCGGTTCACCCGCTCGCAACGACACCACCTGGGCGCGGGCCTTGTCGGTGACGGTGAGCACCGGTTGGTCGGTGGTACTCGAGGACTCCTGGACGTTCGCGTCGGCCATCCCTCCATGATAGAGGGGTGCCCCGGGTCCTCCTGATCCTTCCCACCGGTACGTACCGGGCCGCCGACTTCGTGCGCGCCGCCTCCGTCCTGGGCGCCGAGGTGGTGGTGGCGTCCGAGCACCGCCAGGCCATGGCCCGGGCCATGGAGGACCGTGCCCTCGTGGTTCCACTGGGCCGTCCCGAGGCGGCCGCCGCCGCCATCGTCGAGTTGGCTCGACGCCGTCCATTGGACGCTGTCGTCGCCGTCGACGAGCAGGGTGTGCTGGCTGCCGCCCTGGCCGGTGAGCGCCTCGGGCTGGCCCACAACTCACCGGCAGCGGTCGCCGCCACCAGGGACAAGGCGGCCGCCCGAGCCGTACTCGCGGCCGCCGGGGTGGCCCAGCCCGCCTTCCGGGTCGTCGGGTCGGGTGGTGACGTGGCTGCTGCCGCAGTCGCCGTGGGGTTGCCCTGCGTGGTCAAGCCGGTCTCGCTGTCCGGCAGCCGAGGGGTGATCCGGGCCGACGACCCGGCGAGTGCCACGGTTGCCGCCGAGCGGATTCGCAACATCCTCGACGACGCCGGCGAAGACGGCTGCGGCCCCCTCCTGGTCGAGACGTTCGTGCCCGGCTCCGAGGTGGCCCTAGAAGGGCTGTTGCGGAGTGGTGAGCTCGAGGTTCTCGCCCTCTTCGACAAGCCCGACCCTCTCGACGGGCCTTACTTCGAAGAGACCATCTACGTCACCCCGTCTCGGCTTCCCGAGCCTGTCCAGGCCGCCGTCGCCGCCCTGGTGGCAGCCGGGGCCGCCGCCCTGGGCCTGCGGGAAGGTCCGGTCCACGCCGAGGTACGGGTGGACGGTGACGACGTCACGCTTCTCGAGATCGCTGGCCGCTCCATCGGCGGCTTGTGCGCGCGTGCGCTGCGCTTCGGCGCCGGTATCTCCCTGGAGGAGGTGATCCTCCGCCACGCCCTCGGTCTCCGTCTCGGTGATCTGCGGAGGGAGGACTCCGCGTCGGGGGTGATGATGGTGCCCATCCCGCGTTCGGGTGTGCTGCAGCGGGTGGGCGGGGTCGACGCTGCCCGGGCCGTCCCCGGCGTGGAGGGCGTCGAGTTGACGGTCGCCCGCGGCCGCCGGGTGGTGGCGCTGCCCGAGGGTGACCGCTACCTCGGCTTCATCTTCGCCCGGAGGGCGACCCCCGAGGACGTCGAGGCGTCCCTGCGTGCCGCCCACGTCTGTCTGGAGGTGGAGATCGCCGACGCCGAGGAGACCAGCTGAGCCCCGACCTGTCGACCTTTGTGTGCACGGATGATCCTCTGCGCCACATCGGTGCACACAAAGCCGGCTCACCGTCTCGATAGCGTCGACGACGTGCGCGTGTTGCTGGTGTCCACCTACGAGCTCGGCCATCAGCCGGTTCACGTGGCATCGCCAGCCGGCGCCCTGCGCCGTGATGGCCACGAGGTGGCCGCGCTCGACCTGTCGGTGCAGCCCTGGAACCCCGATCTGGTCGACTGGGCCGACGCCGTGGGGTTCTCGGTGCCCATGCACACCGCCATGCGACTGGCCCTGGCGGCGGCCTGGGCCGTGCGCCGGGACCACCCCGGACGCCCGGTGTGCTTCTACGGCCTCTACGCCGCGGTGGGTGCCGAGACCACCCTCCGCCAGGTCGCCGACCGCGTGATCTCCGGGGAGTACGAAGCCCCCCTGCGGGCCTGGGTCGACGAGGTGGCGGCCGGCCGGAGGAGCGAAGGCGCCTCGGTCCACCTGGGCCGCAGCAACTTCGGACTGCCGGCTCGCGACCTGCTGCCACCACTGGAGCGCTATGCCCACCTGGCCATCGACGGCGACGAACGCCTGGTGGGATGCGTCGAAGCGAGCCACGGGTGCGCCTCCCGCTGCCGGCACTGCCCGGTCCCGACCGTCTACGACGGGCGCATCCGGGTGGTCGGGCCCGACGCGGTGCTCGCCGACGTCGCCCAACTCGTGGCCGCCGGCGCCCGCCACCTCACCTTCGCCGACCCCGACTTCCTGAACGGAGTCCACCACTCGCTGCGGGTGGTGCGGGCCATCCACGACCGCTTTCCGGAGCTGACCTTCGACTGCACCACCAAGGTGGAGCTCATCCTTCGCCATCGGGGCATCTGGAGCGAGATGGCCGACGCCGGCTGCCTGTTCGTGGTGTCCGCGCTGGAAAGCGTCAATGACGCCATCCTCGAGCGCCTCGACAAGGGCCACACCACCGCCGACGCCACCCAGGCCATCGCTGTGCTCCGCGCCGCCGGCATCGAGGTGCGGCCGTCGTTCCTGCCCTTCACGCCCTGGACCACGGCCGGCGACCTGGTCGACCTGGTCGACTTCGTGGCCGCCCAGGACCTGGTCGCCAACGTCGATCCGGTGCAGTACACCATCCGCCTGCTCCTGCCCGAGGGTTCGCTGCTGCTCGACCACCCAGATATGGCCGCCCACCTCGGTGCCTTCGACTCCGAGCGCCTCAGCTACTCCTGGTCGGCGGCCGATCCGGCGACGGACGAGTTGCAGGCCCGCCTGAGCGAGCGGGTGGAGTTCGGACTGGCCGCCGGGGAGGCACCCGGCCGCCTGTACCTGGACATCAGCCGGATGGTGCGGCGAGCCGCCGGCCACCAGGTCGAAGCGCCGGGCCTCATCGCCGTCGGGTCCACCGAGGCCAGGCCCCGGCTGACCGAGCCCTGGTTCTGTTGAGCGGAGCCGACCGAGGGCCAGTTCGGCCCTCTTCCCCCGCCCTGACCACCCCGGTGACGCTCATCGTCACCGGATGCACCGGTAGTCTGGGCCGGGGTCCACCGGCAGAGGAGATGACGATGGCGGCGACGAAGAAGGCCACTTTTGGGGCCGGGTGCTTCTGGGGGATCGAGGCGGCGTTCCGCCAGGTCCCGGGCGTGACCTCCACCCAGGTGGGTTACATGGGCGGCACCCGCGACCAGCCGAGCTACCGCCAGGTCTGTACCGGTCGGACTGGCCACGCCGAGGTGGTCCAGGTGACGTACGACCCCGAGCGCCTCTCCTACGACGACATGTTGGCCGTGTTGTGGGACAACCACGACCCCACGACCCGCGACCGCCAGGGGCCCGACGTCGGCACGCAGTACCGCTCGGCGGTGTTCTTTCACGACGACGACCAGAAAGGAGTGGCTCGCCGCTCCATCGAGGATTTGGAAGCCTCGGGCCGCTTTCGCCGGCCGATCGTCACCGAGGTGACCCCGGCGACCACCTTCTGGCCGGCCGAGGACTATCACCAGCAGTACCTGGAGAAGCGGGGCCTTTCGACCTGCCGAATCTGAACCGCCCTCGGCGGCTGGGAGCTGAGCCGCAGCGCGTGGCAGAATGGGTTTCCCCAGTCCCGGTACAGGAGCAAGCATGTCGTTCAAGATCGGCGACCACGTCGTCTACCCCCACCACGGTGCAGCCGTGATCGAGCGCAAGGAGATCCGCGTCCGCGACGGCGAGGAGACGGAGTACCTGGTCCTGCGCATGGCCCATGGCGACCTGACCCTGTCGGTCCCGTCGGGCAACGTCGAGGAGGTGGGCATGCGCCCGCCCATCAGCGTGGAGGACGTCGAGGACCTGTTCCAGCTGTTGTCCAAGAAGGACGTCCGTGAACCCGGCAACTGGAGCCGGCGGTTCAAGAACCACCAGGAGAAGCTCAAGACCGGCGACGTCTACCAGGTGGCCGAGGTGGTGCGGAACCTGGCGTTGCGGGAGGCGGCCAAGGGTCTTTCCGCCGGGGAGAAGTCGATGCTGGAGCGGGCCCGGAGCATCCTCGTCTCCGAGCTCAGCGTGGCCCTGAGCGTGAGCGAGGATGAAGCTCTCGAGCGACTGTCGGCCGAGATCGCCTGATCAGCGGCGGGTGTAGCGCTCCGCCCACGCTCGGTAGGGTCGAGGCATGGTTGCTCTCTTCGCCGCTCTTCTCAGCGCCCAGTCCGACGGCCCGACCGATGCTGAACTCCTGGAGGCATGTGGGGAGAACGGGGGGGCGGCCTGTCGCTACGTCTTCAGCGAGACCGACAACACGACGCTGGCCCAGGCCGTCGACTTCGTGCTGGCCAAGCCCCTCAAGATCGCCCTCATCGTCGTCCTGGCCCTCGTGGCCACTCGCATCGCCCGGCGGGCCATCAAGCGCTTCGTGCGCAGCTTCGAGCAGCCGGAGGTCCAGCGCACGCTGGGCACCATCCGGGAGAAGACACCCAGCGCCCTGCTGACCACCGGTCCGGTCAACCTGCGATCAGCCCAGCGGGCGGGGACCATAGGGGCGGTGATGAGCAGCATCACCACGGCCGTGGTATGGGCCATCGCCCTGTTCACGATCCTGGCCGAGTTCGGTGTCAACCTGGGACCGCTCATCGCCGGCGCCGGCATCGTCGGCGTGGCCCTTGGTTTCGGCGCCCAGAGCCTGGTGAAGGACTTCTTGTCGGGCATGTTCATGCTGGTGGAGGACCAGTTCGGGGTCGGCGACATCATCGACGTGGGTGACGCCTCTGGCACCGTCGAGGGCGTGAGCCTGCGTACCACCCGCCTCCGCGACGTCGAGGGCACCGTCTGGCATTTCCCCAACGGGACCATCCAACGGGTGGCCAACAAGTCGCAGCAGTGGTCACGTGCCCTCATCGACTTCCAGGTCGCCTACGAGACTGATCTGGTGTTGGCCAAGGACATCATCAAGCGGGTGGCCGACACGCTGTGGCAGGACGAGATCTTCGGCGTGCACATCCTCGAAGAGCCAGAGGTCTGGGGCGTGGAGGCGTTCGGCCCCGACGGCGTCTCCATCCGCCTGGTGGTCAAGACCACGCCGTCGTTGCAGTGGAAGGTGATGCGCGAGCTGCGCCAGCGTATGAAGAACGCCTTCGACGCCGAAGGCATCGAGATCCCCTTCCCCCAGCGCACGGTCTGGGTCCGGCCCGACGGCGCCGAACTGCCCGGCACCGAAGAGGCCAACGGGCACGCCCCGACGGAGAAGAAGAAGGAGAAGGAGAAGGAGAAGGCGGAGTCGCCCGGCCCTACTGGTCGGCCAGGCTGACCGCCACCGACGCCTCGGCCCCTTCGACCAGCTCCAGATCGGCGATGCGGCCGGCCTCTCGGAGATCCTCAGCGGCCCCCGAGAGGGCGGCCAGGCGCACCGCGGTGTCGGTGACCACCACGCGGGCCACCTCCGTGCGCAGCGAGCGCTGGGCCGTGGTCTTGGCCTTGCGGACCTCGCCCAGCACGCCGGCGGCCACATCGAGCACCACCGGGTCCCCGTCACCGGCGGTCGTGGTCAGCAACGTGGAATCGGGCCACGGTGACCGGTGGATCGATCCCGTCTCGTGCCAGGACCAGACCTCCTCGGTCACGAAGGGCAGGAAGGGGGCGAACAGCGCCAGCAGCGTCCGGTGGGCCAGGGCCAGGGCCACCTGGGCCGAGGCCGGGCCGGTGCCGCCGGCTTCACCGTAGGCCCGAGTCTTGACCAGCTCCAGGTAGTCGTCGCAGAAGCGCCAGAAGAACCGCTCGGTGCGCTCCAGTGCTCGGGCGTAGTCGAACCCCTCGAAGGCGGTGGTGGCGTCGGCCACCACGCCGCTCAGTTGCCGCAACATCGAGCGGTCGAGTGCCTCGGTGACGGCCTCGTCCCCCTGCCGGTCGTCGGGCAGGCGGGACAACACGAACCGGGAGGCGTTGAGCAGCTTGATCGACAGGCGCCGGCCCACCTTCATCTGGGCGACGTCGAGGGCGGTGTCGGTGCCGGGCCGGGCGCTGGCCGCCCAGTAGCGGACGGCGTCGGAGCCGTGCTCGTCGAGCACCGCGGCCGGCGTCACCACGTTGCCCTTGGACTTCGACATCTTCTTGCGGTCGGGATCGAGGATCCAGCCGTTGAGGGCGGCGTCGCTCCACGGCAGACGGTCGAACTCAGCGGAGGAGCGAACAATGGTGGCGAAGAGCCAGGTGCGGATGATCTCGGGGCCCTGGGGTCGCAGGTTCATGGGGAAGGTGCGGGAGAACAGATCGGGGTCGTCCACCCACCCGGTGGCGATCTGGGGGGTGAGGGACGACGTGGCCCACGTGTCCATGATGTCGGGATCGCCGACGAAGCCGCCGGCGCGGCCGCGCTGGTCGGCGCTGAAGCCGGGCGGGACATCGGACGAGGGGTCGACGGGCAGCGAGGCCTGGTCGGGGACGATGGGCGTGTCGTGCAGCACCGAGCCGTCGTCGGCCACCGGGTACCACAGCGGGAACGGCACGCCGAAGAAGCGCTGGCGGCTGATCAGCCAGTCACCGTTGAGGCCCTCCACCCAGCTCTCGTACCGCTGCTGCATGAACGGCGGGTGCCAGCGCAGTTCCTTGCCCCGCTGCAACAACTGCTGGCGGAGGTCGTCGTCGCGCCCGCCGTTGCGGATGTACCACTGGCGACTGGTCACGATCTCCAGTGGGCGATCACCGCGCTCGTAGAACTTGACCGGGTGGGTGATGGGTGTGGGCTCGCCCTCCAGCTCGCCGGCTTCGGCCAGCAGCTCGACGATGCGGGCCCGGGCCTGCTTGGCGGTCTTGCCGGCCAGTCCGGTGTAGGCCGCCCGTCCCGACTCGGTGGTGATGGCCGCCGGCGGCTCGTTGCGCAGACGACCGTTGCGCTCCAGCACGTTGCGGATCGGCAACTGGAGCTCACGCCACCAGGTGACGTCGGTTGTGTCGCCGAACGTGCAGATCATGGCGATGCCCGAGCCCTTGTCGGGATCGGCCAGCTCGTGGGCGAGGACGGGCACGTCCACTCCGAACAGGGGGGACGTCACGGTGGTCCCGAACAATCCCCGGTAACGGTCGTCGTCAGGGTGGGCCACCAGTGCGACGCATGCCGGCAGCAACTCGGGCCGGGTGGTCTCGATGAAGACCTTGCCGGCGCCGTCGGAGCGCTGGAAGCCGTAACGGTGGTACGCGCCCGGTTGCTCCCGGTCCTCCAATTCGGCCTGGGCCACGGCCGTCTGGTCGGTGACGTCCCACAGTGTCGGGGCCTCGGCCGCGTAGGCGTCTCCCCTGGCCAAGTCGCGCAGAAACGCCTGTTGGCTCGTGCGCTGGGCCCTCGGTCCGATGGTGGCGTAGGTCAGCGACCAGTCGACCGACAGGCCGACGCTGCGCCACACGTCCTCGAACACCTTCTCGTCCTCGACGGTCAGGGCCAGACACAGCTCCACGAAGTTCGGTCGGCTGCACGGCTGTTTACGCTTCGGATCAGGCGTGGCCGGGGGCGTGAAGTCGGGGTCGTAGGCCAGAGTGGGATCGCATCGGACACCGAAGTGGTTCTCCACGCGCCGCTCGGTCGGCAGGCCGTTGTCGTCCCAGCCCATCGGGTAGAACACGGCCTCGCCCCGCATGCGGTGGAAGCGGGCCAGGGCATCGGTCTGGACGTAGCCGAAGACAGAGCCCATGTGCAGCGAACCGCTGATGGTGGGCGGCGGGGTGTCGATGCTGAACACCTCGTCTCGGGGTCGGGTCCGGTCGAAGGCGTAGGTCGCGTCGGCCTCCCAGCGCTCAGCCCACTTCCGCTCGAGGCCGTCGAGGGAGGGCTTGTCGGGCAGGGCGGCCATGGTCGCTCACGCTAATGGGACAGGCCCGATCACCAGCAGTCGGTAACCTGCCCGCCGATGTTGCGCCTGCACGACACCGCGACCGGCACGGTCCGACCCCTCGAGCTGCGCGAGCCGGGCAAGGTGTCGATGTACGTGTGCGGGCCGACGGTCTACGACGTTCCCCACCTCGGCCACGGTCGCTTCGCTTTGGTCTTCGACGTGCTGCGCCGGTACCTGGCCTGGAGCGGACACGAGGTGCGTTACGTCTCCAACGTCACCGACATCGACGACAAGATCATCAGCCGGGCCCGGGACGAGGGTAAGACCACCGAGGAGGTCGTCGCCATCTACGAGGCGGCGTGGTGGGCGGCTACCGACGGGCTCGGGATCCGCCGTCCCGACGTCGATCCGCACGCCACCGCCTACATCCCCCAGATGATCGAGTTGGTGGAGCGCCTGGTCCGAAAGGGAGCCGCCTACGAGACGACCGACGGGGTGTACCTGTCGGTGGCCGAGGTACCTGGCTACGGGATGTTGGCCCGTCAGTCCCTCGAGTCCCTGCGGGCAGGAGCACGGGTCGATGTCGATGACGACAAGCGCTCGCCGCTCGATTTCGTCCTGTGGAAGAGGGCCAAGCCCGACGAACCCTCATGGGACTCGCCGTGGGGTCCGGGACGGCCCGGGTGGCACACCGAGTGCGTGGTCATGTCGCTCGACCTGCTCGGCGAGGGCTTCGACATCCACGGAGGGGGAGCTGATCTGGCCTTTCCCCACCACGAGAACGAGCGGGCCCAGGCCGTGGCCGACGGTCGGTCGTTCGCCGGCCACTGGGTCCACAACGGCTGGGTGGTCGTCGACGGGGAGAAGATGAGCAAGTCGCTCGGCAATTTCGCCTCGCTGACAGATCTGCTGGAGCGAGTCGACAGCCGGGCGTATCGCCTGTTGGTGCTGCGCTCCCACTACCGCTCGCCCCTGGAGGTGAGTCCGGGGACCACGGCCGATGCCGCCGCTGCCCTCGAGCGCCTCGACAACTTGTCCCGGCGGGCCAGCGAGGCGGAGCTGGACGAGCCCGAGCCCGACCGCACCAGCCTGCATGCCTTCCGCCAGGCCATGGACGACGACCTCGACACCCCTGCAGCCATGGCCCTGGTGTTCGATCTGGTGCGCCGGGCCAACGTCGCCTTGGATGCCGGTGAACCGGACGTCGCCGCGCCGCTGGTGGCCGCGGTGCGGGAGGTGACCGCAGCGGTCGGCCTGGTCCTCGCCGCTCGGGACGATGCGCCCGACGCGGCCTCGGCCGCCCTGGTGGCCCGGCGTGATCAGGCCCGCTCGGCTCACGACTGGGCCGCAGCCGACGCCGCCCGGGACGAGCTGGTGGCGTCCGGATGGGTGGTCGAGGACGCGGCGTCGGGGACTCGGATACGCCGGCGTTGAGCCGAAATTACGGACTACGAAGGTCGTCGGCGTTGAGGTCGAGACCGCCACCCAGGCCGGTGTTGCAGTCGGGCCCCGACGACGTGTTGGCATGGCCGACGTTCACGCCGGCGGAAAGCCCACCGTCGCGGGCCATGTCGGCGGCCAGGGCGAGGCGGGCTGCCCGCTCCCCGAGCTCCAGCTCCACGTCGGCTTCGACCGACGGGGCCTCGCCCTCGGGCCCCAGTCCCTCGTGGTCGATGACACTGCCGAGGGTGGCGACCGAGCGGTCGTCGTCGTCGGTCGGCACTCCCTCAGCGTCACCCTGCCGGCGGCTCTCACGGGCCAGGGCGAGCTCGCCTCCCTCGGCGCTCACCGTGCCGGCAGCCGGCACGTCAACCTGGGCACGGGGACAGGCGGGCTCGGTGACGACCTCGGAGTGCTGGGCGGGAACGGTGGCCGTAACGGGAGCCGGCGGCGACTCGCTCCCGGACGAGGAAGGCACGGTGGCCGACACGTCGCTCCCGACGGGGCCGGCGACCGGCTGCGGTTCGGCGGGATCGGCGGCGACACCGACAGCCGGGGCGGTGGTGACCCGCTCGGGCGAAGATCCGGCCACGTAGGCACCTCCCGCCCCGAGGGCCAGGGCACCGGCAGCTGCCGCCGCCGCCGCCTTCGTCGCCCACGCCTGCTGGGCCCACTCTCCCCACCTGGCGATCCGCTCGCCCATGCCGAACAACACCGTCGACCCACCGGCGCCGAGGGCACCGGCCACGGCGAGGGGGGCAGGCACGGCCGCTCGGCGAAGGCACGTGCCCAGGTCTTCCAACTCCAGGCGCCGGGTCTCGCACGACGTGCAGCCGGCCAGGTGCTGGTCGACCTTGGCCAGGTCCCGGGGAGAGAGGCCCCCGCCCACGTAGGCCCCCAGGCGGTCGACCGTGGTGCGGCAGAGCGGCTCGGGCGTGGTGCGCAGATGCGCCTGGAGGAATCGCTCGCGCAGGCCGCTGCGGGCCCGGACCGCCAGCTGGGCCGTGCCGTTTGGGGACAGGCCGAGACGGCGGGCGGCGTCCTTGGTGGCGACCCCCTCGACCTCGGTGAGCCACAGGACCGACCGCCAACGCTCGGGCAGATTGCGGAAGGCCTCTGCCACCAGAGCCGCCTCCTCGTCCCCGGTCAGCAGCTCCGGCGGCGTGGGCGACGTCGACTCGTACTCGCTCAGGCTGTCCTGCTCGGTGGGACGGGTCCGACCCGTCTTGCGGATGTTGTCGAGTGCGGCGTTTCGGGTGGCGGTGAGCAGGTAGGAGCGGAAGGAGCCACCCTTGTCGAGATGGCCGGCCCGCACCGCCACCAGCACCCGGGCGAAGGCCTCGGACACGGCGTCGGCCGCGTCTTCGGCGTTGCCGGTCACGGTCTGGCCGAGGCGCCAGGCAGCCAGGGAGTGGCGCTCGTAGAGCTGGGCGAAGGCGTCGTCGTACCCGGCCACCACCCCATCGACCAGTTCGGCGTCGGTGAGCATCTCCACCTCCTCCCCCTCACCCTCCCTAGGCTCCCTGAGGATACGTCGCCAGGGTAGAGCCTGGACGTCACCCTGTCGCCCTGGTCAGTAGCCGAGCACCGGGTCCACCAGGCCGAGCAGCGGCTGGCCCCGTCCGTAGCGCTCGACGTTGGCCCGTACCCGTTCTGCCAGCAGGGGTTCGGCCATCTCCCAGGTGTTGGCCACATGCGGCGTGATGAGGCAGTTGTCGAG
>DASZDM010000164.1:0-5393 GCA_035942015.1 Acidimicrobiales bacterium | reverse complement strand
GAAGGTCCTTGAGGACGCGATGGCTGCTGTCTCAGCCCTGGTTGCCCGACCGGACGTGAAGACAGATGCCGTGGCAGCCCTGGGGCACTCCTACGGAGGGAACACAACACTGTTCCTAACGGCGGTCGACGAGCGAGTTCGGGTCGGCTGTGCGAGCGGCGCAGTGGCTTCCTACCGGCGGAAGATGACTGACGGTACGGGCATCGAAATGGCCGAGGTGATTCCGGGGTTCACAACCCGCTTCGACATCGAGCATGTACTTGCTGCCATCGCGCCAAGGCGCTTCTTGGTCGTCTCTGGCACCGAAGACAAGTACGCGGCCGATGCCCAGGAAGTCGTCGACCTCGCACTGTCAGCCTTCGGCGCACCCGGCAACCCTCGAAGGCTCTCCCACATCCGTGTTGCCGGCGGGCATGCCCTCGAAGCTGAGCGCTCTGAGGCCATCGTCAGGTGGGTTGTTCAAGCGGTGACCGACGGGAAGTAGGCACGCTCGCGGGGTACGTGCCCGGAGTCGGTGCGTCGCAGCCGACCCGCGACAGAATCGGCCGTTTCTGGACGACGGGGTGGTCGCCAACAGAGCGCGCCACCCACGAGACGCGCCGTTCTCTGCGCTGCGACTCGTCGATGTCGTCCTATGGACCGCGGGGTTATGTCAGGCCCTTCCTGTGGTCAGCGAGCACTTCGTTGATGACGGCGCGAGGGTTGAGGCGCCAGCCGAAGCGGAGCGCCGCCATCTTGGCGTCGCTGTGCCCTTCCTTCTCGGCAGCCAAGGTGACGAGCGCTTTCCACAGTGCCCAGCCTCGTCCACGAGCCCACGTTGCGGAGTCGAGCCCTAGGCGGTGGTGGAAGACCTTGCGGTCGCCGTCGGTCAGGAAGGTCCAGGCGATGGCGAGGTCACAGGCAAGGTCGCCCACCGCGGCGCAGCCGAAGTCGATGACGGCTCGCAGGACGCCGTCTACGACGAGAAGGTTGGACGGAGCGACATCGCCGTGGATCCACACGGGCGGTCGGTCCCACTTGCTCGCCAGGGACTCCTCCCACACGTCGACGGCAGCCTCTGCGTCGATCTCGCCGGCCATGAGCTGGATCGAGTGCCGTGTCTGCTCGTCGTACACGTCGAGCGGGCCGCCACGGAAGAAGTTGTGCTCCCCTGCTGGAGGGCCGCCGGCGGCGTCGATCCCGTAGAGCGTGCCAAGAAAGCCGGCCAGTTCGGCAGCGAAGACCTTCAGGTCCGAGATCCGTTCCACCGTGGCGGGTTCGCCCTCCAGCCAGCGGTAGATGGACCACGGCCACGGGTACCACCGGTTCGGGAGACCGAGGGCCACCGGCTCCGGAATCGCGAGCGGCAGGTGGCCGGCAAGGACTGGCAACCAGCGGTGCTCCTTGTCCACCTGGACCGCGAAAGCTGCAGCGCTCGGGAGCCGCACCGACAGGGCGTCACCCAGCCTGAAGGTGATGTTGTCGGACCCGAAGGGCTCGACCGATCTAATGGCGAGGCCTGCCCACTGTGGAAACTGGTCAGCGATCAGGCGAGCAATGAGTTCTGGGGTGATGTCTGACCTCTTCACCGCTGAGCTGTCCTTTCAGCGGGGAAGGACTTGTTGCCGGATCGGTGGTCACTCTCCATGAGGCCATCGTTGTGCCATCCGGCTTCGTCGCCAAGGGAGTTGGCCCGGTCGCTTGGCCCGGGACGCGCCGTTAGGTCTTCTCAACGGACAGACCGCCGGAGCCGTTCTGCGTGTCCGATGAGGCGTCGCCGTCGGCGCGTTGCCGACGACGCCAGATCAGGTCTCGCAAGGCTTCGAACGGTCCCTTCGACGGCCAGCCGCCCGGCACGGGAGCACCGAAGGCCTCGCCCTCGACGATTCTGTTGGTACGACTACGCACGTTGTCAGTCTTCCAGGCATCGGGTGAGCTACGCATCGATAGCGATGACCCGGCGACCGAGTGACCGCGTGGTTCGGCGGGTGTGATCAGTGCGCCTTGTGCTGTCAGCCGAGGCCAAGGACCGTAGAGAGCGCTTCGTCGACGCCCCATAGCTCCTCGGGACTCAGGTGGCCAGAAAGACCTCCGAGTCGTGACGCGTCCACGGCGCCGAGTTGTTCCACGAGCACCCGAGTCGTCTGATCGTCGAGGTCGATCTCGGGGCGAAATGACGCAGGGCGGGCACTCGTGGATGTCGGGGCGACGATCACGACCGAGCGGGGAAGAAACTCGTTGGCTTGAACGACGACGCCGTAGCGATCACCTTGTTGTTCGTGTCCAACGCCCTTGGGCAGCTTGAAGCGATACACGTCACCCCGGAGCACGGAGTGACTCCATCAGGCCAGCGACCGCGAGCATCTCGTCTCGGTCGTCTTCGTCAGCTTCGAGCGCGGCGACTTCCGCGGCAAGCGCAGACCGTTCGCGCAGTCGGCGAGCGGACGCGATCAACGAGCTCCGGATGGCGTCGGACCGGGACATCCCGGCCGCCTCCAGAGCGCGGAGCGCCTGCTCAGCTTCGTCGTCAAGCCGTACCGAGATCGCGTGGGCCATGGGTCAGAGTGTATCGCGACATGTAGTACATACGCCGCCCTCAAGGAGACCCCAACCCCGCCCTGACGTGCCTGACGGGTTCGAGGACTGGGGTCAGGTTCGATCTCGACGCTGAGCACTTTCAGCCCACCAGTCGTGCTCTTCGCCGCGATCGCGCATGTATTCGAGCGCTGTCGCTGCCTGCAGCCACTGGCTGCCACTCGATCCGCAGAAGCTCCAGAGCTGACGCGCAGCCCGCTTGTAGCGGTGGATGAGGTCATCGAGTTCGAACTCATCGATCTCGCCGGCGTCGAGCTGGGCGAAGCCGTCACGGACGTGCTCAAGGAGTGCTCGCAGCTGCTCCTGGTGGTAGGCGCCGACGATCGCACGCGCCTCCCGCCGCTTCGCCTTCTCGCTCGAAGCACCAGTAACCTGATCCGCATCGGCCATGACCTGGAACGTACCTCTGCTGTGAATCGGTCCACTCGCGAACAGTGATCTGCCGAGTCGGCCAGCACCAAGTAACGGCACTTCGGCACTACACCGGAGCGGCGAAGTAGTCAGCTCCAGCACCGCCCTTGTTATGGCGCAACGTCAGAATCATGCGGTCGCCGCCAACTGGGGGACCGACGCTGTGAACGGGGCACCGACTGTCGTCTTCGGGCCATCCGTTGCCGCATAAGAGGACAAGATCGCCTGCCTCCGTGAGCCACTCGACTCTCTCGTTCGGCGCTCTGACGTCGAAGGCCGCCGTGCCACGAAGCGTTACGATCGCGATGACACCTCCGACACCGGCCGGATCCCGGTGGGCGGTGATGTGACCAGTTCCTTCCGGATACAGGCTCCAAGTCACCTCGTTGAACAACGGGGGTGGGGTGATCTCCCGTGAAGCGGCGGAGATGGCCGAGATCACGTGCTCGCCCAGCTGTCGTACGACAGCGGGGGCGTCCTCGAGCAGACCGCCGGTGGCCCGGCCGCTCTGCCTGACGACCCCCTCTTCGGTTGGGAGGTCATGCCACGGCTCCGGGGCTGCCTCTGTCAGTGCTTCACAGGCCACTCCGTTCAGAGCCCTGCCCAGACGGACAAAGCCGTTCCGCCGGAGCATCTGCAGCCCCGTCACCCAGTCGACAGGCTTCGAAACCGTAACCACGATGGCGGCCCCCAGGCACACAGCGAACTACGGAATATTGCCGGCTGGCTCGGCTCGCCGGCCAGGCGCGAACGGTTTATCGGCGTGCTCGGGCGCCGACCGACGTTCTTACGAGCCCATGGATCCGGCTCCGGTGACGCTTCACTCGTCGGTAGCCGTCGGTTCGTCCAGGAGAGATTCGAGGACGAGGATCTCCGGCGGTGGGTCGTAGCGCACGGCCAGGGCAATGGCATCCGAAGGGCGACAGTCGAAGTGGACCGGGTCGTCAGCCTGGCGCTCAACGAGCAAATCTGCAGTGAAAATGCCGGCGTGGTAGCGGATCTCAATCCGCGCCGGGTGACCGCCAAAGGCGTCAACGGCCTGCTTCAGCGTGTCATGGGTCATCGGCCGGAGAGTCTTGACTCGCTGGGCGCCCATGGTGATTGCCGCCGCTTCCTCCGGCCCCGTCCATATCGGCAGGCGGCGCTCGCCCCCTTGTTCCCGCAGCAATATCCAGTGTTCGGGAATCTCCTCAACCTGCCTCCGGGCGACGCCCTCATACTCAACACGGACGAAGTGTTCCTTCAAGGTGGCCTCCTCTTGTCTCTTGCCCAGGAGGTGGCGACGAGCGGTCACGTACGACTCGCCGGTGCGTGCGGCGCGTCTTCGGACGAGGCGCTTGAAGTCCTTGTCGGCTGTCACCGTTCCTCCGCAGCCCGGGCTGAGCCCCAGCAACTCCGCACCAGGCCGGTTGATGACAGCGACCCGAGGATGCGCTCCCCTTTGCCTCTCGGGGGCCCGCTGGGAGCGACCCACAGAGGTCCGGCGATAGGTCCCGCCTGCCGAACAGCCTCTTCCTGAACTGCGGAACTGTCAAGGACAGTGGGAGCGGCCCAGGCGCCGAACGAGGGCAGGATGCGACCACGATGGCGCGGGGACGGCTGCGAGTCAGCGAAGGGCCTTCTGGCGGAGCCGTGGATGACAGGTGCTCAACTGAGGGGCAGCGACATGCGGTGTGTGACCGGCTCAAAGCCTGCCTTCCGAAACACGCCTTGAGCCACCTCGTTCCAGGTCCACACACTGAGTTCGATGCGGTGCGCGCCACGCTCATGCGCCCACGCAATCATCCGCTCGATGAGTGCTTGACCGATCCCGCCCTGTCGGGCCGCCGGAATCACGGCGATCTGGTCGAGTTCCGCCACCGTTGCACCGTGCACCAGAGCGTGACCCGGCAAGGTGCGGACCATGCCGATGAGGTAGCCGAGTGCTTCGCCATTCTGCGTATCACTCGCCAGGAGGACGATTACCTCGGGATCGGCGCACCACTCCTCCAGCTTGGGCGCCAGCGCATCGGGATCGGGGGCCTTGAACCGATCGGGCTCGTGTTCGTGGTGGAGCGCCTGCACAACCGTGCTCAGCGCAGCGACCACGTGCACGTCGTCGACCCTGGCTTCCCTCAGCTCCCAACCCACGTCCACATCATGATGGACAGGGACGGAAGGCGCGGGTCGGATATTGCCGGATTTCCAGCGGCCGCCGCGAAGGGCTTCGACCCGCGGCGACCGCCAGATTTGGGATTACGGAGCGCCGCTGGCGTGGGAGCGCTTCGCTCCCCTGTCGATGAGCGGGTAGGTCAGGCATCGCCGGGCGCTGAGCCGGCGCGGAAGCCAGCGACGACGTACATGGCGGTGGCGGCCGAGGGACCGGCGAGCCCGGTAGTGGCGCATCGTCGTGCGTGGATGGGTGTGCG
>DASZDM010000163.1:0-32054 GCA_035942015.1 Acidimicrobiales bacterium | reverse complement strand
CCCGGGCCGCGACCACGGTCTCGCCTCCCACCACGGAACTGGTGATGTCGCTCACGTCAGTCCCGGCGACGGGTCCGCTCGACGAGCTCACCCAGGTCAAGCTCGCCCTCCACCACCTTCATGACCACATAACCGAGCGCACCGAACAGGGCCACCACCAACATGTCACCGAAATCGCGCAGGACCAGCACCAGTCCGAGCACCAGCCCGGTGAATATGCCGACGACGGTAGGTTGCACGACGGATCTCCTTTCGGGGAGCCCCCTTCCGGGGGAGTTCAGACAACCCGCGGCCGGATGGTCCGGTCGCGGCGACGGCGGCACCAGCGAAGAGCGACCGCCGTCACGCCCATCCGACGGACGAGCACGGGACCTTCCTGGGCGGCCGCCCGTGCCCACAGCAAGGCGTAGGCCCGGTGGACGAGGCTGAAGCTGGCATCGTCGCCACCGTGGTCCGGATGGGTCTCGAGGGCCCGCCGGCGCCAGGCCCGGCGCACCTCATCACGGCTCGCTCCCGGCGTGACGCCGAGGATCTGGTAGGGGTTCATGCGGACGACCCGGCAGCCGCTTCGAGGGCAGGAGCGGCATCGAGGTCCAGCTCGTCGATGAAGACGTCGACCCGATGCTCGCCCACCACGCTCGCCAGCGCCCGGCGGACCTCATCGGCCACAGCGGGCAAGGGCCGCCCGTAGTGGGCAACCACGTGGACCTCGACGGCCCCGTCGACCAAGCGGACACCAGGCACGCGCCGGCCCGGGAGGTAGGTGGCGACCTCTACAGCGGTGCCGGGCGCCACCCGAGCGACCGAGGGGCAACGCAACACGATCCGCACGACCTCATCGACATCGATTCCCCCGCCGGCGGTCACTGGACGCGCTCGGGCTGCGGCTCCTGGTCTCCCTCCCCCGTGTAGACGTCGTCGACGGCGATGTTCACCTCGGTGACCTCGAGGCCGGTCATGCCCTGGACCCGGTCGGTGATGTTCCTGCGAACGGCGTCGGCCACATCGACGATGCGCACGCCGTACTCGCACACGATGTCGATGTCGATGGCCGCCTGGCGCTCGCCCACCTCGACGGCGACGCCCCGGCTGACGTTGGTCCGGGTGGCCCCGGGCAGGCGGTCGCGTAGGGCACCCACCGCTCGGGCTGCACCGGTGCCCATGTCGTGGACTCCGGCGATCTCCCGGGTGGCGATGCCGGCGATCTTGGCCACCACCGAATCGGCGATCGTGGTTCGACCCTTGTCGGTCACCAGGGCGCTGGTCGAGCCGGTCTCAGTGGTTGCAGGAGTCGTGTCATTGCTCATGTTCCCATCCTCCCCCATGTCAGGCCCCAGCAACCTCGGGTTGCGACGGCGAACGTCAGAGGTCGAGCAGAGAATCCAGGCCCACGGTGAGGCCGGGCCGATCGGCGACGGCCTTGACGGCGAGCAGCACCCCGGGCATGAAGGAACTGCGGTCGTAGGAGTCGTGACGGATGGTCAACGACTGGCCGGTGGTGCCCAGCAGGACCTCGTGGTGGGCCACCATCCCCCTCACCCGCACCGAATGGATGGGGATGCCCCCCGGCCCGTCGGCCCCCCGGGCGCCGGCCAGCACCTGGTTGACGGTGGCGTCGTCCTCACGGCGTCCCGCCGCGGCCAGGCGTTCCGCCAGTAGGAGCGAGGTTCCCGACGGCGCGTCGATCTTGGCATCGTGATGGGCCTCGATGACCTCCATCGACGAGAACCACGGTGCCGCCAGCTCAGCCAGACGCATCATCACCACCGCGCCGATGGCGAAGTTGGGAGCGATCAGGCAGTTGCTGGTGGTGAAGATCGACCGGAGCTGGCGGAGGTCATCCTCGGTGAGCCCGGTGGTACCGACCACGGCGTGGATACCTGCGCCGGCGCACCACCGGAGGTTCTCCCGGGCGGCGGTTGCATCGGTGAAGTCCACCACCACGTCGATGGCCAGGTCGGCCAGGGCCTCGGGAGCGGGCAGGACGTGCAGGTCGATGTCCACTCCGGCCACCGGGCGCAGGTCGAGGCCGGCGTGGAAGGGGTCGACAGCCGCGACGAGCTCGAGCTCGGGGTCAGCCACCACCGCGCTGCAGACCGTGCGGCCCATGCGCCCGGCCGCACCGAAGACACCGACCCTGATGCTCATGCTGCTCCCCCCTCACGGGTGAGGGCGGACAACGAGTGAGCCGAGGTGGCCGTGCGGGGCCCCAGCACAGCGACGCTGCGCCCGCCGGCGCCGGCCACCCGGGCCAGCACCCGTTCCACGTCCTCGGCCGTGACGCCACGGTATCGATCGAGCACCTCCGACACGGGGACGACTTCGTCGTGCACCAACAGGCTGGTGGCGATGCGACCCATGCAGCTCGCGGAATCCTCCAACGCCAGGGCCGTCGAACCGGACAGGTAGCCGGTGGCCACGGCCAGCTCAGCCTCGGTGACACCGTAGGCCAGGAGATGGTCGAGCTCGGCGTGGACCAGCCCGAGGACCTCAGGCATCCGCTTGGGCGCACTGGCCGCCGCCGCTGCCCATGCACCGGCGTCGGAGTAGGCGGACAGATAGGAGTAGACCGAGTAGGCCAGCCCCCGCTCCTCACGAATGGTGCGGAACAGGCGACTGGCGGGTCCGCCTCCTAACACGTGGTTGGCCACGGCTAGGGCGTAGCGGTCGTCGTCGTGGCAACCCAGGCCGGGAAGCCCGACGGCGACATGGGCCTGCTCGCTGGCCTGGGTGAGGGTTCGAACCGGCTGGGCCGGCGCCGTCGGGCTCCGGCGCGTCGGCACCGGACCGACCTCGGCGTCGCGGAGATGACGCTCCACCACCGCCACCACTTCATCGTGGTCGAGAGCACCGGCCGCCGCCACCACCAGGTTGGCGGGCCGATACCAGGCACGGTGGAACTCGGCGATGTCGGCTCGGTGCAGGGCCTCGATGCTCTCTCGGGTACCGAGCACCTCGCGCCCGAGCGGGTGGTCGGGGAACATGGCCTCGGCCAGGACCGACAACACCCGCTCCTCGTGACAGTCCTCCTCCATGAGGAGCTCCTCGAGGATGACCTGGCGTTCGGCCTCCACTTCGGTCGGGCGGAAGGCCGGCCGGCTGAAGACCTCCCCGAGCAGATCGACCCCGAGCTCGAGTTCAGCGGCAGGAAGGCGGATGTGGTAGGCGGTGTGCTCGTGGGTGGTGTAAGCGTTCATCTCGCCCCCGACCGCCTCGACCGCCTCGGCGATCTGCGAGGCGCTCCGTGCCTCCGTGCCCTTGAACAACAGGTGCTCCAGGAAGTGGGACGCGCCGGCGAGGTGCGCGTCCTCGTCCCGTGCTCCCACGCCCACCCAGAAGCCGCAGCTCACCGAGTGGGCGTGGGGCATGGCCTCGGTGACGACCCTGGCGCCGCCGGGCAGCGCCGTGGTCCGGATCGTCACCGGGCCGGGGAACCGATCAGGAGAGACCTCAGCTCCGACCGCCGCCGCTGCGGCGCCGGGGCCGACGCTCACCACTGCGGGTGTCCGCCGGACGAGCACCTCCCGAGGTGTCGGGACCAAGGTCACCGAACTCGGCACCCACCTCGGCCTCGAAGGCGTCCTCGAAACTGACCGTCGCCGTGCGACCAGCGGTGTCGGCGGCGGGCGCGGCGGGACGGTCTCCCCGTCGGCCGCGGTCCCCGCCCCCCGAGCGGGAACGGCCGCTATCCCGGCCGCCGTCTCGGTCTCCGCTGCGGCTCCGGTCGCGATCTCCTCTCCGGCCACGGTCGCCGTCGCCCTCGCCGGGGGCGGGACGGGCGTTGGTGGTGCCGGCTCCGGCGTCCATGTCCTCGTCGCCTTCGGCCCCCACCGGGGTGAGCGAGACCTTGCCCTGCGGATCGATGTCCTCGACTCGGACCTCGATCGGATCGCCGAGCGTCACGACGTCTTCCACCCGGTCGATGCGCCGGGCGCCCCCGAGCTTGGAGATGTGGACCAACCCGTCTCGGCCGGGGAGGATGTTGACGAATGCACCGAACTTGGTGATGTTGACCACGCGCCCTTGGTAGACGGCGCCCACCTCGGCGGCGGGCGGGTCCAGGAGCAGTTCGATGCGGCGCCGGGCCTCGGCGACCGCCTCGCCGTCCTTGGAGCCGATGGTGACCGTGCCGATGGCACCGTCGTCGTCGACGGCGATGTCGGCGCCGGTCTCCTGCTGCATGGCGTTGATCACCTTGCCCTTGGGCCCGATCACCTCACCGATCTTGTCGATGGGAATCTCGAAAGAGAGGATCTTGGGAGCGCTGGGAGCCACGTCGTCCCGCGGCTCACCGATGGCGTCGTCCATGACCTCGAGGATCTTCAGGCGTGCCTCCTTGGCCTGTTGGAGGGCTGCTCCCAGCACGTCGGCCGGAAGCCCTTCGATCTTCGTGTCGAGCTGCAGGGCCGTCACGTAGGTGGCGGTGCCGGCCACCTTGAAGTCCATGTCACCGAAGGCGTCCTCGGCGCCGAGGATGTCGGTGAGGGTGGTGTAAGTGTCGTCGTCGTAGATGAGACCCATGGCGATACCGGCCACGGCCGCGCTGATGGGCACCCCGCCGTCCATGAGCGACAGGGAGCTGGCGCACACCGAGGCCATGGAGGTCGAGCCGTTGGACGACAGCACGTCGGACACCAGGCGCAGGGTGTAAGGCCAATCGGCCTTGGAGGGCACGACGGGCAGCAGCGCCCGCTCGGCCAGCAGCCCGTGGCCGATCTCCCGGCGCTTGGGGCTGCCCACACGGCCGGTCTCACCGTTGGCCCAGGGCGGCATGTTGTAGTGGTGCATGTAACGCTTCTTGTCGTCGACACCCAAGGTGTCGATGAGCTGGTCCATGCGGGGCATGCCCAACGTGAGGACGTTCAGCACCTGGGTCTCGCCCCGCTGGAACAGGGCCGAGCCATGGGCGGTGGGGAGCAGGCCGACTTCGGCGGACAGCTCCCGCAGGTCGTTGGTTCCCCGGCCGTCGATGCGGACCCCGTCGGCGGTCACCCGACGACGGATCAGCCTCTTGGTCAATGCCTTGACCGCGGCCTTGATCTCCCGGTCCCGCCCGGGAAGCTCGGTGGCCAACTCGGAGGTGATGGCGGCGGCCGCCTCGTCGGTGGCGGCGTTGCGCTCGGCCTTGGCCGAGATCGAGAGTGCCGGCGTGAGGCGATCGATGCCGGCTGCGGCAACTCGTTCGAAGACGTCATCGCCGTAGTCCAGCTGCGGCTCGAAGGCGAGGGCGGGACGGACACCAGCCGCCGCCACCAGCTCGTCCTGGAGCTCGATCGACGCCCGGATCCACGTCTTGGCCGCCTCCAAACCCTCGGCGATGACCTCCTCGGTCACCAGGGGGGCGCCAGCCTCGTAGAAGCGCGCCGCTCCCTCGGTGCCACCGGCCTCGACCATCATGATGGCGATGTCGTCACCGGCACGGCGGCCGGCCACCACCAGCTCGAAGGTACTGTCGTCGCCGTCCTGGTAGGTGGGATGGGGGATCCAGGCGCCGTCGGTGCCGTAGGCGATGCGCACGGCGCCAAGGGGGCCGTCGAACGGGATGCCCGAGATCATCAGGGCGGCCGACGCCCCGTTGATGGCCAGGACGTCGTGAGGGTTCTCCTGGTCGGACCCGATGACCGTCGCCACGACCTGGGTCTCGTTTCGGTAGCCCTTGGCGAAGCTGGGACGCAGCGGTCGGTCGATGAGCCGGCAGGTGAGCACGGCGTTCTCGCCGGGACGGCCCTCCCGCCGGAAGAAGGAGCCGGGGATCTTGCCGGCGGCGTACATCCGCTCTTCGACGTCGACGGTCAGGGGGAAGAAGTCGATGCCCTCGCGGATGCCCTTGGCGGCGTTGGCAGTGACGAGGATGGTGGTGTCGCCGATGGTGGCGACCACTGCTCCTTGCGACTGAGGAGCAAGTTTGCCGGTCTGGAGGGTGAGGGTCTTGTCGGTCCCTTCGATGGGAGCGGATACGGAGATGGCATCAGCCATGAGGCCTGCCTTTCTGTTCGGACCGCTGGCCGCGGCAGGCCAGTTCCCAGTCGTCGAGCACCCGAGAACCCGGGGACCCGGCGACTGGCAGCTGACCACTCCCGGCTGCGCTGCGGTCTATGGGCATGTCGAGCGGGCGAAAACCCGAACGAGCAGCCCGCAGGCTGCTCGTCGCTGCTCGTGGATTACCGACGGAGACCGAGCCGGGCATTGATGGCCCGGTAGCGATCAACGTCGTTGGTGCGCAGGTACGCCTGGAGGCGCTTGCGCCGGCCGACGAGCTTCAGTAGCCCTCGCCGGCTGTGGTGGTCGAACTTGTGGGTCTTGAGGTGCTCGTTGAGATGGTTGATGCGCTCGGTGAGGAGCGCGATCTGCACCTCGGGCGACCCGGTGTCAGCTTCGTGGAGCCGGTGGGCGCCGATCGTGGCCGACTTTTCCGGCATGGTCGGGCTGGGCATGTTCGTTGCCGACGTTCCTCGCTAGAGCTTCCTGGTCAGCCGGGCGAGCGCCCGGACACTGTGAGGGTAGCAGCCAACCAGCTCAAGTCCGTCACCCGATCGACCGATACGTCGCACGTGCGCCATCCCACCGTCACCTCGGAGGCACCGGCCTCTTCGCCCACCCGCCGTCCCCTCTGGGCCGGCAGTGGCGCCAGCACCAACAGGATGGCCACCGCATCGCTCGTCCTGAGCGTGCTGTGGCTCGGCGGCGTCGGATCAATGGCCGCCATCGTCTGTGGGCACTGGGCCCACCACCAGATAGGCGAGCGCTGGCAACGGGGGGCGGGACGGGCGACGCTCGGCATCCGCCTCGGGTGGCTGGGCATCATGGCCACCGGCGTCGTTGCCGTGCTCATGGTCACCACCCCGGAGCAGCTCGCCCACGAACTGCACCAGGTCGAGCGCGTGGTCCGGCGCATCTTCTAGCCCGGAGGTCCGTGCTGGCGGCCCGCATCAGGCGCCGAGGAGTCGGCGGGTGGCGGTGACGTCGGCGGCGATCTGGGCCACGAGGTCGTCCACCGTGTCGAAGCGCACCTCGTCTCGTACCCGGGCCACGAACTGCACCCGTGCCTCCTCGCCGTAGAGATCGCCCTCGAAGTCGAGCAGGTGGGCCTCGAGGCGCGGGGCGGTGATGGTCGGGGCGAGGGTCGGGTGCCATCCGAGGGCAATGGCCGCCCCGTGGCGGTCTCCGTTGGGACCGGCGTACCAGCCGGCGTAGATGCCGGCGGTCGGGAGCTGGATGCCGGCGGGCACCCCCACGTTGGCCGTGGGATAGCCCAGCTGGGAACCACCCCGGCGATCGCCCCGCTCCACCACGCCCCGCACCTCGTGGGGGCGGCCCAACATTGCCGCAGCGGCGCCCACGTCGCCGGCGGCCAGGGCCCGGCGGATGGCCGTGGAGGAGATGTGGCCGTGGAACGACTCGCCGTCGACCTCGACGGCTCCGGCCAGGTCGATGCCGTGGACCACGAAGCCGTACTCGCCACCCATGGCCGCCAGTAGGGCGACGTTGCCTCGCCGCTCATGGCCGAAGTGGAAGTCGGCACCGACCACCACCGCCCGGGCGGCCAGGCAGTCCACCAACACCTCGGTCACGAAGTCCTCGGCCGACTCCTTCGCCCTCCCCTCGTCGAAGTCGAGCACGAGGGTCACGTCGACGCCGGCGTCCTCCAGGCGCTCCAGGCGCTGGTCGATGTCGGTGAGCAGCAGCGGCGCCGATTCCGGCCGTACCACGCTGGCCGGGTGGCGGTCGAAGGTGACGACGGCGCTGCGCGACCCCTGGTCACCGGCCACCGTGCGGGTGACGTCGATCAGCCGTTGGTGTCCCCGGTGCACCCCGTCGAAGAACCCGATGGTGGCCGCCACTCCTTGCTCGAGGGGCGGGCACGGGGCGTCGCCGGTGATGACCTCCACGGTCCGACGCTACCGCTGGCGCACGACGTCCGGCTGGACGAGCACCACGGCGGGCGAGGCCCGCTCCCCCGCCGATTCGTAGACCGCCAGCAGCTCGCCGGTCCGCTCCGATCGCACTGCCCACGGCCCCTCGCCGGCGAAGGCCACCGTCTCGCCTGCGCGTTGCAGGCGGGTGCCGGTGGCGACCAGGGCGGCCACCTCGTCCCCGATGGCCACCTGGTCGAGATGACCGACCGCGTCCAGGGGGGGGAGGACCTCGAGGCGGTCCACACTTCGGGCTCGAGCCGCGGTGAAGGGTCCGATGGCGGTGCGCCGGAGCTGGCGCAGATGGGCACCGCCGCCCAGGGCCCGGCCCAGGTCGGCCGCCAACACCCGCACGTAGGTCCCCGATGAACAGTCCACTTCCACCCGCAGGACGGCTCCTTCCTCCGTCCTGGCCCCCCCAGCGGTTGTGATCGCCACCGCTGGAGGGTCCAGAAGCTCGATGACATCGAATCGGTGGACGGTCACCGGACGGGCCTGGCGCTCCACCTCCACCCCTTCCCGGGCCAACTGGTGGAGCCGACGTCCGCCGACCTTGACAGCCGAGACCATGGGGGGGACCTGGTCCAGGTCACCCACGAGGCCTCGAGCCGCCGCCGTGGCCTGATCCAGGGTGATGGGGCCCATCTCATGGACAGCCGTCGTCGTGCCCGATGCGTCGAGAGTCGAGGTCTCCACCCCGAGGACCACCTCGGCCTCGTAGGACTTGGGCAGCGGGGCGAGAAAGCGCAGGAGCCGAGTGGCTCGGCCCACCCCCACCACGAGCACGCCGGTGGCGTCGGGATCGAGCGTGCCGGCGTGGCCGACGCGGCGCGTGCCGAGACGGCGCCGGATCTGCGCCACCACGTCATGAGACGTTGGTCCCGCGGCCTTGTCGACGATGCAGACACCGTCCACCCCGGCGTCGCTCGCCGGCACGGGCGACGGGCCGCCTGCGGTGGCCCTCACCGCCGTTCCGGCAGCCCACGCCCCGCCGTGCTCGGCGGACTTCCGCTCAGCCGGTCGACGATGCGTTCGATCGTTGCCGGGATGGATCGATCGCTCGTGAAGCCGGCCATGAAGTGGTGGCCGCCGCCGCCCAGCTCGGACGCCACCCTGCCGACGTCGACCCCGGCGACGGACCGCAGCGAGACCCGTAGGCCTTCGCCGGGAGCCTCCTTGAGCACGCAGGAGACATCCGCCTCGGCCGTGCGGCGGACCAGGTCGATCAGCCCTTCCGTCTCGTCGAACTCCACCCCGTACTGGGCCAGATCCTCGGCCGTGACCCACGCAGCCGCCAGGCGATGCTCCTGATCGAGGTGGGCACGGGACAAGGCGGCAGCGGCCAGACGCAGGTAGGCGAATCGGTGCTTCTCGAACAGCTCCCGGGTGATGACGCCCAGCGGCAAGCCGTGGCCGGCCAACTCCTCGGCCAGCACGAAGACCTCGGAGGTCGTGTTGGGATACTGGAAGCGCCCGGTGTCGGTGAGCAGGCCGACGTAGAGGTCGAGAGCGACGTCATGATCGAGGACCCACCCCAGCTCCCCGGCCAGGCGCCGAACCACGGTGGCGGTCGATGCCGCAGCCGTATCGACCACGTTGATCGACCCGAAGCGGGCGTTGTCGGCGTGGTGGTCGAGCACCACCAACTCCCCTGCCGCTTGGGCCGGGCCTTCCAGCTCACCCAGGCGACGTAGTGAACTGCAGTCGAAGGTCACCATGACCTCGGGGCGCGGCGGAAAAGCCGCCGGCGACGAAGCCAGGTCCAGCCCGGGCAGGAAGTGGTAGTGCGGCGCCACCGCAAACGGCTCTCCCCACGAGGCCACCGACGACACGCCGTGGCTCCGGCACAGCAGATGGAAGGCGAGCAGGGAGCCCAGGGCATCGCCGTCGGGATGGACGTGGCAGGCCAGCGCCACCTCTCCACAACCGGCGACTATGGCGGCGACCCGGGCCAGATCCTTGACGACGGCTACTTCAGTCATCCGGTCGCTCGCGTTGGGACGGGTGCTGGCGGAGGAGCTCCTCGATTCGAGCACCGGCGCGGATCGCTTGGTCGATCCGGAAGGACAGCTCTGGCGTGCGCCGCAGTCGGGCCTGGCGGGCGATGGCGCTCTGGAGTCGCACCCGGTGCTCGGCCAGGGCCTCGGCCGCCACATCCTCGGCCTCCCCGAGCCGCGAGAACTCGACGATGGCCCGGCGGAGGTCGGCATCGACGGCGACGTGCGTGATCGTCACCAGCTCCAGGCGCTCGTCGTCGATGCGTTCCAACTCTTCGGCGACGATCTCCCGGCAGAGCTCATTGACACGCGCCACCCGTGGGTAGCGGGCCACCTCGCCCGGGACAGGCCGACGTTGACGCCTACGCCTCGCCATCACCCAGCCAGCTCCGGTGGGCGGACAAGACCTGGACCTCGGGATGCGACCATACGAAGCGCTCCACCTCGTCGAGGATGTCACCGACGTGACCGGCCGTGGCCGCCACCGCCGCCACCGCGATCTCGCTGCGCTGCCACTGCTGGTGGTACCCAACCTCGGCGGCTGCCACCCGGTACCGCCGCTGGAGCCCCTCGACGAGAGGTTTGACCACCGACCGCTTGGCCTTGAGCGACCGTGAGTCAGGAATGTGCAGGTCGAACTCCAGGGCGGCGGCGTGCATCTTCGGCCAGAGTAGAGGCCGCTCGCGCTCCTAGGTCCGGGGTATCTCCCGAGTGGCGAAGGTCTCGATGATGTCGCCCGGCTTGAGGTCCTGGAAATCGGACAGGCCGATGCCGCATTCGAAGCCGGTCGCCACCTCCCGTACATCGTCCTTGAAGCGGCGGAGCGAGGTGATGGTCCCCTTCCAGATGACGGTGCCTTCGCGGAGGAAGCGCACGCCGGAGTTGCGGGTGATGCTGCCGCTGCGGACATAGCACCCGGCCACTGCCCCGATGCGGGGAACCCGGAAGACCTCCCTGACCTCGGCCTCGCCGGTGACGACTTCCTCGAACTCGGGCGCCAGCATGCCGACCAGGGCGTTGCCGATGTCGTCGATGACCTGGTAGATGATCTCGTAGGTCCGGATCTCGACATCGTCGGCCTCAGCCAGGTCGCGTGCCTTGCGGTCGGGCCGGACGTTGAAGCCGATGATCGTTGCCCCGGTCGTGCTGGCCAGCTGCACATCGTTCTCAGTGATACCGCCCACGCCTCGGTGCACGAATACGATCTTGACCTCGTCACGCTCGAGGCGACGCAGGGCATCGGTGAGGGCCTCGAGCGAACCGTTGACGTCGGCCTTGAGCACCAGGTTCAGGGTGGCCGCCTCCCCCTTTTGGATCTGCTCGAAGATGTCCTCGAGCTTGACCCCGGTGGAGATCGCCGATGCGTCCGAGGCGATGTTCTTGATCCGGGCGAACTGGCCCCGGGTCTCGCCCACCCGTCGGGCGGTGCGGTCGTCGGGGGCAATCACGAAGTCGTCACCGGCGTCAGCCACCTCGGAGAGACCCAACACCTGCACCGGCACGCTCGGGCCCGCCTCCTTGACTTGGTCCCCGTGGTCATCGATGAGCGCCCGCACCCGGCCCCAGGCCGGCCCGGCAACCATGGGGTCACCCACCTTCAGCAAACCCCGCTGCACCAACACGGTGGCCACCGGCCCCCGCCCGACGTCGAGATTGGCCTCCAGGACCACCCCGTAGGCCCGGCCCTCGGGGTTGGCCCGGAGATCTTCCAGCTCCGCCACCACGAAGAGGTTTTCGAGCAGGTCGTCAATGCCTGTGCTGCGCAGGGCGGAGATCTCCACCATGACGGTGTCCCCGCCCCACGCTTCGGGGACAAGGCCGTGTTCGGAGAGCTGCTGGCGGACGCGGTCAGGATCGGCGTTCTCGCGGTCCACCTTGTTGATGGCGACCACGATGGGCACCTCCGCCGCCTTGGCGTGGGACAGCGCCTCCAGAGTGGTGGGCATCACGCCGTCGTCGGCGGCCACCACGAGGATGACGATGTCGGTGGCTTCCGCACCGCGGGCTCGCATGGCGGTGAACGCCTCGTGGCCCGGCGTGTCGATGAAGGTGAGGCGGCGACCGTCGCGCTCCACCTGGTACGCGCCGATGTGCTGGGTGATGCCGCCGGCCTCGCCCTCGGCCACCGAGGCGGAGCGGATGCGGTCGAGCAGCAGCGTCTTGCCGTGGTCGACATGACCCATGACCGTGACCACGGCGGGGCGGGGCCGCAGGTCGTCCTCGTCCTCATCCTCGGCATCGAGGACGTCGAGGAGTTGCTGGAGGCCGACCTCCTGTTGCTGGCCGGGATCGACGAGGCGCACGACGGCGCCGACGTCGGCCGCGAACAGCTCGATCATGTCGTCGGAGAGTGTCTGGGTGGCGGTGACCATCTCGCCCTGTTGGAGGAGAAAGCGGACCACGTCGGCGGCGGAACGGTTCAGCTTGGGACCCAGGTCCTTGGCCGTGTCCCCCCGCTCGATGACGACCTCCCCCTCGGGAATGGGTGCGTCCTGGGGGGTGTAGGACGCGATGCCCTGAGGCTGGAGCTCCTCACGATTGCGACGCCGACGACCCTTGCGCCGGGGACGGCGGGGCCCACCGGGGCGGCCACCGGGGCGGCCACCGGCGCCGGGCACCTGTCCGGGCCGCAGCGGCGGTGGCCCACCGGGACGTCCACCGGGCGTGGCGAAGCCCCCGGGACGGCTGCCGGGGCTGGTGGTGCGGCCGGGAGATGGTGCACCACCGGAGGGGCCACCGGGCGGGCGGGGGCTGGTGCGACGGCCGCCGGCACCAGGTGGCGGCGGGATGGCGCGCCCGGAACTGGAGGTCGGCCGGGGTGGCGGCGGGATGGGCCGGCCGGCGTCGGAGCGCGGCGGACCACCGGGAGGAGGAGGCATGGCCTGGCCACCCGGGGCACGCACCGTACCGGGCGGGGCGGGGCGGCCGGCGCTGGCGGCGGGCGTCTGCTCGTCCGGCGGGAACGGGGCGTCTCCCGAGGGCGGGGGCGGGGCGGACACGACCGGTGGGGCCCCTGGGGCCGGGGGGGCCGCTGGGGCCGGTGGCCGAGACGGGGGCGGCGGGATTGCTCTGGTGGGCCGGTCGGATCGCGGCCCGTCCAGATCCGGCTGCTCGCTGGCCTTGCCGCTCTTGACCAGACGGTGTGGCGGCTCGGCCGGACGCACGGGTGGTGGCGGCGGCGGGGAAGGCGTCGGCTGGGCCGGCGCCGGCACGGTCGGCGGAGGTGGGATGGGCTTGTCCGTGGGAGTGGGCGTGGCCGGTGCCGAGTCGCTCGGCATCGCCGGCGTGGGCCGAGGCACCTCGACCGGCACGACAGGACGCTCGGCGCGCGGCGGGGCGGCTGGTGGTGCGGGCGGTGGCGGAGTCGGCTCGTCGACGATCGGGTCACGCCGCAGCCCTTCGGCGTCGGCCTTTCGCCGGACGCGGTCGGCCTGGGCCTCCACGATGCTCGACGAATGGCTACGCACGCCGATGCCGAGCGCCTCGCACAGGTCGAGGGTTTCTTTGTTGGAGAGCCCGAGCTCTCGACCGAGTTCGTAGACCCGGATCTTGGATGCCAAGTTGCTACCTCAACCCCTTCATTTCCTCGGTCACGCCGGTGCCCGGCGTCAGTCCGTCCTCACTCACGTACCTTGATCTTCTCCCGCAGGCCGGCGATCGACTCCGCAGGCACCGGCCCCCGTAACGCCCGGTCGAACGCTCGGCGTCGTTGGGCGTGATCGACGCACGCCAGCGACCCCGGGCACAACCAAGCTCCCCTCCCGGGAAGACCGCGCCCTACCTCTAGTGTGCCGTCAGATCGGCGAATCACACGCATAAGCGAGCCTGACGGCGCCCGGCGCCGACATCCGATGCAGGTCCGTACCGGTCCTATGAGGCATCCTCCCGCTCCTCGTCGCCGACGGAGGCGACCGTTGTCGCCGGCTCGGCCGCCGCCGGTTCCGTCGTCAACGGCTCAGCAGCGGCTGCTGTGGCGGGCGCCGGGATGGTCGCAACGTCCTCCGACCCGTCGCCACCGGGGCTGGCCACGACATCACCGCCCTGGCGCCACTCTTCGGCGGTCACGGCGGGACCGCCCTCGGCCGGGCGCCAGGTCAACTCCCCAGAGTCGGCATCGGTGACCCACTCGCCCTCGGCCCACTCCTCACCCTCATAGCCGGCTTCCTCGTCGGCGAGCTGCGATTCGCTCTTGATGTCGACCCGCCATCCGGTCAAGCGGGCCGCCAAGCGTGCATTCTGACCCTCCTTGCCGATGGCCAGGGACAATTGGTAGTCGGGCACGATGACCTCGGCGGTCCCGGTGTCGTCGTCGAGTCGGACTTCCTTCACCTTCGCCGGCGACAGGGCTTTCATCACGAACTCCTGCACGTCGTCGGTGTAGGGCACGATGTCGATCTTCTCGCCCCGTAGTTCGTTGACGACCATCCGCACCCGAGCCCCTCGGGCGCCGACGCACGCTCCGACGGGGTCGACGTTGTGGTCGTTCGACCACACCGCGATCTTGGTGCGGTGCCCGGGTTCGCGAGCCACGGCCTTGAACTCGACGATGCCGTCGGCGATCTCGGGGACCTCCAGCTCGAAAAGCCGCTTGATGAGGCCGGGATGGGTCCGGCTGACCACGATCTGGGGACCTCTGGGATTGCGGCGAACCTCGACGATGTAGGCCTTGAGCCGGTTGCCGGGCTCGGGGCGCTCATACGGGACCTGCTCCGCCTGGGGCAGCAGGGCCTCCACCTTGCCCAGATCCAGCAGGGTGAAGCGGCTGTCGGTCTGCTGGATGATCCCGGTCACGATGTCGCCCTCGCGCCCGGCGTACTCCTCGTACTTCATGTCCCGCTCGGCTTCGCGGATGCGCTGGGTCATGACCTGCTTGGCCGTCTGGGCGGCGATGCGGCCGAAGTCGTCGGGCGTGGCGTCCCACTCCCTGGCCACGTTGCCATCCTCGTCGAGCTCTTGTCCGTAGACCCGGATCTCGAACGACTCGGCGTCGATGGTGACGTACGCCTCCTCGGCGGCTCCGGGCATGCGCTTGTAGGCCGACACCAGGGCGTTGGCCAGGGCGTCGAGCAGAGTGTCGACGGTGATTCCCTTGTCGATGGCGAGGGCCTGAAGGGCTTCCATCATCTCGAAGTTGGAACTCATCGGGGAATGCCTTTCCGCTGCTTTCCTCTACTCGGGGTGGGACGAGGCCCGGAAGATCCCCAGTCGAACACAGTGCGTGCCCGCTCGATCTCGTCGTGGCCCAGACGGCGCTGCTTCCCTTCGGTCTCCACGGTGACGCCTTCGTCGTCGGCCGCCACGAGTACGCCCTCGACTCGGCGATCGCCCTCGACCTCCGGTCGGGTCTTGATCTTGACCTTCGACCCGAGGGCAGCACTGAAGTGGTCGGCCCGACGCAGTGGCCGCTCCAGACCGGGACTCGAGACCTCCAACGTGTAGCGCCCGGGCACGGCCTCGACGTCGTCGAGGGCGGCGGAGAGCTCGCGCGTCACCTCGGTGAGGACTTCGAGGTCGATACCGCCCGAACGATCGACCAGGACACGAAGCACGGCGCCGGTGTGCTCGACGTCGTACAAAAGGATGTCACGACGCTGGAGCAGCGGCGCCACGAGCTGTTCCACCGTGTCGAGCATCGTCACCATCGCCTCCTCCTCTCGTCTGTCGATCACCCTTCCGGGCAACGTGACCTACCACCAATAACAAAGGCGTGGGCAAAGCCCACGCCGGAACGGTCCGCGGACCGCAGAACCTCAAGAGCAGGTTTGAGTATAGCCAATCGGGGGCACCGTTCGCCCTCCTCTGGGAGGCGCTCAATAGGCGCGTCCGACGACGGCCACCAGGTCGGCTTCGTCGCCGGAGGCGGGAAGGCCGCCGTCGGCACGTTGCAGGCAACGCACCGTCACCCCCTTGCCGGCCAAGTGATTCTCACCCTCGTCACCCACGACCGCCCACGGCACCCGGGCCCAGCCCGATCTGGCGGCCTCGATGGCGTCTTCGACGGTCTCGACGTCGATCGTGCTGGATTCCCGGCGCCTCCTGGCCTCGACCAGGAGAGATCGTTGCGCCTCCGCCAGGGCGGCGACCACTCGACCCGGCGCCTCCGCCACCGTGACCGGCTCCTTGGTCCCGTCGACCCGGCGGACCAGCGTGACCCTACCCTCAGCCAGGTCGCGTGGTCCCACCTCGAGGCGGACCGGGACGCCTTTGAGCTCCCAGTCGACGCTGCGGCGACCGAAGCCCACGTCGATGTGGTCGTCGACGACGACCCGCACGCCGGTGCCGGCCAGTTCCCGCCCCAGAGAAGCGGCCGTCTCCGCCACCCCCGCCTCGTCACGCACCACCAGGACCACCACTTGGGTGGGGGCGACGGCGGGCGGGAGCCGCAGGCCGGCGTCGTCGCCATGGGCCATGATGAGTCCCCCGACCAACCGGGTGGAGACTCCCCATGAGGTCTGCCACACGTGTGTGCGCTCGCCGTGCTCGTCGGAGTAGGTGATGTCGAAGGCGCGGGCGAAGTTCTGGCCCAGCTCATGGCTGGTCCCCATCTGCAGTGCCTTGCCGTCGCCCATCATGGCCTCGCACGTGAGCGTGTTGATGGCCCCGGCGAAGCGTTCCCTTGCCGTCTTGGGACCGGTCAGCACGGGGATGGCCAGCACCTCGACCATGAAATCCTCGTAGACGTCCCGCAGGATCCGCTCGGCGTACGCGGTGGCGTCGGCGCGGGTGGCGTGCGCGGTGTGCCCCTCCTGCCAGAGGAACTCGGTGGTCCTGAGGAACAGACGGGGGCGCAGTTCCCAACGCACCACGTTGGCCCACTGGTTGATCAACAGCGGGAGGTCGCGGTGACTCTGGATCCACTTGGCGAACGAGCTGTTGACCATGGTCTCGCTGGTGGGCCGCACCACCACCGGTTCATCGAGCTCCTTGCCGCCGGCGTGGGTCACCACCGCCAGCTCCGGGCTGAACCCCTCGACGTGGTCGGCCTCGCGGCGGAGGTAGCTCTCCGGGATGAACAGAGGGAAGTAGGCGTTCTGGGCCCCGGCCTGCTTGATGCGCCGATCGAGCTCGGCCTGCATCCGCTCCCAGAGAGCAAACGCATAGGGACGGATGACCATCGTTCCCCGTACCGGCCCGTTGTCGGCCAGCTCCCCCTTGGCCACCACGTCCTGGTACCACTTGGGGAAGTCCTGCCCGCGAGGGGTGAGCACGGGTGCCTTGGCCACGCCGGGAGGCTACCGGAGCCGCTCGGGCCGGCCCCCACCCGTTCTCGCCGCCACCCCTCCCGATCTGGCCCCCTGAGCGGTGGTAATCGCAACCGCTGAAGGGGCCAGAACGAGAACGGGGCCCGGCGTCAGCCGGCGGTACGGCTGCGGAGGAGCTCCACCTTGGCCTCGCTGGCGTTGGCGTCGTCGCCCTGGTCGGCCAGCAGTGCGGCCCGGTCGGCCTCGGCCTCGGCTGCGGCGCCGCGGTCGGCCGCCGCCAGACGGGCCTCGACACCCTCCTTCACCAGCTTCTCGGCCTCCTCCACCAGGGCATCCACCATCTCGTCCTCGGGGACGACCCGGACCACCTGGCCCCGGATGAACAGGTGTCCGCGCCGGCGACCGGCGGCGATGCCCAGATCAGCTGAGCGGGCCTCACCGGGGCCGTTGACGACACAGCCCATCACCGCCACCTGCACCGGCAGCTCCCGTTCGGCGAACGCGGCCATGGCCTGGCCGGCCACGGCGATGACGTCGATCTCGGCCCGCCCACAGCTCGGACAGGCGATGAGGTCGACATTGGTGCGCTCTCGCAGGCCGAGAGCCTCCAGCAGCTGACGTCCGGCCCGGGCCTCCTCCACCGGATCGGCGGTGAGGCTGTAGCGAATGGTGTCACCGATGCCCTCGAGCAACAGGGTCGCGATGCCGGCGGTGGCCTTGATCAGGCCGCCGGGAGGCGGCCCGGCCTCGGTGACCCCCAGATGCAAGGGGAAGTCGACTGCATCGGCCAGCATCCGGTAGGACTCGACCATGAGGCGCACGTCGGAGGCCTTGACCGAGATCTTGACGTCGTCGAAGCCGACCTCAGCGAAGTGGGCCAGCTCTCGCTGGGCCGACGCCACCAGCGCATCGGGCGTGACGCCGTGACGGGCCTCGATGTCGGGGTCGAGGGAGCCGGCGTTGACGCCGATGCGGATCGGGACTCCCCGGTCGCGCGCCTCGGCGGCCACGGTCTTGATGTGTTCGGGCTTGCGGATGTTGCCCGGATTGAGCCGTAGGCAGGACACTCCCGCCTCGAGCGCGGCCAGCGCCAGCCGGTGCTGGAAATGGATGTCGGCCACCAGCGGCACCGGCGAGCGGGGCACGATGCGGGCCAGGCCCTCGGCGGCGGCGTCGTCGTTGCAGGTACAGCGCACGACGTCGGCCCCGGCCCCGGCCAGGGCGTAGATCTGCTCCAGCGTGGCCTCGTGGTCGGCCGTCTTCGTGATGGTCATCGACTGCACGCTGATGGGCGAGCCGCCCCCGACGGCCACCGGCTTGGACGGGTGGGCGAGGATGACCTGGCGGGTTGCCCGCCGCTTCCCCGAGGGAGTCACTGCAGTGAGATGGGATCGGCGATGTCGAGGTAGACGGAGGTGACGAAGACGAACGCCAGCAGGGCGACCACGGCGTAGGTGACGGGCATGAGCTTGCCCACGTCGGCGAAGTACCGCTTGCCCTTGCGACTACGAATGCGCTCGTAGGTGGCGATGGCGACATGGCCTCCGTCGAAGGGCAGCAGCGGGACCAGGTTGAAGACCCCGATGAACACGTTGATGGCGAAAAGGAAGAACAGGGCACCGGCAATGTCGGCTGACTGGCTGGCGATCTGCACCGCGCCCACCACCGAGATGATCCGGCCCTCCTCCTCCATCTCGCCCGGCTCCGGGAGCGGACCGCTGCCGGTGAGGGTTTCCACGTAGCCGGAGAGGCCGTCGGGAGAGAAGAAGGCGCCCAGCCCCTTGATGGAGAGCCAGATCGTCTCCCCAGTGGCCTGCACCGAATCGACGACCCCCGTCAGTGGGTCCACGCGCACGTTGGGGAACTCGGGACCCACGCCGAGGAAGCCGACGGCCTCACCTTTGTCGTTGGTGGTGCCGAGGGTGGTCGTGAGGCGGATCTCCCGCCCATCGCGCTCGACGATCATGGCGACGTCGTCCCCCGGATTGTCGCGCAGGTAGGCGGACATGTCCTCGAAGGTGTCGAAGCGGTTGCCCTCGATGCTGAGGATCCGGTCGCCGAGCTGGAGGCCGGCGGCATCGGCGGCGCTGTCATCGGTGATGGCGGCGACCGTCCAGCGGCTGGACGTGGGATCGGGGCTACCGATGACGCTCACCACAACGAAGAACAGCACGATGGCCATGAGGAAGTGCATGGTGGATCCGGCCACCGCCACCGACATCCGTCGCCAGTACGGCTGTTGGCGGTAGGTGCGGCTCTCCTCGGCGGGGTCGACCTCCTCGAGGTTGCTCATCCCGATGATGCGCACGTAGGCGCCGGCGGGGATGGCCTTGATGCCGTACTCGGTCTCGCCCCGCCGGAACGACCACAGCCGAGGTCCGAATCCGAGGAAGAACTCCGTCACCTTCATGCCTGCCGCCTTGGCGGTGACGTAGTGACCCAGCTCGTGCATGAAGATCATGAACACCAGGGCGACGATGATGGCCAGGGTGGGCAGCGAGACCCAGATCCCGAGGGCGACGACGAGGGTGGCCACAACCGCTCGGCGCAGCCAGCTGGTGACCTCGCCCTCGGGTGGCGCCGCCGGCTGCTCCGCCGGTGGCGGAGTATCGGTGCGAATGGTGTCGCTCACGCTGTCATCCTCTCGATGATCCGATCGGCCAGCTCCCGGGCCCGGCCGTCGACTTCGACCACGGCGTGGGCACTGTCCATCTCGGTCCCATCATGGCCGTCCATCGCCCGTTTCAACACCTGGGCGATGCCATTCCACGAAATGCGTCCATCGAGGAACGCAGCCACCGCCACCTCGTTGGCGGCATTGCACCACGCCGGTGCGGAGCCGCCCACCCGGCCCGCCTCCCGGACCAGGTCCAGGCACGGGAAGGCCTCGAGGTCGGGAGGTTGGAAGTCGAGGCGATCGAGTGTGGCCCAGTCGATGGCGCCGAAGGGCTGGCGTCCGCGTCGGGGCCAGGCGAGGGCGTAGGCGAGCGGCAGGCGCATGTCGGGCATGGAGAGCTGGGCGATCGTGGCCCCGTCGGAGAACTCGACCATGGAGTGCACCACCGACTGGGGGTGGACCACCACGTCGATGCGGTCGTAGGCGACGCCGAACAGCTCGTGGGCCTCGATGACCTCCAGGCCCTTGTTCATCAAGGTTGAGGAGTCCACGCTGATCTTGGGCCCCATGCTCCAGGTGGGGTGGGCGAGGGCGTCGTCGATGCTGACATCGGCCAGTTCACCTGCCGTACGACCACGGAATGGTCCACCGCTGGCGGTCAGCACGAGGCGCTCCACCTCCTGGGTCCGTCCCGCCCGCAGGCACTGGTGCAAGGCGCAGTGCTCGGAGTCGACGGGGATGATCTCGGCCCCGGCGGTGCCTCGCACCTGTTGCACCACCGGCCCTCCGGCGATGAGCGACTCCTTGTTGGCCAGGGCCAGGCGACGACCGGCCCCGAGCGCGGCCAGGGTCACCGGCAGACCGGCGAAGCCCACGACGCCGTTGACCACCACGTCGGCGTCGACGGACAGTGTCGCCAGGGCCTCAGGACCGGCCACGACCTCGGTACCGGGAGGAACCAGTTCCTGGAGCTCCCGTGCCCGGGTGGCGTCGGCCAATCCGACCACCGACGGACGGAACTGCCGAGCCTGCTGCCCCAGCAGCTCGACCGACGACGCCGCCGCCAACGCCGCCACGCGATAGCGCTCGGGCTCGGCCCGGATGACGTCGAGGGCCTGGGTTCCGATCGAACCCGTCGAACCGATAACGGCAACCGTGGTCTCTTTCACCACGATCTGGGGTGGCACCCAGGGAGCCGGACCGGTGGCGCCGAGGGGAGGGGCCCACGGACCGCAGTGAAGCGAGTACCGGTGGGAGGGGTCCCGCTCGGTGACAGGACCCGTCGGGCGGGTACCTGCGGGTGACGGGGCCTCAGAAGACCTCCAACAGCCGGCACAGGTAGTACGCGGCGGGAAGGACGAACAACAGGGCGTCGAAGCGGTCGAGGAGGCCACCGTGCCCGGGAAGGACGTTCCCCATGTCCTTGACCCCGAGGTCCCGCTTGATCATCGACTCGCACAGATCGCCCAACGGGGCCACCACGGCGACAACCAGACCGAGGGCGAACGCACTGCCCGTGTCCCACGGGAACAAGCCGATCACCCCGAGGACCAGCCACGCGACGGCGATACCGGCCACACCGCCACCGATGACGCCCTCGACCGTCTTACCGGGGCTGATATCGGGCGCAAGCAGTCGCCGGCCGAACCGACGCCCGGCGAAGAGGGCACCGGCGTCGTTGACCGCGACCACCAGCTCGACACCGATCAACACGCCGATTCCGTAGGGAAAGGCCAGGATCAGGGCCGCGAAGGACCCTAAGAGCCCCACGTACGCCACTCCGAAGATGGTGACGGCCAGATTCATCGTCGGCGCCGCCCGGGTGACGCCCAGGAGGTACCAGAGCAGGGTGAACACCACGGTGAGGCCGATCACCAGGGGAAGGGCGACGTCACCCTTCCAGTAGGCGGCTCCGACCAGGGAGACCGACGCCACCAGACCGAGTAGGACGGCGGGTTGGTAGCCGGCCCGGCGCAACGAATCGAACAGCTCGGCGGCGCACACCGCCACGACCCCGGCGACGAGGACCGCCGCCGGTGCGGAACCGAGGGCGAACACCGCGAGGGCGACGACGGCGAAGGCGACACCGGCGATGACGCTCTGGCGGACGTCGCGATCACCACCGTGGCCCTCCTCGGGAGGGACCGACGGGTCGTCGGACCGAAGGGCCCGCCTGGACGGTCCCCCGAGGTCTGCCGACGGTGCCGAGCGTGGCGACTGGCGCCCCACCCGCACCGGCGGCGGAGCCGGTTCTTCGGTCTCGTCGAAGGAGAAGAAGTCGTCGGGTCCCGGCCGGTCGGAGGTGTCCAGGGCCCCGATGCGGGTCTGGTCGTCGTGGAGCATGCTGGCGTCGTCGTAGTCCGGCTCTTCCCAGTCGCTCGACTGGTCCCTCCAGCGGGGCCCGGCGCTGGCGAAGCTCGACCACGCTTCCAGATCGTCGGCCGCCTCGTCCCCCTTGGCCTCCGGAACGATCACGGGCACTTCGCCGCTCGGTGGCTCGGTCCAGGGCTGCATGGGGGACTGCGGCGCCCCGCTCACCCTCGGCCGGGCGACGTCGGAGGGGTCACCGCTGGCGCTCAGCGGGAAGCGCAGGGCGGGTCGGGCGTCGTCGGGAGGAGCCTCGGGGCGGTCGCCGTAGCGCGGCGTGCCCATCCCCCTTCGAGACGCCACCTCCCCGCGCTCGATGGCCTCGGCGGCTTCATCGGCACCGATGATGCGCACCCCCTCAGTGGGATCGGGTTCAGCGTCGTGGCTCCGCCGATCCTCCGGCTGTCCCTCGGTGTCGTCTTCAGGGCGTTCCCAGAACGGACGCTCATCCATCGGATCTCCTATGGGTTTTCTGGTGCGGACGTGACCGCGAAAGGAGCCTCCTCAGACCTCGAGGAGCTCCCGTTCTTTGTGCTCGAGGGCGGTGTCGATGTCGCCGACGTGGCGACTGGTGAGCTTGTCGAGCTCCTTTTCGGCCCGTTCCAGCTCGGTAGCCGACATGCCTCCGTCGCTCTCCAGGGCGTCCAGCTCGTGGCGGGCGGCACGACGGAGGTTTCGCACAGCCACCCTGCCCTCCTCGGCCATGTGCTTCACCACCCGCACGAAGTCTTTTCGGCGCTCGGCCGTGAGCGGGGGGAAGGACAGACGGATGACATGGCCGTCGTTGCTCGGGTTGATGCCGAGGTCGGAGTTCTGGATGGCCTTTTCGATGGCGCCCATGGCGCCCTGGTCGAAGGGCTGGATGACGAGGAGGCGCGCTTCGGGCACGCTGAAGCCGGCCAACTGCTGCAAGGGCACCTCGGAGCCGTAGTACTCCACGGACAGCTTTTCCACCAACGCGGGCGCCGCCCGGCCGGTGCGTACGCCCCCGAACTCGCTCAACGTGTGGGAGACCGCCTTGGCCATCTTGGCCTCGGCATCGGAGAGGATGTCCTCGATCACCTCACCAGGGTACCGATCTGCTCGCGCCCGATGAGGACACGGCGGATGTTGCCCCTCTCGAGCACGTCGAAGACGACGATGGGAAGGTCATGGTCCATGCAAAAGGTGATGGACGTGGGGTCCATCACCTTGAGGCCCCGGTTGAGCACGTCCATGTACGTCAGCTCGTCGAGTTTGGTGGCGGACGGATCGAGGCGAGGATCGGCGGTGTAGACGCCGTCGATGCCGGAGTGCGTTCCCTTCAAGATGGCGTCGGCGTCGATCTCGGCGGCGCGCAGGGCAGCGGGAGTGTCGGTCGTGAAGAAGGGATTGCCCAGCCCCCCGGCGAGGATGACCACCCGACCCTGCTCGAGGTGACGCATGGCCCGGCGCCGAATGTAGGGCTCGGCCACCTGGGCCATCTGGATGGCGGTCTGGACCCGGGTCGGCTGATCGAGACGCTCGAGGGCATCCTGGAGGGCAAGGGCGTTGATCACGGTGGCGAGCATGCCCATGTAGTCGGACTGGGCCCGGTCCATGCCCGCCCCGGCGCCGGTCATGCCCCGCCAGATGTTCCCGCCGCCCACCACCACGGCGATGTCGACGCCGAGGTTGCGTCGGGCATCGACGATCTCGCCGGCGATGCGGCTGACCACGTCACCATCGATCGATGCCGCACCGGCATCCGAGCCTTGGCCTGGGAAGAAGGCCTGGCCCGAGAGCTTGAGCACGACCCGCTTCCACCGGGCCGCCCCGAGCTCGTCGTTCTCCATCGAGAGAAGAACCTACTGCACACCCTCAAACCAACGACATCCGACGCAGGGAGGATGTCCGCCGGCCACGAGCACCGCCGAAGGCGGTCGACCCCTGGCTGGGGGGACCAGGGAAGTGGTCAGCGCGGAGGGTGCCGGCGAACGCCGGCGCCCGGAGCACCATCAAGCTCGCCGCGCAAGCTCCGCTTGCGAGGCGACTAGATCTCGACCTGCTCGAACCGGACGACCTTGGCCGAGCCCAGCGCCTGGCCAACCGACTGCTTCTCGTCCTTGACGAACGGCTGGTCGAGCAGGGCCCCGCCCGGCACGCTCTTGAAGAATCCCGTGATGCGGCCCTCGACGATCTTGGGAAGGGCCGCCTCGGGCTTGCCCTCGTTGCGTGACAGCGCCTCCAACTCGGCCCGACGCTCGGCCACCGCCTCGGGAGGGAACTGGTCGCGGGTGAGATGGAGGGGACGAGCGAACGCGATGTGGACGGCCACATCGTGGGCCAGCTCCTGGTCTCCACCGGCCAGCTCCACCACGACCGCGTTCTTTCCTCGGCCGTTCTGCACGTGGAGGTACGTGTCGAGGACGTTGCCCTCGGATGCGTCCACCCGGACCACGCGTCCGACCTCCAGGTTCTCCTTGAGGGTGACCTTGAGGTCGTCAAGGCGACCGGCGAGCTCGGCCACCGCCCCCTCGCCCCGCTCGGCCACGGCGGTCGCCATGTCATCAGCCAGGCCGGTGAACTCGGGGGACTTGGCCACGAAATCGGTTTCGGAGCGCAGCTCGACGACCGCGGCCACGCCGTCTCCAACGGCCAGGGCGACGGCCCCCTCGGCGTTCTCCCGATCGGACCGCTTCTCCTGTGCGGCCAGACCCTGCTCACGCAGCCAGCGGGCGGCGACCTCGAAGTCGCCGTCGCTCGCCGTCAACGCCCGTTTTGCGTCCATCATCCCCGCGCCGGTCTGGTCACGGAGCCGCTTCACATCCTTGGCATCGAAGGTGGCCATCGGTTACTCCTGGGCGGCGGTGGGTTCGCCGGGCATGGCACCTTGGGCCTCCGAGGAGGCCGGCGGCGCCAGATCGTCAGCAGTGGCGCCGGCGTTGGCCGGCGGCGTTGCTTGGTCGTCGTGTCCGTCGGCTCCATCGCCCGGGTTGCCTCCGTGGGAGCCGACCGGTGCGTCAGCCGCCGAACCCGGCTGTGTCTCGGGGAACTCGGCGGCGACGGCAAGGTCGTCGTTGCGGGTCGGAATGGCGCCAGGATTCGGCTCGACCGCGTCGGACGGGGGCGCCTGCACGTCTGGGAGGGGTTCACCGCCGGGCTCCTGACCGACCTCGGGCGACGCCTGGACGGGTGCCACGGCGTCGGTCTCCTCGGGTGATCCGGGAGTCGGCTCGGAGGTGGCGGCGGCGAGCCGTGCCTCACGTTCGTCACGCTGGCGAGCGGCGGAGGCTCGGGCCTCCGCCTGTTGACGGGCCCGCTCCGCCTCCTGTTCGGGCGAGGGCGGGGGCGGGACCGGCTTGGGGGCGGTGCCCCGGCGCTCTGCGATGAAGCGCCCCTCCTTGACGGCGTCGCAGATGACCCGGCACATGAGCGTGCCGGCGCGAATGGCGTCGTCGTTGCCGGGGATCACGAAGTCGATGAGGTCGGGGTCGCAGTTCGTGTCCACCACGGCCACCACCGGCACCTTCAACTTATTGGCCTCGGTGACGCCGATGTGCTCCTTCTTGGTGTCGATGACGAACACGGCGTCGGGGAGCTTGGCCATGTCGCGAATGCCGCTCAGGTTGCGCTCGAGCTTCTCCAGCTCACGGCTCTTCTGGAGGGCCTCCTTCTTCGGCATGACCTCGAAGTCGCCGACCTCGCGCATGCGCTGGAGCTCCTGCATCTTCTTCACCCGTCCGCTGATGGTGGAGAAGTTGGTGAGCATGCCGCCCAACCATCGCTCGTTGACGTAGGGCATGCCGCACCCGGCGGCGGCATCGGCAATGGGGTCCTGGGCCTGCTTCTTCGTACCGATGAACAGCAGCGACCCACCGTTGGCCACGAGGTCGCGTACGAAGACGTAGGCGGTCTCGATCCGCTTGAGGGTCTGCTGCAGGTCGATGATGTAGATCCCGTTGCGCTCCCCGTAGATGAACCGCTTCATCTTGGGGTTCCAGCGCCGGGTCTGGTGCCCGAAGTGCACACCTGCCTCGAGCAACTGCTTCATAGTCACGACTGCCGCCATCGGTATCTCCTCTTCACGGTTGGGCGGCTCCCGCCGCCGCGCTCCAGAAGGAGCGACCGTGAGAGGCGGGGAAGCGAACGTCGGGGAACTGCAAGACTATCTGCTGGGCGGGGAGACGTGATCACGCGCGGGCAACCGGGGTGTCCTCGTCGGCACCTTGATGCCGGGGATCCGGCGGTCGACCCAGATGGCACCCACCCCGGTGGCCAGGCCCAGGGCGTCCTCGCCCAGGCTGACGGCGGCGGCGAGGGCCAGGTCCCCGTTGAGATCCCGACAGGTTGGGCCCTGGCCGGTGAGGGCCAGGGCCATCTCCCGCTGGGTCAGTACCGAACCGGGGAGATCGGCGTGCGCGGAGAGCCCCTCGAGAGGAACCATGACGTTGGTGGCGCCGTCGAGGGAGCTGTGCAGACCGGCGACGGTGAGATCTCCCGGTGCCGCGATGGAGGTCACCCGGGTCCCTTCCGGCAGCGGCTCGTCGCCGAGATCGTCCATGAGCTCCGATGTCTCCGAGAGCTGGCCGGCGGCAGCCGAGGCGCCGTCGATCGAACCGCCGCTCACGTGCGTGGCTCCCGCCTGGGCCAACTCCCCCAAGGTCGTCGTGCCCAGCAGGGCGTTGGCCGTGGCCACATCGGCGCCGTTGTGAGGTGACCCGAGCGTGATGAGATTGGCCACCGGCGTGTCCACAGACCCACGGTCGGCCAGCGCCAGGCGAGCCACCACCCCGCCCTGGGAATGGGCGATGACGTCGACGGGGACGCCGGGGTGGGCACCGCCGATGGCGTCGAGGAGCCCGACCAGGCGTTGGCCGGCGGCAGCCAGGTCGCCGTTGGCGTGGCTGGGCCCGTAGTGGCTGGTGGGAACGCCGTCGAGGGCGCCCACGTCCGGGACCCGACCCCCGGCGTAAGAGAACTGGGCCACGTCGTCGGCGTCGTACCCGAGAGAAGCCAGGTCGACATCGAGAACGTCGGCCTCTGCCGACGACGAACCGAAGCCGCCGACCACCACGGCGATCCGACGACCCGGGGGTGGCGGAGCCGGCGGCTCCGAAGCCGGCGTGCAACCTTCTTGGCTCCGCCGGAAACGCTGGGCCCCCTCCCACTGAGCCGCCACGTGGGCCAGGAACAGTGGGCTGATCGGCAGCTGGCCGGCGTAGTGGGCCAACAGCACGGCGTGGTCCCACAAGGTCTCGAGCTCGCCCTTGACGTACTCCCAGCCCTTGATGGCAGCCAGTTCCGCCAATGACGCCGCCTCGGCGGCGACCACCACGGCCTCCTCCCCCGCCCATGCCGCGGCATCCTCGACGGCATCGCCCACGGCGGCGCCCGCGCCGGCGCCGGCCTCGACTCCTTGCCATGCCACCCCGATGGCCTCGGCCACCAGCTCGACTAGCCAGCTGCGCTCACGCGCCTGGTCCTGTGGCGACCGCAGCGGGAGGGGGACGAGATGGACCTGGGCCGGTCCCGATGCCAGCAACAGTCCGGGATCGATGTACTCCTCGCCTGCCCGGGCCCCGAAGTGCAGGACGGCCCCGGCAGTTCCTACGGCTTGACCTCCGACGACGCGCTCACCGCGGGCCACACCGACGGCGTCGAGGAAGGAATAGCTGGTACGGATGCCATCGGCGTGCAGGACGACGACGTGGCCGGAAGGCCCGATACGCCCGGCGAAGACGACCTCACCGTCGCCCGCTGCGCCCACCGGCTGCCCCGGAACGGTGGCGTAGTCGAGGCCACGGTTCCCGGGCGCATAGGGCGACACCGGCGGGCGGTACCCGTCGACCACGGGCCCGTCCACCGGCGGGCGGTAGACGACACGCGCCGCGAGTTCGGCCCCAGCCGGCGGAGTCGACGCCAGCACCAGACATCCGGTGAGCACGGCCACGGCAACTCGAACGAGCGCGGGGCCAACGGGACGGCAGGCAACTGGGCGGCAAAGGCCCCGACGGAACGACAGCATGGCTTCCCCCTGGACAGGGCGACGGCACAGGGGGAAGCACCGAAGAGGGGAAGGGGCGGACCGCTATGAAAAGCGTCGCCAGCACCGAGCCAACAAGAAACTACCGGAGAAAAAGCTGAAGTGAAAGAGGAACTTCACCGCCGGTCGCCGGTTGCCGGTTGCCGGCCAGGCACGCCGCCGAAGGCGGCCTCCATGGATGGCGGCCTGGGGCGAGCGCAGCTCGCCCCAGAAGGTGATCAGCGTGAAGGTCGCCGGCTCCGCCGGGACCGGAGCACCATCATTCTCGCCGAGCAACCTCCGGTTGCGATGGCGAAACTCAGCCCGTATTGCGCAGGCCCGTGGCGATGCCGTTGACGGTGAGCATCAGCGCTCGTGTCAGCGCCGGCTCGGGCTCAGGGGTGGCGCGGGCCCGGGCCAGGAGGGCCACCTGCACGTGGCTGAGAGGACGAAGGTACGCATCTCGCACCTCGAGCGTGCGCCGGAGGCGGGGATGATGTTGCAGCAACCGCGTCTGACCCAGGATCTGGAGGACGCCGGACACCGTGCGGTCGTACTCCTCGACGATCACCTCGAGGAGGTAGCGATGGGCGGGCTCCACCAGCCGTTCGACGTAGTGGCGGGCAACGGTGAGGTCGGTCTTGAACAGGACCATCTCCACGTTGGAGAGGAACGAGCGGAAGAAGTTCCAGGAGCCGTGCATCTCGCGCAGGTCCTCCGACCATCCCGCCTCCCTGGCTTTTGCCAATCCGGTCCCGAGCCCGAACCAGCCAGGGATGATCTGGCGTGATTGCGTCCAACCGAAGACCCAGGGGATGGCCCGGAGCTGGCTCAGCCCGGCGCCCGCCGGACCCTCGGTCCGGCGTGCCGGGCGTGAGCCGATGTTGAGGCCGGCCAGCTCGTCGACCGGGGTGGACGACAGGAAGTACGGCACCAGGCCAGGATCGTCCACCAAGCGGCGGTAGGCGACGAAGGCAGCGTCGGACACGGAGTCGAGGACCTCGTCCCAGTGGGCGAGGACCGCCTCGGACAACCGCGATTCCCGGTGCAGCAGCGAGGCCTCGAGGAGGGCTGCCAGCGTGACCTCGAGGTTGTGGCGGGCGAGGGCCGGGACGCCGTACTTGTCGGAGATGACCTCGCCCTGCTCGGTGATTTTGACCGAGCCGTCCAAGGTCCCGAAGGGCTGGGCCAGCAACGCCTCGCTGGTGGGACCACCGCCGCGGCCGACCGTCCCACCGCGGCCGTGGAAGAGCCGCAGGTGGACACCGTGGGCCGCGGCGGTGTCACGCAGGGCCCGGTGGGCCCGGTGGATCTCCCACTGCGCCGTGGTGATGCCGCCGTCCTTGTTGGAGTCGGAGTAGCCGACCATGACCTCCTGGACGTCCCCCCGTAGCGCGACGAGCTGTCGATAACAGCCGTCGCTGAGCAGTTGGTCCATGATCGCCCCGGCCCGGCGCAATTCGTCGATGGTCTCGAAAAGGGGAACGAAGCCGATGCGGGCGACGCCGGCGTGGACGTCGACCAGTCCGGCTTCCCGGGCCAGGACCACGGGGGCGAGGACATCGTCGGCGCCCTCGGTCATGGAGATGATGTAGCTCTCGACCACTTCGTCGCCGTATCGGTCCAGCGCGGTGCGGATCATGGTGAAGACGCTCGCCGGAGCGCCGGCCACCGACTCCAGGCTCCGGGCCGTGGCCAGGAGAGGCCGGCGCCCGGCAAGCTCCGCCGACAGCACGCCGAAGCGCTCGTCGGCCGAGAGCGTCAAGTACGGCACGGCCAGCACCTCGGCCCGGTCGAACAGCGGGGCCACGGCCTCGTGGTGGCGTCGGGCGTGCTCTCGTACGTCGAGTGTCACCAGGCCGAGACCGGAGGCGGCGAGGGGCCGCAACAGGCGGTCGAGGGTGCCGGTGGCCACCAGATCACCGCGGTTGTCGAGCAGAGAGCGTCGCATCACCTCGAGGTCGTCGAGCAATTCATCGGTACTGCGGTAGCGGATCTCCTCCGAGACGGCGACGGCAGCACCACCTTCGTACGACCAGGCCCGCGTCTCCTCCAGACGATGGCGGACGTAGGAGCACATCAGGCGGTAGGGCTCCTCGGCATTGAGGCGGACGTAGCGCTGGTACACCGCGGGCATACGGTCCCGGTAGGCGTCCAGACGCTCCCGCAGGCCCGAGGAAATGGCCACGATGCGCGTGGAGAAGCTGAAGACGTGGATGAGCTCCTCGATGCCGAGCAGGGCGGTCCCCAGTGCATGCTCACGATGCAGTTGCAGAACCTCAAGCGTCACCTCCGGGGTGACGTGGGGATTCCCGTCCCGATCTCCACCGGCCCATGATCCGAGGCGGATGGGACGGGCTCGGGGCGGGAGCGTCACGCCCAAGCGAGCGAGTTGGGTGCAGAGATCCTCCAGCAGATCGGGAAGGACCTCTCGGACGATCTCGTCGACGTAGAAGACCACCGACGCGGCTTCGTCCAGGGGCTGAGGTCGTTCCCGGCGCAGCTCGTCGGTCTGCCATAGCAAATCGATGACCTCCGCCAATCGTTGGTCGACCCTGGCCCGGTCCTCTGCCGACGACCTCGGGTCGGCGCGAGCCTCCAGGAGCTCGGCCACCCGACGTCGCTTGGTCAGCACCGATCGCCGGGCTGACTCTGTCGGGTGGGCCGTGAACACCGGGCGAAGTTCAAGACGGTCGACCACGGCTTGGACGTCGGCCGTGGACCAGCCCGCCTTTTCGATGGCGTCGACGGTCGCGGCCAGACGACTGCCGTCAGGGCCGGAGCGCACGGCCAACTCGTCGGCCCGATGAACCTGCTCGGCGATGTTGGCGAGATTGAAGTAGGCGGAGAAGGCCCGAACCAGGGAGATGGCAGTGGACACGTCGACCTCGGCCAGCCAGTCGTCCAATTGGTGGGCCATGTCGAGGGTTGCCGCTTCCGGTCCTGCCTTGGTGAGGCGACGGACCTGCTCGACAAGGTCGAAGAGCTCCTGGCCTCCCTGGCGTAGAAGGGACTCCCCCAACAACCCCCCGAGCAGGCGAATGTCGTCTCGCAGCGGACGGTCGTCGGGGACGTCCAGCGCATCCTGAACCGTCATGTCGACCAAGCCGAGATCCAGCGGGGGGCGGTCTTCAGGCGATCTCACGTTCACCGGCAACGAGCTTGGCCCGCAGGTGGATGACGGATTTGGTGTGAATCTGGCTGACCCGGCTCTCGCTGACCCCGAGCACCTGGCCGATCTCGGAAAGGGTGAGGCCTTCGTAGTAGTAGAGCGTGAGGACGAGCTTCTCCCGCTCAGCCATCTGATTGATGGCGTCGGCCAGGATCTGGCGCATCTCCTCCACCTCGTAGGTCGCCATCGGGCCGGCCGCAGGATCGGCGACGGTGTCGCCGAGGGTCAAGGTCTCGCCCCTGTCACCGCTCACCAGGAGGATCTCGTCGAGGGCAACCAGGCCTACGAAAGAGATCTGGCCGAGCGCTCGCTGCAGTTGGACCTCCGACATGTCCAGCTCTCCCGCCAACTCCACGTCGGTGGGTGACCGGTGACGCTCGGCCTCGAGTTTGGTGTACGCCTGCTCGATGGCCCGGGCCTTCAGCCTGACGGACCGGGGCACCCAATCGATGGAACGGAGCTCGTCGAGGATGGCACCCTTGATGCGGGAGATGGCGTAGGTCTCGAACTTGTAGCCCCGCTCCGGCTCGAACTTCTCGATGGCGTCGATGAGGCCGAAGATCCCGTTGCTGACCAAGTCGGCTTGTTCGATGTTCGGTGGTAGGCCGGCGGCCACACGGCCGGCGACGTACTTCACCAGTGGTGAGTAATGGACGATCAGCTGGTCTCGCAGCGCGCCGTTGCCCGACTCCTTGTAGTCGGCCCACAGTTGCGACAGCTTCGCTGGGTCCTGATCCACTTCACTCCCTGGTCGGCAGTCGGGCCCGAGGGTGCGCCGCCCCATGTACCGCACGCAGCCGCTC